>JAPKBO010000098.1 GCA_028823395.1 Planctomycetota bacterium | reverse complement strand
TCCGAGAGTGTGCTCCAGTAGTCGTCCGTCTTTACCCAGGGGCGCACTTTGAGGTTGACGCTACTGTCCGCCAATTCCGCGACGGCTACGCTGGGCTCGGGATCTTTCAGCACCCGCTCGTCTGCATTCAGGATCTCCATCAGAGTTGTCTTGGCCAGCTGCAGATCGTCTTCGTATCCGATTCCAAACATCATGTCGATGCGGCGCGTGGCACGCGTTGAGTAGTTTGTGATCGTGCCTCCGAAGATTGCGCTGTTGGGCACAATGATCTCGCGGTTGTCGCCCGTGCGCATGACCGTCGTGAAGATGGTGATCTTCTCCACCGTTCCGGCTACCCCACCAGCCTCAACGTAATTCCCTGTAGTGAAGGGTCGGAAGAGAATCAACAGCACACCCGATGCGAAGTTGCCGAGGGAGTCCTGCAGGGCAAACCCCAGGGCCAATCCCGCCGCACCGATCAAGGCCACCATGGACGAGGTGTCGATGCCGAGTTGTCGCACGGCGGCGACCACCACAAAGAGCATCATTAGCCCGTGGGCGATCGACCCCAGGAAGTTGACCAGAATGGCATCCAGCTTGGCGCGCGCCATGAGTTTGCGCAGGCCCTGGGCTGCGGCTGCGACGACGCGTTTGCCGATCAAGAAGATCAGCAGGGCAACCAGCAGGTTCGCGCCCCACTCGATGACGTTGGCCTGCAACATGTCGAGATAATGGGCCACAAGGTCCCCTTCGATTTGCGCTTCAGGCTCCGGTGTCGTCAGGGCCTGTGTGTCTTGCGCGATCAAGCCAAGTGCGATGGATGTCCACATGACCGCAGCCTAGCGTGCGGCTCGTCGCAGTTCACCTGCTGTCTGCAACCACGTGCGCACGGTCTTCAAGGGCAGCTTCCATGCTGAATCGGAACGCCGTGCCCCCTGCCTCCCGGGGTTCGTGGGTCACGGTGGCTGACATTAGGCGGGCTAGTCCGCGCACGATGGCGAGGCCCAGGCCCACTCCGCCTTCGTGGGCGATGAAAGGCTCAAAGGGGCGCCCTTCTAGTTCATCGGCCAGTCCTTGGCCCGTGTCTTCCACGCTCAGCACCAGGCGGGTGTGGTTCCAATCGCCCGTAGGCAGAAGGGAAGCGCGGAGGATGACCGCTCCCTCGGCAGTGTGACGTACCGCGTTTTCGACAAGGTGTGTGAGCACCTGCCCCAAGCGGTTGGCGTCGCAGCGGATCCGTGTTTCACCGTGATCTTCGGCGTCGATTTCCAGGACGATGCCCTTCTGCTCTGCGAGCGCACGGTAGGGCTGAATGGCGCGGAGTAGTAGATCCCCGATTCCGACTGACGTGGTCCGCAGGCCCCATTCCCCAGCCTCCAGTTGGTGTAGATCCATGACACGGGTGAGGGTTTCCATGACCTTGGTGCTGGAGGAAATGACAGTGCTGATGTCGACGCCCTCTTCGTTGAGGAGCACCGTATCCAGAAGCTGGCTCAGGTCCGTGCCCATTTGGTCGGCCAATTGGACGAGGAACCGAGCTCTGGACTTGGAAGCCTGGTCCGCCGCGGCCTGGGCCTTGGTCAGTGCCCTGTTCATTGTCTCGAGTGAAGATGCATAAGCGCTCTGCTCGACTTGCGCACGCTCAAGGTGGGTAATCAGGTGCTGCTCCCGGTGTGATGCGTTCCACTTTTCCGTAAGAGCAGAGGCCATCTGGCGAATTTCCACCGGATCGAAGGGCTTCTTCAGGATCAGTAGGCGGTCGGTGCATCCCAGAGCAGCAACGGTCTGATCCCAGCTGTAATCGGAGTAGGCGGTGCAGATGACCACCTGCAAGTGTGCGTCGACCTCCCAAAGACGGCGCACGGTCTCCACCCCGTCCCAGCCGTCGCGCATGCGGTTGTCAACGAAGGCCAGGGCAAATGGCTGCTCGTCATCACAGGCCTGTGACACCATGGTCAGACCTTCCTCGCCGCTATAGGCCGAACTCAACTCGAAGGATCCATAGTCCTTAGTGGGAGCTTCTTCGCCACCGAAGAAGGCTGCCCGTGCCACGGCGAGGTCCCGGGAGGGCCCAAGCTCGCTGCGTGCTGGAGTCAGAAGCTTGATCACGTCTCCATGGATTGCGGGCGAGTCATCGATGATCAAGATCCGCCGGTTGGCCTCGTGAGCCGGAGAGGAATTGAATCGTTCGCTCATGCCACATTCTCCCGGCGCGCGATCTGGGATACGGCAGGATTGGTAGGCAGCTCAAGGGTGAAAGTTGCCCCCAACCCTTTTCCTGCGCTGCTTGCCCAAAGGGCGCCGCCCATTTCTCGAGCCGCGATGGCTGCCGTATGCAGCCCGTAACCGTGTCCGTCTTCCTTGGTCGTGAATCCTAGGTCGAATACTTTGCCCATGCACTCGGGGGTGATACCTCCGCCTGTGTCTTCAACCTCGATTAGAACGCGGGCCGGACTGGTGCGGTGTACGCGTAGGGTCAGGCGGTTCAATCTCGAGGGATTCAAACTCATGGATTGGCGGGCGTTCTGAACGAGGTTGACCAGGATCTCAATCAGATTGTTCTTGTCAGTCTCGATGCTGTCGGCATCATCGAATTCACGAACCACTTCGAGATTGGCATCTGTGCCGAGGCCGTGGTTCGTAATTCGGAGCGCTTCCTCCAGTCGGTCGCCCAACTGCACCTCCTCGGAGCGGTCAATCAGATCCGCTCGTCCCTGTTGGCAGCGAATGAGATCACAGATGTGTTCGATGCCTTCACTCAGGATCTGGACCTCTGCTGCTAAGCCGCGACGCTCGTCGCCCAATTGAACGGAGAGGGCGTTGAGGAGCGGGCGCAGGTGTTGACCACGCGTGTCCTGGGCAACAAATGCGGCTAAGTCGTCCTTGTGCTCTTCCAGGGCACCGGCGATTCCACCCAGGTCTCCCAGGCTCAGGTCGTCGACCTGCTTGGAAACCACGGACGCCGAGATGTTAACGCTGTTCAACACGTTCCCCATGTTGTGCAGCACGCCGCCAAGCTCGCGTGAGTCGGAGGTCTGCGAGGAAGTGGCATGCGCGCCGGGGCCGTGCCACTTTCGTGAAAGCAGCACCGCACACAAGACCCACGCCAGAGTTCCCAGCCCGATTGACCAGTACAGGGAATGGTCCAACACGGGTTGAGCGAGCTTCTCCAGGTTCATGGTGCTGCGGGCTGAAAGCAAGAGCTGTGGCCGGCCAGCCACGTCTCCGAAGGCCTGGTAGGCCACCAGTGTTCCTGAAGCGTCGCGCCTAACGATGTGCGATTCGTGAGACAGTAGAGGCAGGGTTTGATCGGCATCGGGTGGCAGGATGGCTTGGGCACCCAGATCCCAGAGCCTGCAATCCAGCCCGGTGTCGCGGGCGAAGGCCGTGGCCCATTCAGAGCCGAGCAGTCGTGCTAAGACAAGGGTTCTCGGTTGTCCGCCCGTATCTGAAAGTTCGAGGGGCAAGAGGCTGAGCAGGAGAGGATCCCCTGACTTCGTACGCCACAGCCCTGCAAGTTTGGCCCCGTCCACAATGGGCAAGTCCGTGGGCATCTCTAGGTTACCGCGCTGAACGTGTACCTCCGGCTTGCCTCGATCGGGGAGGCTAACGACCCAGAGCGCATCCACGTCCTCCGGGCGCTCTGAGAAGGGCCCCCCAAGCATTTTCATGGACTGCGCGATGGATGTGAGTTGGCCCACCTCACCCTGCAATGATGTGACCATCTGCATGACCTCTCTCTGCGCCGTTTCACTTTCGACGCGAGCGACGTGCTTGTCGACGGCCTCGCTTTGCTCGTGGTGCGTCCATAAGACGGCGAGGGCGAGTCCTCCGGCAAGGAGGGTCAGGGTGAGAGGACGGTCAGGCATGGGTAGGGGATTCCCCTTCCTGGATCGACTTCCTTGTCCCGCGCTCTTGACCCAATCCCAGGCCCACTGCCCTTAGCCTTGAGGTCGGGCATGAGGCCGCACCAGACCCCCTCTCATAGCTCCTATGGCCCTCTATGGGGTCCCACTTCGGGACGTGAGGAACGCGTTGCGGGCCGCCGGCCTAGGCGCTGCAGCGCGCCAGATACGCTGCCGCATCGAACGCGTCCACCTGGATCAGGTCCAATTGGGCGTCGAATGCGTCCTGAACCTGGCCACGCTCTTCCTCTGTGAGGATGCCTTTTGCCACGGCCAGTTCGAGAATGCCGTCGCGTGAGCGGGGTAGTTCGCCTGCTCGTTGGGCCGCCTTGATTTTCCCTCGCAGGGTCGCCGTGGCTCGCAAAAGGTCGTAACCCCGGTCCAAAGAACCCAACCCGGGTTCGGTGCGTGGAGGTAGGTAGATGCCGCGTGTCAGGCGAGAGCGAAGGTCTGCATCCGAAATAACCGCGCGGGCCACTTCACTGGAACACTGATCACTCGGACCACGAAGGCTTCGGCCTAGGGGCAGGACAACGATCCGTCCCACTCGTCCGAGAAGGCGGTTGGGCAGGTTGTCCAACACGCCGCTGAGGGCGTCCTGGATGTTTTGCTCGGCGGTTTCCATAGCCCAGGACATGAGTGGAGCGTCGCTCGGGCGGGCACCTTCGTCCTGGAATCGTTTGAGTGTTGCGGAGCCGAGGTACAACCAGGCCAAGGCATCGGCCAGGCGTCCGGTGATCATCTCCTTGCGCTTGAGCGTGCCACCCAAGGAGCCCATGGCCAGTTCTGAGGTGAACTCAAAGCCCGCTGCCAGCCGCGTCATGCGTGAGAAGTGCTTGGCTGCCGGTCCGGGCCGCGGCGAGGGAGCCAGCAGATTCCCGGTCAGACCCAAGAGGATCGAGCGGGTCATGTTGGTGGTGATGAGTCCCAAGTGCTTGAAGAGAGCACCGTCAAAAGCTTTCAGGTCATTGGTGCGCGCAGCTTCCATTTCGGTGAAGGCGTGGGGATGGCAACGGATGGCACCCTGACCGAAAATGATCATGGTGCGCGTCAGGATGTTGGCGCCCTCGACGGTGATCCCGATTGGTATGCCCTGGTAGGCGGCTGCAAGAACGTTGCGCGGGCCGCGCGAGATTCCAGCGCCGCCCTGTATGTCCATGCCGTCGTTGACTACGTCTCGCATGGCCTCGGTCATGTAGGCCTTGACGATGGCGGACAGCACGGAGGGCTTCTGACCGGCCGCTACCGAAGCGGCGGTCAGGCGACGGGCCCCATCCATCCAGTACGTGTTGCCAAAGATGCGCGCCAAGGGCTCTTCAATACCCTCGAACTTGCTGATGGGCATGCCGAACTGCTCGCGCAATAGGGTGTAAGCGCTCACTGCACGGGTCGTACCCATGGCTCCGGCCGCAGCCAGGCCCGGAAGGGAGATAGAACGCCCTGCGGAGAGGCAATCCATCAACATGCGCCAGCCCTGTCCCGCCATGGCCTTGTTGCCAATGATGGCATCCAGGGGCACGAACACGTCCTCTCCATGGGTGGGGCCGTTGAGGAACTTGACGCCCAGGGGGTCGTGTCGATCGCCAACGTGAACGCCGGGCAGAGCGGTGTCCACCAGGGCACATGTGATGCCCAGTTCGACCTCGTCACCCAGCAGGTGCTCGGGGTCTTTCAGCTTGAACGCCAGTCCGAGGAGGGTCGAGACGGGAGCAAGAGTGATGTAACGCTTGTTCCAGTTGAGCCTTATGCCGAGGACATTTTCCTTCCCCTTCCACGTGTCGTGGCAGACCACCCCAGAGCTGGTCATCGCGCCCGCATCCGATCCTGCGCCGGGTTCCGTCAAGGCGAATGCCGGGACTTCCAGGCCCTTGGCGAGACGGGGTAGGTAGTGGTCTTTTTGCTCCTCGGTGCCATAGTGAGCGAGCAGTTCAGCGGGGCCCAGTGAGTTGGGGACCATGACCGTGACGGCAAGGGTGATGTTGTGGCTTGAGACCTTGGTCACGATGGCGGAGTTTGCTTCCGCTGAGAATCCAAGCCCGCCGTATTCCTCGGGGATGATGATGCCCATGAAGCCTTTGGCCTTCAGGTACTCCCATGCTTCCGCGCTCAGGTCGCCTTCCGTGTCCACCTGTTCAGCATTAACGAGTTTGCAGAGGTGTTCGACTTCGTTATCCAGGAAGGCCTGTTCGCGCGCACTCAATCCAGGACCTTGAAAGTCGAGAAGCTTCTTCCAGTCCGGGCGACCCGTGAACAGGTCTGCGTCCCACCAAACCGTTCCTGCTTCGAGCGCCGTGCGCTCTGTCTCGCTCATGATTGGAAACATGGGCTTCATCAGCTTGAGCAGGTGCTTTGTGACCAGCAAGCGACGCACGGGCGGGAAGCCGGCAATGACGACGAATACGGCGGCAATGCTGGTGACCACCCAGAAGATGAAAGAGGGATCCTCCGATCCACTCCGCCATTGCCAGAGCACGTATACGAGCGGGAGACACCAAGCCCAGAAGGCACGGCCCGTGAAGAGGAGTGCCAACGCGATGAGGAGCGGCAGAATGACGGTCAGGAGCATGACGGGTGATTAATTCCGGCTGAGGAAGCGGGAGCGGTCAGGATTGGTACTGGCTGGGCCGTGAACAATAGCCTGAATTGGGGGGCAAAGTGGGCACAGAATCGGCGTTGGGGGGGCCTAGGCCAGCCCAAACTGCCGTCGCACCCACTGAGGACGGCTGTAGTCCCAATTGCGTTCGCTCATCCCTGCCATGAAGCCCGGCAGGGTGCGCTCCAGGCAGGCTTGGACCTCTTCATCCAACCCAAGGTAGCTGGCGTAAAGGTCCAGGGCGGCTCGCTCGTGGGGGAGCCATTGGCCGGCTCGGACCCGAGCGCATGCCGCTGCAGCGTCGGGACTGTGCCCCTTGGAGAGGTGCACGATCAGGTGCAGGAGATCCAGGTAGGGCAGGAAGCAGCGTTCGCTTGCACCCCAATCGAGGTAGGCCACCACCTTCCCATTGGATCGAACTTGCAGGTGCTTGGGGCGCAGATCGGCGTGATAGAGGACCAACGGAATGCGCCGACCAACGAGGCACTCGCGGGCATCCTCATGCATGGCCTGCAGTGCATCTGCTGTTCCCTCGTGACCGCACAATCTACGTGCTAGTTGGAATCGCGGGCTGACGAGCTCAGCGAACCGTGCTTCATCGATCAGGGCATCGGGCTCCACGATCAGCTCGCAGAAATCCAGAGCCACGTCCATCAAGAGTTTCTTCTCAATGGAGGGGTCGCTTGCCAACTGGGGGGCCGCCAGCCCACTGAGCCTGCGTTCGCAATGTAAGAACAGGCCTTCGATGCGCTCAGAAACCAGGGGTTCGGGAATCGGTAGCTTGGGGTGTGCCGTCTGGATGTGCCGTAAGAAGTCTGCGTCGTTGCGCAGCATTCGTTCGGTGGAGGGATTGGTCGGGATGTGCAGGATCCAGTAGCCGGGCGGCGTGCTCTCCAGATGAGAGAGAGCATGTGGCTGAGCACCTTGGGGGCGGGTCTGCACCAGGCAGTTGTTGCTACGGGTTGAGACCACGTGCTCTACCTGCGGGACGGGTTCATCGAGGCGCTCGGCGATGACGGCCAGGATTCGATCCAAGCGTTGGGTGCCGGCCTTCTCTCGGGATCCGTGGATCGCGAAGGAGGGTGTCAACCAGGGAAACAGGCCAGCTGCTGCAGCCAGGGTCTTAAGGCGATTCTTGCGCTCCATGGGGCCGATCGTCAGGCGGGGCAACTCGGCATCGAGGGCCACTACGTGGCTGAAGTCCTTTGAATGGGGGTAGAGAGCGTACGAGCGCAGGGCCACACTCTTCGCTTGCAGAGCCGAGCGAGTTCCGGCCCAGGTGCGCTCACCGGATCGGGGGAAGAGCGCCGCATTCATCCAGGCGAGGGCGCCAGCCTTCTTGTGCTGCCCGCGCATTCCCGTGGAGCGCTTGTATGCCAGCCGATTGTCCGCGCTGATCCACAACTCTCCCCGGCAGACACGCCACAGCTCATCCATGTCGTGCCCCCAGCCCAGCGCGGGGTGGGGAAGGCCCTCTTCCTGCACCACGAGATCGAAGCTGTCATCGGCAAAGGGCAGCCGGGGATCGGTACCTGTCAGGAGGCTCTGACCTGGGTGGTCCAACGAAGCGTCCCGCAGATTGGCGAAGGCCAGACGGAGCCCGCAGGTGTCCACGCGTAGAACGTTGAACCCCATGTGCCCGAGAGCCACGGGAGTACCGGAGCATGCATCACCGATGAACAGGGCCCGGCCACTGTGGCCCTCAAGTAGGGGTGTGAATGCGCCGCGCCCTGCATCCAACAATAAGGCGAAGGCATCAGCGCTCTCGTGTGTCAACTCGAGCAGAAGTTGCTCAAGGATCTCTTTGAAGCTCTCGCCTTGCTGCGCACGTCGGAGGGCCTGAGTGATGGCAGCAGCCAAGGCCGGAGGGGTTGTTCGAGGAGTAGGCATGGAAATGGAGACTGGCAGCCTAGCGCGTTAGCCGGGCGTCCCGCACGGCTTCCATCCAGCCCATTCCAAAGCGTTCGTCCGGTTCCAGATAGTGTCCCTCACCCCACTCATTCAGGGATGCTACGAAAACCAAGCCAGAATCCCCTTGTTGCTCGAAAGCGAGGGCCTGTTCAAGGGCATGTTGGAACAGGGCGGGATCTTCGCCAGTGACCACAGGAGACCAGGGGTATTTGCCCGGCCGTTCCTGGCCAAAGTCCGCCGCGCGTGGGGAAGCGTCCCAACCGGGGGCCACCGAGGGCATGTAGGGCAGGCCTGCGCGTTCCCCAAATCCCGGCCATTGCTCGGCGCGGCGACGGGTGCATTCGCTGTAGTCTTGCAATGAAGGCCCCTTCCATTCGGGTAGTAGCACGTAGTGCGTCACGCTGTCGAAACCGACTTCGCGCACTTGCCCTATCACCTTATCCGAGGGATCGATCGCGGCGAGGTGCAGGTCGGGGTAGCCGTTCTTGGACAGCCATGCGCGTGCCTGGGAAATGGCCTCTCGGGCGTTGTCGAGTCCCATTTCTCGCAGGAAGAAGGTGGAATCGAAAATCGAAAAGTAGGCACGACCATCGAGGAGCATGTAGTTGGATCGCGAGAAGTAGTGCTCGGCCAGGTGGGCGATTAGTGCGCCGAAGTCTTCCACGTCGCTGGGGACGCGCCGCGTCTCATCAATGACCGGTAGGTCCTTGCGGCGCACGGGCAGGACCCTGCGCGGCATGCGATTGGCCCACATGAGAGCGAAGGGCGCTCGGGAACCGCTGGGGCTCGCAAGGAAACCCTGATCGAGGGCGTCTTCAAAAACGCGTTTACCTCGGCACCAGAAGAACCCGTGCACGAAGGCGTCGATGCCGTGGTCTAGCGCCGGTCGAATCCGTCGTTCGACCTCTGCGGGATCACGGTCATCGTAGGTGCCCCACAGGGGCAGGCGTGGCTGAGAGTGTCCCTCGAACCGCGGCCTGCAGCCTTGCACCAACTCCCACTCGGTGAAGCCCGGGTGGAAGGACGCATCCCGCTCGGGGATCGGGTGCCAGCCGGGGTAGACGTAGGCACAGACGCGGGGGGGACTGGTCTCCGTGGGCATTGTACCGATCCTACGGGAGTGCCCCTTTGGCCGTGGGCATTCCCTTCGAAACGCCTGATACAGAAGCAGCCCGCATGGGTTGGATGCGGGCTGCAGTTCTCATTGTCGTGACCGACAACTGTAAGTGGATGTGACGCCCCGCGTCACTCAGGGGGAGGTCAGGTGCCGTCTTCCTCGGTTAGCTCAATAGGTTTGTAGCCACCCTTCGAACGGAAGTAGAGGAAGATGATGCCAAAGACGATGACAAGAATGATGGGGAAGCGCGTGGCGTAGACCAGAACCCTTCGGCCAGCCTTCTCATCTTCCACGTCGTAGAGGCCGCGTAGCTCCACGTTCTCGCCCTCACTCAGCCCGTCCATATAGGCCCAAGCGGCAGCAAGCTTGGCCTTGGCATCCGTGTCCAGGCCCCCGGAGTTCTCGTCGCGGTCGAGAATCCCATTCTCGTTCTCGTCCTCGTTCGCCGTTACAAGCACGACCGGGTTGATCGAGTCATGAGGCGTCCCCAGGAAATCCTTCTGAGCCGTGGCGATTTCGGTGAAAACCGCGTCCTTCTCGGACATCGCGGCGTGAATTTCCTTGTCGAACTCCACGCCGAGGATCGGGTTTCCGATGACCCCGAGCGAGAGCAGGCCCATTGCAGACACCGTGTTCAAAGTCAGTGCGCCACCCTCGGGGTAGCGTTCCGCCGTGAAGCCGAGGATGCAGGGCCAGTAGTAGGTTTGGCCAATGGCGTAGATCAGGAAGGCGATGAACACCGCTTGACCCACTTCCGCCTCCGAGAGCCAGTAGAGCCCGATGGCCGACAGCAGACCGCTAATGGATAGGAGCGCAGGCGGCGAGATGTGCTTCATGATTCCGCCCGCGAAGACGCGCAAGACCAGCATCACGCCGGCTGAGAACACGATCGCGAAGCTGGCATTGATCCCTAGATCCTTGACGGAGGGCCCGACGAGTTTCTGGATCCAGGAGTCCGTGGACAGCTCGGCCGTGGCGACCGGGATCATCAGGAGGCACATTAGGAAGAACAGCGGGCGGCCAAGGGACTTTACGTAGGCACCAAACGCCGCGCCGATGACGACACCGATGATCACGCTGTTGCGCAGCCAGTCCTGCTCGGTTCTGAAGCCCAAGGCATTGCCCAACTCGTAAACGAGCAGCATCGAGGCCAGGGTTGCGCTCAGGAAGCCGATCTGCTGGAGCATGGCCTTGAAGGTCACGCCGGCTCGAACTCGCTCGTCGACAGGCAGACGGCACGGGCGGTACATAAGGATGTAGGCGACGGCCGGAATCAGGATGAACAGGCCGTGAAGGCGCCAGTCCGTGAAGCCCGCCCAATCTGCTCCCATGATCAGCAGGGTTCCACCTACGAGCCCGGCGGGCCAGGCTGCGTGCAGGATGGTGAGGCGCGTGGTCTTGTTCTTGGGATAGACGGCCGCGCACACCGGGTTGATGACGGCCTCGACAATACCGTGGCCTAGGCCGGCACAGACGGAGGCGTAGTACAGCCCTGAATAGTCATCCGCCATGTAGAAGAGTACTCCCGAACCCGCCTGTAGCAGGAAGGCGAGGTACATCGGGCGCTTGTAGCCCGTGCGATCCACGAGCAGGCTGAAGCCGATCATTGTCACTGCGATCGGCCAGAAAGAGGCCCCCATTATCTGGCCCACCTCTTGGTAGGTCAGGGTGAACTCTTTGCCGTAGTCGCCCTGTTTTGCGATTCTGAAGGCGAAGCCCACACCCGCTGCGGCGAGGGAGAGGAAGCTGGCCCAGAAGAGGAGTTTCTTTTCCTTGGTAGAGAGATCGCTACCGGTCACGACACCTTTCATGATTTTCCTTCGGGGGGGGGAGGGGTCCGCGGGGGGGGGGGAGCCTTGGGGGAGGAACACGGCCTTCCCTAGCGGGGCTATCTAAACGAATCGCCGCGTCCTCCGCAAAATCCATCCCGGGTCCGTGGTCCGGAATATTCCCCGGGGGGGGTCATGCCGCCTCTAGAGGGATTCGATGAGCCAAGGCACCACGAGGCTCCGGACTTCGTCGAGTCGATCGGTGAAGCAGTGATCTGCCCCCTCGATGGGTGCCAATTGTGCGTTCTGGGGGCAGGCCTGCGCGCAGCGCACCGAATCTTCGAAGGGAACGAGCTCGTCCTCGGTGCCGTGGACCAGAAGCCAGGGGACTCCCACCTGGCTCGCCTGGGGCAGAGTGGTTTGGATCGCGCGCGCGTCTTGAAGGAAGGACTCGCTGAGCTGAGCGTGCTCACGATCGAGCATGCAGTCCTCACCCGGCGTGAGGTGACCGAAGTGGCGCTGCATGAAACCGTGCACCTCGGTCATGCCAGCAAGGGAAACCAGGGCACCTATGCGCTCGTCGACGGCCGCGCGCATAACTCCCACCGCACCCCCCATACTGTGGCCCATGTAGGCCACGCTCCACCCATCAAGGGCATCGATCACCGCACCTAGGTCCGCGACCTCCTTGGAGATGCAGCAGTCCACAAAGCGGCCCTCGGAATCCCCGTTGCCCGAGAAGGAAAAGCGAAGCGAGGCGAGGCCTTTGGCGGACAGAGCATCGCAGAGCTGGGTCAGATAGGGCCTGTCGTGGTGAGAGGTGACGCCGTGGCCGACGATGACCACCTTGCGGTCAGCGTTCTGCCCAGCCTCCTGTGCGGGCGTGAACACGTGGTCGAGGCGTTCGCCTGACTCGTTGCGAATATCCAGAGAAGTCATTTGTCCTTGGTTGCGTCACTTTCTTTGTCGGGCGGTTCGGATGGCTCGGGCAGTCCCATCATCCGTGCAATGTTGCTCGCTAGGATGCTGTTGCCCTCCTGCGTTACGTGGCAGCTGTCCACGTAAATAGTCTGGGGCATGTCTTTGAAAGCGCTGCAGGCGTCCAGGGCCTCCACACCCATATCGCGCAACTCTGCGAGAGCCTCGCGCAGGAGCGGGTAGCCGCGGACCACGGCCGGATGGAGTCCGTCCTTATCGATCCCAACACGCCGCTCCTCTTCGCTCATCACCTTTGAGCCTTCGTCATGCAGGGTCGGCTGCAAGACGTGTACGTAGCGGATCCCGCGCGCCTCGCACAGCTGGTGCATGGCCAGCGACGAGCGCTTCCAGCAGGCAACCGCCTCAAGCACCGCGTCGCGACCCTCCGGGCTGGCCTTGTAGCCCACCGCGCCCTTGCTTTTCTGGCGTTCCGTGCGGGAATCGATCAGGTCCGCCTGGGCCCGAGCCCACTGGTCCTGGGAGCGGGCCATGCGCGAGAGGGCCAGGGTTCCAGCCAGAGCGCTCGCGCAATCCCCCCGCTCGAGGAGCCGGTGGCCTAAGTCCAACACCTCCTGCTGGGCCTGATGGACTCGCAGCAAACCGTCTAATTCGAGGCCATCGAGTGCCTGGGCCGCGAGGAGTGAACCCCATTGTCCTCGGGAGGGAAAACTCGGCTCTAGCCCCGAGGTCAGGTTCTCGCTGCTAATGCGCAGCTCGTTCAGCCCGTCCAGGTTGATGACAAGGTCTGGATGGCAACCTTGGGAGAGGAGGTAGGCCAACTGGGTCAGCTGTTGGGGTTGCTTGTAACCCGGCACCGAGAGGCCGTAGACGCGCACTTCTCGACCGCCTGTGGCGCCTGAGTCCGCCAGGGATTTCAGGAGGATCTCCAGCCCCTCGCCCTGGAAGCCCGCCGCGACCGACCCGCCCTGGGACACAACCACGTACGCGTCCTCCT
>JAPKBO010000309.1 GCA_028823395.1 Planctomycetota bacterium | reverse complement strand
GATTGGACCTGGAACGTCTTCGACCAGATCATGGTGAGCCCGGGCCTCTTGGACGGGCAAGGAATCGACTACGTCGAAGGGTCCGTTAGAGTGCACGCCCCTGAGTTCCTACGCGACACGGAGAAGAACGCCCACCGGCCCGCGCGATTCCGCAAGTTCAGGGGTGTCTGGGAAGAGGGCTACAGCGACCACTTCGCCGTGCGCGGCGAGCTGATACTGCATTAGAGTCCGGCGCGTGCGGATTCCCGTGGTTCGGTTTCTGGAACACGAACAGCTTTGCCTCCGTGCCAATGTCGACCGGTCTGCCAATGCCACCCATTCGCACAGGGCCTACGGCATACGCAGTGCGGCCTAGCCCGCACGCAACGGGAGTCAGTCGGAAGGGCCGACCTCGCTCACGATGCCCGAGCCCAGGAATAGCAACTGCGCCCCGATCGCTTCCTCTGGGAGGCCTGTCATCGAAGACAAGGCCCGCCGGTAAGCGCGCAGCTGAGGGGCGTAGTAGGCAACCCGTTCGTCGACGGTGTCCGCGTCCACCCTGTCCGTCTTGTAGTCCTGGATGATCGCAGACACTAATTTCTCCCCCTGGCGCCGCAAGAGGACCCGATCAAAGGAGCCGCACCAAGTGGCTGGCCCAGCATCACCGGGAAGAATGAGACAGTAATCCCTTTCGCGCCAGACATCCCACTCATCACCATCGGTGCCCCCTAGCGGCTTGCTCAATGCCGCCCGCATGTCAGGCTTATCGAGGGCCTGCCGCGTATAGGCGAGCGCTTCGCCGCGCAAAGTCTCATCGAGTTCAATGGAGGCGGCCAGAGCCAATAGTGTGTCCTCATCCAGAGCTGCCTCAGCGGGCCACTCGTACTCCTGTAGGTACCGGTGCACAACCAGGCCAAAGCGCGTCCCGGTGTTTGAGGAAGGCGCCAAGAGCGTCGCACCGCTCTGGATCCAGCCCCCTTCTTCCGAGGAGGGCGAGCGACGCGGTAGACGCCGCGGCCTCGTGGTGGGCGACAGATCAAGCTTGGATTCCGGGGGACCGCTTGAGGGTTTTGGCTTTTTCTGAGCTTCAGGCAACCAAGGCGCGGTGGAACCACTATGGCGCCAGAGCACCATTCCATCCGCGTCATTGGTGCCCAGCATGGTACGGAGAATGCCAGCAGGGCTGGCCCCGCCGTCCTTTCCCTTGCGATCGCACACCAACATCTCCAAGCGGTACTTGGCGCGGGTCATGCCGACGTAGAGCACACACAGGGCCTCCTGCACCTCGCGCATGGACTGATTCAGGTAGAGCTGCTTAAGAGACGGGTCGAGAGCGGCGACGTCCTTGCTGGGATTGATGGTGGCGGTCATCAACATCCCGTGCGGCTCCGGCCGGTTCACGAGGAAGGTCCAGCGGTTTGTTGCCAGGGTCCCATCGAGCTCGGGCAGGATGACCGCGTCGAACTCCAGGCCCTTGGAAGCGTGCACGGTCATGACCTTGATGCGCGCAGCGGCGGGGACCTCCACCTTGTGGGCACGCACAAGGTCCACAAAGCGGTCGGCTCGCAGGCCCGGGCGCTCGGCCCAGGCGAAGGCCACATCGCAAAGCTGGCGGAAGCGGCGTCGGTCCCACTCGCTGTAGGCGGAGTGCCCACACACGGCCGATTCAAAGTCGGCACACAGTTTCCCGAAGCCGGACTCAGCCAGCTTCTCTCGCACCGAGCGGGATAGGGCCAGCCGATCCTTCACCACGTCCGCACAACCCAAAACGGCCGGCAAAGGCGATGACGACAGGTGGAAAGCGGCCATGGTGTCGGATGGGTGATCCGCCAGGTGCAGCAAGGAGAGCAAGTG
The DNA here is from genome assembly GCA_028823395.1 of Planctomycetota bacterium. Classification (GTDB taxonomy): domain Bacteria; phylum Planctomycetota; class UBA1135; order UBA1135. The sequence goes on along the minus strand of JAPKBO010000309.1, from coordinate 879 downwards.
CAAGACGGCCGCCGAGTCGGTGAGTGGATTGCCGCCCTCCCCACTCACGGGGAGACCCTCCATCTGGAGTCTTGCGATCAGGCGCGGGATGACTTTGTTGGCGCGCAGCAACACGCCGATGGTCGCCTCTGGGCACTCCTTAGCCAAAGCCACAACACGCTCCACCGCCAGGTCAATCACGGGCATCCATTCCTTCTCGTCCCCGACCGCAGGACGCGCCTGGCGCAACTCTGCCGCTCCCGGCAGATCGGCGTCAGCTTCGTGCTTTTCAAATGGGGTCTCGAACTTCTTGGCTGCCAGCAGGTGGGCCTGCTTCCCTTTTTCCGCGAACACGGACGAGGACGATAGGGACTGAAACACCTGATTGACCGTGTCGAGGATCACCTCCGATGAGCGGTAATTCTTCCTAAGAGCCTCTTTCTCCACGTTGAGGTGCTCGCTGAGGCCCGCCAACAGGCGCGGCTCCGCTGAGCGCCAGCCGTAGATGGACTGCTTCACATCGCCCACACAGAAGAAGCTCTGTTCGCCACTGCCGTCAGCGCAAATGTTCTCGGCCATCTCGGAGAGGACGCGCCACTGGACGGGAGCGGTGTCCTGGAATTCATCCAAGAGAAGGTGATTCAAGGTGGCGTCCAATCGATAGGCCAACTCCAGATCACGGCCGGCAATCGGTCCGGGGGCTCCGGGTTCACGGGGGGCTAGCGCGCGGGGAATATCCGCAAACTCGTACAAGCCGCGCTCACGCTTGACGTCCTGCAGGAGCGACTCATAGCGCGTGAGCAATTCAACGATGCGTTCGTTCCGTACGACAAGACTGGTGTGCAATACGTGACCGATTTGCCGCAAGAGCACACCGATGGCCTCCACCCAAGCAGGGTC
>JAPKBO010000308.1 GCA_028823395.1 Planctomycetota bacterium | reverse complement strand
TTGGGGGCTTGCGCCAGCTCAGGTTGGAAGGTGCATCGGATTTCTAATCCGATGGGTCTTGTCGGGAGACACCCGTGCTGGCATCGGGATCTAGGAGCGCCGCCGTCCAGCGGTTCTGGAAAACGCCGTCCGGGTCAAAGGTGGAGCAGATGGAACGGAATTCGTCGAAGCGGGGATAGAGGGACCGCAATTCATCCGGATTGAGTGGGCAGACCTTGCCCCAGTGGGGTCGCGCATCGAACAGGTGGGACATGCTGGCGGCAAGAAACGAAGTGAACTTAAGGAAGCCCTCTCGTCGGCTGGGTTTCGCATAGCTGATAAGACTCACCGCATACCAGTCCTCCCCTTCTCCGCTGGCCATCGAGATCAAAGTGTCGTCGGGAACAACACGGCGCACGCAGACCGGGTAGTGATGGCAGTGCTTATTGTGAAGTTCTACTAGCTCGGCCTGCATCCCCATGACTTCGACCCGCTCCTGATGTTCGCTGGAGAGAGCCGTCTGCACTCCACCAGCAACCTTGAGCACCTCCTCAACGAAGCCAAGCGCATGAGCCAGCTGGTCCCTGCGCACAAATAGCTCCATTTCAATATGCCTATAGGCCTCGTGGTTCATAACGAGCATGGCGTCGGAGCGATCCACCACACGCCAGTTACGCACCACAAAAACGAACAGGATTTTCCGGAACGTGAGCCGGATCAGCCGATGGACCCGGGACCAGCGCACAAGGAACAGGATCACCAGGTGCATGCAATGATCCATCACCAGCTGCCAGTAGAGCCGATAGAGCCACGCGAGCGAGGAGCGCGCCGCGTCAGTTTCCTGCCGGTGCTGAGCGATGTAGGACCAGCGCCAGGGGATCAAATAGAACTGCTGGAGTGGAAAGGCGGATTCGGCTTCAAGCACGTCCGATAATTGCGGGTACTCGCAGAAGTGCTCCTGCACCTTGTATTGCTGTCGGCAACGAATTTTCACCGACAAGATGACACCCATGGACCCCAGGGAGCAGCGAGCCGCACGAAGCGCATCCCCCTCGCACAAATCCTCGACGACCACATGGCCGGAGGCGTCATAGCGCGCCAGCCGAACCCCGACCACGTAGTGCGACATGCTGTTACGCCCCGAACCGTGGGTGCCCGTTGAGATCGCGCCAGCGATAGTCTGCACCGTGATCAAACCCAGGGAGGGCAGCGTAGCCCCCTCGCGCCCCAGCTCCTCCAGGAGGCGCTTGATCTGGCAGCCGGCCCCAACCGTCGCGACGAGCTGGTCGCCTTCGGATTGAAGATCGACCCCATCCAACTGTCGCAGATCTAAGAGCACCCCGTCTGCAAGAACGGCATCGCTCCAACTGTGCAGCCGACCGACAGTGCGCACACTCTGACCACGATGACGGGCGAGGATTTCCAATACCTCAGCCTCGTCAGCCGGCGTGTAGGCCGACGACGGCTTCAGGGTCTGATTGCGGCCGAAGTTCTTCAATTGCACAGAAATCGCCCTCTTGGGCTGTAAGAAACAGCGAGCGCCGTCGCCCTCTTCCTTCTATTCGAAACATGCCAGGAACGTCAAATTCCTGAAGTGGATTTTCCCTGCTCACGAGAGAAACGGAAAGCTCCCACAAGCCGAGGGCATTGAACCTGCTTTGTGACACCGCGGCTAACCCTCAATCGGAAAACCCTCATGCGTGTGCTCCGCTGCTTGGCATGCCCACGGTTGGTGCGGCGAACAAGAGTTCACGCTCCTCTCCTGGCCTGTGCTAGGCTGCCCATTGTGATGATCCGTACCCATCTTCCGGTCTTTGCGGCCCTGGGTCTTCTTCTGGGGGCATGCTCGGGACCAGACCCTGAAGGCTCAGCGCGACCTAACCTGCTCCTGGTAAGCGTCGACTGCCTGAGGGCGGACCACGTCTCCTGCTATGGATACGAGCGCGAGACGACGCCCACGCTCGATCAACTAGCCGTGGACGGAGTGCGCTTCGAGCGCACCATATCAAGCAGCTCGTGGACTCTACCCGCCCACCTGTCGATGCTCACGGGCCTGCCCGTGTCTGCCCACGGAGTGGACGACGATCGACTGTATTCCCGACAGGACGCTCAGGGCGCGCCGATCGAAGTACCCCTGAGAGGCGTCTTTGTGTCGGAGGTCCTGCAGTCCGCCGGCTATGCCACCGCGGGGTTCTTCACCTGGAAATACCTGGAAGATCAGTTCGGGTTCGGACCCGGCTTCGATGTCTGGGAGCGACTGGGACACACGTTCTACTCACACCCCGAGGTCGGGCCCCAGTGGGATCAACTGCAGGCCACCCAAGACGTGGAGGGCATGAAGGCTCTTGCGGCCAAGCACCCGGATCTTTTTGACGCTGCGCGCCCCAGCGCCCCCGAAACCATAGACCGCGCCCTGGCATGGCTGAGTGAACACGAGGACACCTCAAGCGATCAGCCCTTCTTCCTGTTCGTGCACCTGTTCGACGCCCACGACCCTTACCACCCGCCCGAACCGCACTTCTCGCTCTTCGGCGAGGATTATGAGGGCCCCATCGACGGACACCACGTCACCAGTGCCGACTCGCCGGTGCGCGGGGACATGGATCCCGCCGACCTCAAGCGCTTGGTCTCGCTCTACGACGGGGCCATTCACTTTGTGGACGCCGAACTTGCACGCCTCCTTGAAGGCCTCCGTGCACAAGGCCTGAAAGAGAACACCTTGGTCATGGTCACC
>JAPKBO010000307.1 GCA_028823395.1 Planctomycetota bacterium | reverse complement strand
AGCCTACTCGTGCTCCTGCGCGCGCGGGACTAGTCCGTGCGTAGGACGTCGGCGGGCCACACGTCCCGTTCGCGCTCAGGGTGCGGAACGTAGGTGCCATCGTTGTCGGGCATGGGCGCACCCGCTCGATGCATGGCCGTGTACACACCGAGGGCGACCGTGTTGGCTAGGTTGAGGCTGCGTACACCTGGGCGAATGGGCACGTAGACGCGCTGCAGTTCAAGTCGCTCCAACAACTGCGCGGGCAGGCCCTTGGTTTCACTACCGAAGAACAGCACGTCGTCGGATTCGAAGGGCGTTTCGAACAGAGAGGTTCCGCCCCGTGCGGAGAACAGTCGCGCTCGGTCGGCCAGGGGGCGCGAGCCCTGAGACTCGAGGGACTCCCAACAAGCGTCCAGATCGGCGTGGACGTGCAGGTCCACCATGGGCCAGTAATCCAACCCCGCGCGCTTGAGATAGCGGTCCTCCAGAGAGAAACCCAAGGGCTCCACCAAATGCAGGGGTAGACCCAGGGCCGCACTCAACCGCCCCGCACAACCGGAGTTGTGGGGAATCTGGGGATGCACGAGGACGATGTCCATGGCTGACGATCCTACCCGGCCACCTACCTAGCGCACCCGCGAGGTCTGGCCTCCCATGTTTGTTCGTGTTCTGTTAGGGTGCATATCATGATGGCCCATCGGGATGAACGCCTGGACCCACACACCCGGCGCATTCTGCACTTGGACGTGGACGCATTCCTCGCATCGGTGGAGCAGGCCCTGCACCCCGAGCTGCGCGATCGGCCCGTGGTGGTGGGCGGCTCCCCCACCAGCCGCAATCTGGTCATGTCCTGCTCTTACGCCGCTCGCCGGCGCGGGGTGCGCCCCGGCATGTTCGCCTCCCAGGCGGCGCGCCATTGTCCCGAGGCCGTGTTCGTACCCGGCGACTCCAAAGCCGCCAACCAAAAGCGCGAGGAGATCGTGCGCCTGCTGCTGGATGTCTCGCCACGCATCCAGGTGACATCCATCGACGATTTCCTCGTGGACCTGACGGGCAGTACGCGCCTGCTCGGCTGCGCCTTCACCGTGGCCGAGCGCCTGCGCGCCCGGATCTGGGAACAGACTCACATGCCCGTGACCGTCGGCGTGGGAACAGGCCCCATCCTGGCGCGGCTGGCGGGCAAGCTCGGTAAGCCGGGCGGAGTGGCGGAGATTCTGCCCGGCCACGAACGCGCCTTCCTCGCATGCCTACCCGTGCGCCACCTGCCCGGGGTGGGCCACAAGGTCGGGCACGCCCTGCAGCGTTTTTCCATTCGCACCGTGGGCGAGTTGGCGTTGGTCTCACGCGAAGTGCTCTTCGCCAGCTTCGGCCCCATCGGTTTGACCCTGCACGATCGCGCCCACGGCCGAGACGACGATCCCGTGCAGATCTCCCACCACCTGAACGCCGTGGGTGAATTGGTGGCGCGCCCTCCTCATTCCATTCGGCGCGACAGCACCTTCGAGCCCGAGGAGGGGCGCCGCGAACGGGTCGAGGCCATGCTCCTATATCTCGTCGAACGGGCCAGCGCACGCCTCCGCGAGCACCACCTGAAAGCCGGCTCTCTGGAAGTCCGACTGAGCTACGTGGACACCCGCCCGCCCCACGTGCGCGCGCGGGCGGCGTCAACGGGCACCGAAGCCCCCCACTCCTGCCTCCACAAACGCAAACGCCTGACCCAACCCGGATCGGGCAGCGAGGCCCTGGGCCAGCACGCCCTAACCCTGCTGGCGGCCCTCCCCAGACGGCGAGCCCTGGTCAAGCGCGTGGGCGTCAGCCTCCTAGCCCTGAGTCCAGAGAGGGAGGTTCAAGGCGAACTGTTCGGATCCAGTGACCGAGACAGCCGTCTGGAGAGCGCTCTCGATCACCTGCGGGCGCGCCACGGATTCGGGGGGATCCTACGGGGCTCCAGCCTCCTGCTGAGCGACACCTTCCCCACGGGCCCCGATGGACTGCGCCTGCGTACCCCATCGCTCAATCAGTAAGAGGCGTCCACAGGATTCACCGACAAGCGCCACGACAGCTCACTGACAAATGCTGTCACAGGTGTCCTTATCCACCAGAGCGCTCACCTCGGCCCAGAGTCCAGCCTGGAACGGCACCACCACCGGGTCGTCCCAAAGAAAAGGAACCTGCTCGCAGGGATCCGCAATCAGATCGTAGAAAACACAACTCTGCCGAGTCTTGGCGTAGTGGATCTTCCAATTATCACCATAAGTCGTGCTGCGGTACACGCGATCCACAGCGTTTCCCCCTTGCCAACAGACGCCCTTGGGATTGTGCCATTTCTCCGCGTAGGAGAAGGTCCGCAGACCTGCCGCAGGCCGAGCTCGCAGATAAGGACGCAAATTCACGCCATCGATGGTGCGCTGGGGCAGGGGTGTTTGGGTCAAGCTGCAGATGGTCGAGAATACGTCAACTACGTTAACCATTTCCGCGCTGTGTTGCCCCCAGCGGGCAGGAGCGACGCCCCAACCGGCTACAATGAAGGGAACCCGCACGCCTCCTTCGAAGAGCGTCTCCTTCGCAGTCGGCTTGCCAAAAGGCAAGCGCGCCACGCGGCCCGGAGAACCGTTGTCGCCGATCAAGAAAATCGTGGTCGTGTCCCACCAACGGTAGGTGGGATGGATTTGCGCGGCCTGCTGATTGAGCTGCCCAAGAATGTCCCCAAGGAAAGAATCCGCCGCCTCCAAGATCACA
>JAPKBO010000097.1 GCA_028823395.1 Planctomycetota bacterium | reverse complement strand
CCCCCATTCGCAAGATCGCGAACGAGCACCTATGAAAGACTCATCCCCCGCAGGCATGCGTTGGACCATCCGACTTCTGTCCGTGGTCCTGTTCTTCCTATTCATCTGGCTACTCGGATTCATCATTGGCGACATTAATGATCTGCAACGCCCCAATCACCAAAGCTTCTACGACGCGGGGGTCGATGCGGAACTGACTCGGGCCCAGGAAGAGTTCAATGCCTCACTTGAAGGGATCCGGGTGGACAAGGCACGCCAAGACGGAATCAAGCAGAACCGCAGCCAAGCCATGGAAGTCGCTAGGGACACATGGGCCCAGGCCCAGAAGGTGAATCAGTTCGAGCTCACGGCCGGACGGCTCCCGAGTGATGAACTGCGCGAGGAGTTGGATCAGGCCCACGAGCGGTATATCTCAGCACAGGCCACCTTCGAGGAAGCCAACACCAAAGCGGCTAACTTGAGCGCCCAGGAGTACGCCATAAGGCAAAACCTGGTGACCTTGGAGAGCCAGGTCCAGCCCCAGAGGGAAGAGGCCTACGCCCTCTATTCGGCTGCTGACAAGGACCACGAACACACCCTCGCGATCTACAAGCTGTCCTTCATCATCCCAGTCTTCCTGCTGGCCGCCTGGGCCCTGGCCAAGAAGCGCGAGTCCATCTACCGGCCCATCCTGAAGGCGCTCATTCTGGCCAGCTTCCTGCAAGTGGGAGTGGTCATGTTCGAGCACTTCGACGCCGAGTACTTCAAATACATCGCCCTCACAGTTGCCGTCCTGATCGTGCTGGGGTTCCTGGTGCGTCTGCTGCAGTCCTCAGCCCGGCCACGCCCTGATTTGCTTCTCAAACAGCGGCGCGAGTCCTATCACCGCAACACCTGCCCCGAGTGCACCTACTCCTACCCGGACGATCACGGGAACGAGTTTACCTGTCCCGCCTGCGGCACAGGCTTATTTGCGAATTGCAATTCATGCGGTGGCAGTCGCCATAATCTGCTGCCTTTCTGCATCCACTGTGGAAGCGAAGAGGCTGCACCAGCCGTATCCGTTTGAGTCAACCGAAGGAGCCCGCGTGAAATTCGCCATCTGCAACGAGACCTATCAGGGTTGGACCCTCGACAAGACAATCGAACACGCTGCCTCAGTGGGATTTGAAGGGCTCGAACTCGCTCCCTTCACCCTCGCGGAGGATCCGAGCACGCTGACAGAACAGGACGCGACCGCCATCGGAGAGCGTGTGCGCGCGGGTGGCTTGGAAGTCACGGGCCTGCACTGGCTGTTGTTAGCTCCCGAGGGTCTGCACCTCACCACGCCCGACAACGCCGTGCGGGAGCGCACGGTGCAGTTCGCGCAACACCTAACCCGACTATGCGCGGCAATGGGCGGCGAGGTGCTTGTTTGGGGTAGTCCCGCACAGCGCTCCCTCGATGATGATTGGGACCGGGATGCAGCTACGAAGCGCGCCGTGGAAGCTGTGCGTTCCATCAGCGAGGTAGCCCAGAGTTCAGGCGTGACCATCGCCATGGAACCCCTCCCTCCCTCCTACACCAACTTCCTCTCGTCCGCCGCCGAGGGACGCGCCTTTGTGGATGCCGTGGATCACCCGGCCTGCCGTCTGCACTTGGACGTCAACGCCATGAGCCACGAACAGATTCCCATCGACGAAGTCATCCGCGCCAGCGGGGAACACCTGCACTACTTCCACGCCAACGACCCATGCCTGCTTGGGCCCGGCATGGGAGACGTGGACTACGGACCCATCCGCTCCGCCCTGAGCGATGTGGGCTACGACGGTTGGATGTCCGTGGAGGTCTTCGATTACGAGCCCGGCCCCGAGCGCATCGCGCGCGAGAGCCTGGACTACCTGCACGGGGTGTTCGGGATGGGTAACCGTGAAGGCTGAGAGGGACTGAGGCACCGGATCCCGGGCAATCGAGTGCACCAGCCGGGGGCGCCCTTGGGTAAGATCACAACCGGCTATTCCGACCCCCATCGGCCCTCTCAAGGAGTTCCATGTCCATCACTTTCCGCTTCCTGGCCCCCCTGTTGCTGCTACCCACTCTGGGTCTTGGCGCCCAGACACCCGAGAAGAAGCCCGCACAGGAGCCCGCGCCACCTACAACGGTCGAGCTCTACAAGCTCGCCAAGAACAAGGCCGCACACGACAACAAGCGGGTACTTGTGATGTGGACGTCCGCCGAGGGCACGACCACCAAGACCCTGGGCGAAATGCTCACCCGGCATCGCGAGCTGGCGACACTGGTACGAAGCGAGTTCGTGATGGTGCGAGCCAACGGAGACAAGGGCAGCAAGGACCGAAGTCTGGCCAAGCGCCTGGGCGTAAAAATCGGTCAGGACCTGCCCGCCATCAGTGTGTTCGACGGAGAGGGCAAATTGCTTGCCCACGAGCCCGCATCGGCCTGGGTCGGGGAGGGAAAGCTCGACCCGCAGCTTCTAACCACGACCCTCGAGCGGCTCAAGCCCAAGCCTCTGGACGCAGAGTTGGTGCTCAAGGATGCGCTGGCCACTTCCGCCGAGGGCGGCAAGCGAGTCCTGGTTCACCTGGGTGCCCCTTGGTGAGGTTGGTGTGGCAAGCTCGAGGAGTTCCTCGGGCGCAAGCAGGTGAATCGCATCCTGAAGAAGAGCTACGTACTGGTGAAGATCGACACCGATCGCATGACGAACGGTGAAGAGGTGGCCAAGCGCCTGCGCAAGGGCGAGGGCGGAGGCATCCCATGGATGGTTATTCTCGACAGCCAGGGCAAGGCCCTGATCAACAGCGACGGACCCGACGGCAACGTCGGCTGTCCCGTCACCCCAGAAGAGGCGGCCTGGTTTTTCACCATGCTCGAACGCACGAACAAGGGGCTGACGGACAAGCAACTCAAGATCCTGCGCAGAGAACACGGCGCCTTTGCCAAGAGCATCCAGGGTCACTAGCCCAGTTGATTTATCTGGTGAGCCCCTTAGGCCGTGGAACGAACGCACCTGGAGCCCTAGTCTAGAGCCATGCCCTCAACCAACCGCGCCCTAACGTTCCTGCTGGGGATCATTGCTACGATCCTCGTTGGGTGGGTGGTTCACACAGGAGGTGCCATCCTCAAGCCTCTGGTCATCGCTCTTCTGCTAGCGAGCATGCTGCAGCCGGTGGTTATCGGGCTGAAGCGCAGGGGTATCCCCCCGCCCGTGACCATCATCTTGATGGTCTGGCTCCTCTTCCTGGGCATTGTTCAAGTCGGTCTGCTGTTCAACGCGAACGTCCAGAAGTTCCTCAATAGCGGAGGAGACTCGGCCGACGCGTCCATCACAGAGCCCTATGAGGAAACCTCTCTAGACCCCATGGCGGAGCGCCTCGAGTTACTACCCGGGCAAAGCCAGGAGGACCTGATCGGCGAGACGGGTGGCTGGGTAGACATCGTGAACAAGATTGAGACGCGCCTAGCGTCTTCAGGAATGGCAGAGAGCGTGGTGCGCTATGCCGCCAAAGCCTTGCGTGAGCTGCCCGTAGATCGCATGGCTGGCGATCTTGCCATTGGCGGTTTCGGATTTGTGGCCAACGTGGTCCTGGTCTTGATCTACATGGTGTTCATCTTTGCCGAGCAGGCGGTGTTCCGGCGCAAGATTCTCTCCATCGCGGGCGAACGGCACGATGATGCGGAGCGGGTACTGAACACCATCGGCCGTGGAATTCAGCGCTACCTGGGAGTAAAGACGGTGGTGTCACTTCTCACCGGATCCCTCTGCTATCTGGTCATGGTTGCGCTCGATATTCCCTACGCGCTGTTCTTCGGGTTCCTGACCTTCATGTTCAACTACATCCCCACCTTCGGGAGCATCATCGCCGGGTCCTTGCCCACGATGACGGCCCTCGCGGTAGAGGCCAGTTGGACGAAGGCGGCGGCCATCATGGGCACCTACCTGGCCGTGAACCTGACTTTGGGCTCCTTCATCGAGCCACGCATCCTGGGCCGAGAGCTGAACCTCTCTCCCCTGGTGGTTGTCGTCTCGGTGGTCGTCTGGGCCGGCCTGTGGGGCGTTGTGGGAGGCTTTCTAGCCGTCCCCCTCACCGCCTCCCTCCAGATCTGTCTGGCCAGCCAGGACTCCACACGACCCCTAGCCGTCATGCTCGGCAGCGGCCCCCCGAGAGAGAAGAAACGCGCCACCGCTGCTCCTGCGGGCACCCAGAGCAGCTAGCTCGTTTCCCCACGTTTGTGGGAAAAAGAAGACTTTAAAGGCCCAGGAAGCGGTCATATCGTACTATCTAGATATGTCGATATCACTCTTGAGTACCACCCGCGTGCTCAAGGCCCTAGCCGATGAGACGCGCCTGCGAATCCTGCACCTACTGCAGCAAGGCGAGCTTTCTGTCAGCGACCTGATGGAGGTCTTGAACCTGGGTCAGAGCCGCACCTCCACCCATCTGACACTCCTGAAAGAGGTGCACCTTGTCACCGATCGAAAAGCAGGTCGACGCAACTTCTACTCGTTGAAGCCCGGTCCCTCCCTGCCCCTGCTCGAGGAGGTCCTCGGCGACCACGCCGACTCTGCGGAGTTCGCCTCCGATCTGGCGGGGTGGGAAGCGCTGCAGCGTCGAAGGCGGGAAGAGGATCGCTCCTACTTTGATCGAGTGGCCGCCACTTTCGGAGAGCAGGTCCTGCCCGGGCGAACCTGGGAGGGGTTGGCTCGTTCCATTCTTCGACTCGCGCCCAAGGCGCGTTATGCGGATCTGGGCATCGGAGACGGACTGCTGACCCTGATGCTGGCTGAAGTTGCGGAGTCTGTCACAGCCGTGGACCTCTCGGGCGAGATGCTCGAAGCACTGAACCAGCGCGCGACGCGCCGCGGCATCAAGAACATCGTGACGGTCAAAGGTGAGATCGAGGATCTGCCTCTCGAAGACGACTCCTTCGATGTGGTCGTTCTCAGCCAAGCTCTGCACCATGCACGCGTACCCGCGTGTGCTTTGAAAGAAGCTCAACGAATCACCAAACCGGGTGGCCGAGTTCTCGTGATCGACCTCCTTGCCCACACCGAAGACTGGGTTCGCGACAAACTTCAGGATCGGCACCTGGGCTTCACTGAGAGCAACCTTGAGGAATTACTGACTCAAGCAGGGTTCGCTCACGTCCGGGTGGATCGCGTGGCACGCGACCCCAAACCCCCCCACTTCATGACCCTCATCGCAACCGGCCAACGCCCCGCCGACGTCTAACCACGCCATGAACAAGTCCGACAAAAACCGCTCCGTGCGGAACCAAATCGACGCACTGTTATCGGAGCGTATCCTCATTTTGGATGGTGCTATGGGGACCATGATCCAGGGTCTGCACCTCGAAGAGGAGGATTTCCGGGGCGACCTCTTCGCCGACCACGAGGGCCCTCCCCTCAAGGGCAACAACGACCTGCTGAGTCTCACGCGCCCAGAAGCCATTGGAGCCATCCACCGGCAATTTCTAGAGGCCGGGGCGGACATCATCGAGACGAACACCTTCACGTCCACTGCTGTAGCCCAGTCGGACTACGGCCTCGCTAGCCAGGCGGTGGCTATCAACCGGGCCGCTGTCCGTATCGCCCGTGAAGCTGCAGACGAGTACACGGCCCGCACCCCTGACAAGCCGCGCTTCGTGGCGGGAGCCGTGGGTCCGACGAGCAAGACGCTCTCCCTCTCCCCGGATGTTGGCGACCCGGGGTTTCGCAGCCTGACCTTCCAGCAGCTGCAAGCGGACTATGCCGATCAAATCCGCGCCTTAGCCGAGAGCGGAGTGGATCTTCTTTTGGTGGAGACGATCTTCGACACGCTCAATGCGAAGGCCGCTCTGTTCGCGATGGAACAGGTACGAGCCGAGACCGGTCTGGATCTACCGGTGATGATCTCTGTGGCCATTACCGACCTAAGTGGACGCACATTGTCCGGCCAAACGGTTGAGTCGTTTTTGCATTCGGTGAGCCACGTCCACCCCTTGTCCATCGGAGTGAACTGTTCCCTGGGCGCCAAAGAGATGCGCCCCTACGTCGCTGAGCTTGCGCGCCTGAGCAACTGCTGGGTGAGCTGCTACCCCAATGCCGGCCTTCCCAATGCTTTCGGTGAGTACGACGAGGAACCGGAGACAACCGCCGGCTTGGTACGCGAATTCGCCGAGCACGGCATCCTCAACCTGGTGGGTGGCTGCTGTGGAACTACCCCCGAGCACGTGCGTGCCATCGCGCAGGCCATGGAGTCACTTCCCCCGCGGCAACGGCCGCCAATGAACGATTCGGGGATCACCCACTACACGGGCCTTGAGACTCTTAGCGTTACACCCGAGTCCAATTTCCTCATGGTCGGCGAGCGTACGAATGTCTCCGGCTCTGCACGCTTCCGACGCCTCATCACCGAAGGCGAATTTGAACCCGCAGTGGAGGTGGCACTCCAACAGGTGCGGAGCGGTGCCAACATCTTGGACGTCAACATGGACGAGGGTCTTCTCGACTCCGAAGAAGCCATGACACGCTTCTTGAACCTGATCGCCGCTGAGCCTGAGATCGCTCGCGTGCCTGTCATGGTGGACAGCTCCAAGTGGACCGTTCTGGAAGCTGGCCTGCGCTGCCTTCAGGGCAAGGGAATCGTCAACTCGATCTCACTCAAAGAGGGCGAAGAGCCCTTCCTGGAGTGCGCCCGAACGATCCGGCGCTACGGTGCAGGAGTCGTTGTGATGGCCTTCGACGAGGTAGGACAGGCGGACACCGCCCAGCGCAAAGTGGATATCTGCCAGCGAGCGTTCCAGCTGCTCACTGAGGAAGTGGGCTTTCCAGCCAGTGACATCATCTTCGACCCCAACATTCTTGCGATCGGGACGGGGATTGAAGAGCACCGCCGCTACGGAATCAACTTTTTAGAAGCGACTACCGAGATCAAGCGCACCTGCCCCGGATGCAGGATCTCCGGCGGCGTCTCCAACCTCTCGTTCTCGTTCCGCGGGAACAACGGAGTGCGTGAGGCCATCCACTCGGCCTTCCTCTATCACGCCATCCGTGCCGGGATGGACATGGGCATCGTCAACGCTGGTCAATTGGATGTGTACGAGGACATTGATCCGGCTCTGCTTGAACACGTGGAAGACCTGATTTTTGATCGTCGTGAGGACGCGACGGAACGCATGGTGGATTTCGCCGAGGGTGTCCATTCCACGGGTAGGAAGAAGGAGGAGGATCTCTCCTGGCGCGAAGCCGATGTGAGCGGACGCATCGGCCATGCCCTGGTGCATGGCATCCTAGATTTCCTAGAGGCGGACACCGAGGAAGCCCGACTCTCGATGGGCAAGCCCTTGGACGTCATCGAAGGCCCTCTCATGGACGGTATGCGAATCGTGGGCGACCTATTCGGCGAGGGGAAAATGTTCCTGCCGCAAGTGGTGAAGAGTGCGCGCGCCATGAAGAAGGCCGTGGCGGTCCTTGAGCCCTACATGGAGGAAGAGAAGGCCGGAGGCGGTGCGAAAGCGCGTGGCACGGTGCTCATGGCAACCGTCAAGGGAGACGTGCACGACATCGGCAAGAACATTGTGGGTGTCGTTCTGGGCTGCAACAACTTCAAGATCATCGACCTTGGGGTGATGGTCCCAGCCGAGAAGATTCTGGCCACGGCGCGTGCGGAAGGGGTAGACATGATTGGGCTCTCGGGGCTCATCACGCCTTCCTTGGATGAGATGGTCCACATGGCAAAGGAGATGGAGCGCGAAGAGTTCCAAATCCCCTTGCTCATCGGTGGCGCGACCACGAGCCCGCAACACACTGCGGTTAAGATTGCTCCTGCGTACTCCCAGACCGTACTCCACGTGCACGACGCCTCGCGCTCAGTTGCTGCCGTCTCAGACCTCCTCAATCCCAAGCGGAAGGCCGAATTGGACTCGGCCAACCTAGCGGAACAGGCGCGCCAGCGAGACCTGCACGAGCGCAAGATCCAAAAGCCGCTGCTGCCGCTGGAGCAAGCAAGGGCCAAGGGGACTGCAATCGTTTGGAAGAGCGAGGACCTCCCCAAGCCCCCCTTTATTGGACGGCGCGCCATCGAAGACGTCACCCTTAAGGACCTGGTGCCGTTCATCGACTGGACTCTGTTCTTCAGTACCTGGGAGCTAAAAGGGCGCTTCCCTGCCATCCTCAAGCATCCGCGCTTCGGAGAGGCAGCCACCGAACTGTACGGCCACGCCCAGGACCTACTCAAGCGCATCGTGGACGAGGACCTGATCCAGCCGCGCGCCGTGTACGGTTTTTGGCCCGCGTGCTCCGACGGTGATGATCTGGTGCTCTTCGAAAACGCTGCGCGTAGCGAGGAGCTTGCCCGTATTCCTATGCTGCGGCGCCAGACGCCTATCGACGGTCATCCTAGCCGCTGCCTCGCCGAATTCGTCGCTCCTCGCACCTCTGGCCTCGAAGACCACGTAGGCGCTTTTGCGGTGAGTACAGGGCACGGAGTCGCTGAACTCGCCGACGAGTTTGAAGCGGACAACGACACCTACCAATCCATAATGGCTAAGGCCATCGCCGACCGTCTGGCCGAGGCCTACGCCGAGTACCTGCACGCCCGCGTGAGAAAAGAATGGGGCTACGGCGGAGGTGAAGGGCTTAGCAACGACGACCTGATCGCAGAGCGCTACCGAGGAATCCGCCCCGCATTCGGCTACCCGGCCTGTCCAGACCACCGTCCCAAGCAGAAGCTCTGGCGACTGCTGGAGCCCGACAGCCAAGGCATCACCCTGACCGATGGGCTAGCCATGGCGCCGGCGGCATCCGTCAGCGGACTCTACATGGCCCATCCTGAATCTAAGTACTTCCAGGTGGGTCGCATCGGTCGCGATCAAGTGGAGGACTACGCCAAGCGGACCGGCTCCAGCTTCGCTGAAACGGAACGATGGCTTGGCCCGGTGCTTGGCTACACGCCCACCACCTAGAGGTACCTGTGGATTTCGGCCGTGGTAGCCCGCCGATCCCCATCATCCGTATTCATTCAGCTCCGTCTGAAGGGGTACAATTGGAATATGCAGAGGAAACAGACCCTTCAAGAGTTGGCCGCTAGGCCATTTCTGATTCTGGCCGGCCTATTGCCCCTCGCCGGCTGCGTTGAGAACGCGCCGGTAATCACGGCCGAAGAGGTGCAGCCCCCGGACGTGGTCGTGTTCCTGGTGGACACGTTGCGGGCCGATTGGACGGGACCCGGCGGGTTTGACAAGGACACGACGCCCAACCTTTCACGGCTGGCCGAGGAGAGTGTGGTGTTTGATCAGGCCAGCTCCGCGGCACCCTGGACTCTGCCCTCAGTCGTATCCTTGTTCACGGGCAAGCACATGGCCGAGCACAACGTGGTACACGACCGCTTGCACATGGCCGACGCCACTGTGACCTTCCCCCAGTTGCTTCAGGAGTGGGGTTACCAGACGGTTTCGTTCCATCGCAATCCTTACGCGGGCGGTAAGTGGGGTCTAAAGCGCGGTTTCGACCAGGCGACCCTCACGCAACGGCAGACGGGCAAGCCCCAGTTGGCAGAGTTCTTTGCCTCTATCACGCCCATGCCTTTCCTGCTCTATGTGCACAACACCGAGCCTCACGATCCGCACGTGGTGCGCAAGAAGTTCATGCAGTCCTTCGACCCGGTTCCGGCTGAATTCCTGAAGGAGTACGGGGAGTTAGTCGACGTCTATCGCCGCAGCACGCGGGAGGATTTCGTTAAGAAGAATCCCTTGGGAACGATCGACAACACGGAACTCCAGGAGCAGTGGATTCGCCGCCTTAATCGGCGCAAGGAGGAGATTCAGAACCTCTACTCGGTCTCCGTGCGCGATGCAGACGACCACCTCGGGAGCGTCATCGACGCCCTCAAGGAGGAGGGCCGATGGGAGAATACACTGTTCATTATGCTCGCCGATCACGGAGAAGAGCTAGGCGACCATGGCGGCTGGCAGCACGATCAATCTGCTTATGAGGAGCTGATTCACGTGCCTCTCATCGTGCGCTTCCCGCAGAACGAGCACGCGGGCCAACGGATCTTCCAACCCGTATCCCTAGTGGACGTTATGCCCACGATCCTTGAAGCGGTCGGCTGTCCCTTGGATCAGCCCCCCATGAGTGGACGAAGCCTCCTGCCCCTGATCCGAGGTGAAGGGGATTCAGGAATGAACATGCGCGTGGTTTCCATCCGCAACAACATGAAGAAGTACTTCAAGCCCTACAAAGAAGGTCGCGGAGACCTCAACGTGGTCGTACGAAACGGGGACATGAAAGCCATCTTCAACGTGGAGCCAGGCACCGTAGAACTCTATGACCTCAAGAGTGATCCGGGAGAAGCTCAGGATCTCGCCCAGGTTCGAAACGAAGAGGCAGATGAGTTTGGACGGTTCGCAGCACGCTCTTATGCCGAGATGCTCAAGCACTCCGACCACGCACAGGCTGGCGACTTGAGCGAGCAGAGCGCTGAGGTGCTCAAGGCTCTAGAGGCGCTCGGTTATCTGGGGGGCGAGAGCGCTCCACCGGACGCGCCCAAGTAACGTCGGTTACTACTCATCCTTCCCGACCCGTTGCCGGTGCCCCAGGTTCTCCTCGGGCACAACGCCCTTGGCCACGCCAGGTCCACGCCAGGCAATCTGCGGTTCGACGGGCACGGCGTGAGCCGGGCGTGTGAGGCGCAACGCATGCCAGCCCGCCTTCAGACCCACTTCGCCTATGGGGCTCGAACTGCCGAACAGATCGTAGTCCCCGATGTAGAGGCGCTCCCGCAAGGATTCCGGTTTGAAGAACGCGTAGATCCCGTCACGAGGCACCAAGACGAACCCGATCCAGGTGTTCCCTTGGGGGTCGGAATCGGACCGCACGAGTCCGGCGCGCAACTGAAGCAAGCCGAGAAACTCGGGCGTCCGTAGAGTCTCTGCGGTGTAGTGCACAAAGTGCTGATGGGAAGGGATCGGCGTAGACCCATCCGTTGCAAAGGCCATGGCCGTGAGAAGACAGGTCCTGTCCATGACGAAGGGCCTGCGGTACAAGATGGACTCTGCGGTAACCGCCTTCCCATCAAGGGTATACCGCACCTGTGCGCCGGGGTAGTTGGACTCAAGCGCCACACTAGCGGCCCCCAAGAAGACGGTCTCGGATGCATCGATAATCACTCGCGGAGGTGATGCATACAGCTCGCAGGCCGCAATGGCTGGCCGCTGGGCTCCACCATCCACAATGACGCGCAGGGCCGTGGCCGGTGCAGGCCCAACGGAGAGTATTCGGCATCGACCGATACCCGTCCCACTCGCGACCTCCCGCCAGACGCCGTGGATCTTCAGGTGAACTTCGAATGGGGAGTCCGGCGTGCGTACACCCAGCGGGGCGCGCAAGAGAACGCGATCAATGATGCGCTCCTTGGGTAGGGTGAACTCCAAGAAAGCGCGCCGGGTTCCCGGAGCTGGGGTCCAATAGGAACTCACGTCCCCATCCAGACAGGCGCTCGCCAGATGATGGGCATCCGAGTCTTCACTCGATGCCGAGGCGCTGCTCCCTGCAGCTCGATTGGTGCCGTAGATCTGCCTCATGGCCACCCCACAGCGTGTGAGCAAGTCGAGGTCTTCGGGTCTGAGCCGACCAGCTGCATCCAATTCCAAGTCCAAACGCACGTGCCGTCCTTGACCGACGCTCCCGTCGTAGGCGGCGATCCAGCTATCCTCCACCCTCTGGCCTCGGGCCAGGGGAAAGGCTCGGATCGCATCCAAGGCGAAGACGCTCTCGTTGAGAGGCCCGCCCGAGGCGATCGGCATGAGTTTCCCCACGAGCACCTCAAGCGCCTCCTCCTCCACAACATCGTGCAACTGTGCCGGCAGGCTCACGCAGAAGAGGGCCTGACAGGAATTCAGTAGCTCCTCGAGCCGCTCCCGCGAAGGTCGCTCACCGAAACTGAGGCCCAGGGTCAGCCCCTTTGAGGCGCAGACTTTTTCCCACTCACCCAGCTTGGCACCCTCCGGTCCGCCCGTGCTTTGAGGGAAATGCACAATGAGCCCCTGAAGACCTGCCAACCGGACCGCGGTAGTCCACTGACCATCAGGGTCCAGTGGCACGGACCCGGAAACGGAAATGAGGGCGTAAGACTCCGGTGCTTGCGCCCAAGGCCAGGCCTCCCCAACCACGCACGCATTCACACCTCCGGAGAGCCAGAGGGGAAGAGAAATCAGACAAGCCGCAAGCATGCTCTTAGATTAGCAAGGTGGGAGCACAGAGTGGCTCCGAACTGCCCGCCACGGAGTGCCTTGCAGCGGTAAGTCTGTGCACACCAAAAGCGGCAGGACAAATCTCCGGGCTTGAATCCCCCACGCACCCCCAAGGCGGGTCTGCGAAGGCCAAGATATTCGCCCTGAAGGGGCTCATGCCGTAGGATCCGGTCTGGGCCCAGGCCGTAGCCTCGAGACCCTTCGAATCCCAGACCATCGTCCTTGGGAACTCACGTTATGCAAAACGTCTCAACACTGATCCGTACGATCCTCCTCGCCAGCATCGTGGCCCTTATCGGGTGGTGGACGGTAATGCTGCGCAACCAGGTTCTGGAGCACGAGCGTGAGGTCGAACAACGGGATGAGGAAATCGCCAGCCTGACAGGAGACATCGCAGAGAAGGCTGAGCTACTCTCCAAGCAAACCGAGGCCATGGCGGTACTGGAATCCGATCTTGCGGCCAGCCAATTGCGTGTGGACGAACTCGAGCTCTCCATGTGGCTCGTGAAAGTAGACCACCGACTCGCACGCATTACAGTCCTGGACCAGGGCCCATCCCCAGATGAACCGGGGCGATTCACTACCCGTGTACGCTTCCAAGAAATGGATGAGGCCGGAGATCCAGCTGGACCGGCACGGGATATCACGATCGACGGCAAGGTTCTCTACGTGGAAGGCCTCGTGATCAAATTCAGCGATGAGTACGTCGAGGGCGGTGATGCTCTGCGGGGCAGCTCTGTGGCCCTGTTCAAGCGGGTTTTTTCTGAGAACCAAGCACCCAACGAAGGCGTGCAACTCGATCAGCCCCGGACGCACCCGCTACCTCACCGTGGCGACCAGCTACCCGACCCGTTCTACGACGATTTGTGGAGCCGGTTCTGGGATTACGCCAACGATCCTGAGCTGGCCGCCTCCAAGGGCGTACGCGCGATTCATGGCGAGGCGCCCTCGATTGAGTTGCGCGAGGGAAAGACCTACCGAATCGAACTGCGCTCATCAGGCGGCCTCTCCATCAAGGTGGAGTAGTCCGCTCGTCAGGGCTGGATGATGAACTGCAAGCCGTCGGTCAAGCCCGCTCCGAACGCGTCCTGGCCATCCCTATACCACCATTGAG
>JAPKBO010000306.1 GCA_028823395.1 Planctomycetota bacterium | reverse complement strand
TTGCAGTGTCTCGATTGCTGACGGCCTGGCCCTCGTGGGGTCTGAATATGCTGTTAGCGCAGGGAAAGGCTCAGGTGCCGCGTACCTATTCGATGCAGATCCCGGCAGTGCGACCTTCGGCGCGCAATTGGCCAAGTTTGCGGCACGCAACGGAGGGTCCGGTGACAGGTTCGGGATCAGCGTGTCCTTGAACGATGGCAGGGCCTTGGTGGGGGCTCCATTTCATGAGCGGCCCGTTTTTTTTCCGTCCAAAAACGAAGGTGCAGCCTACTTGTTTGACGCTGACCCTGGCAGCGCCACCTTTGGAGCGTTGCTTGCGGACTTGCTACCAGCCCCCACCTACCCCCACCACAAGGGGCTGGGATGTAGCGTTTCTCTGGATGGGCCGTTTGCCGCCGTGGGCTCCCCCTGGGAGGCTTATCCGGGGCCGGGCAAAGGGACAATACGGGAATCCGGAACGGCATACGTCTTTGATGTGGACACAAGTAGTCCGAACTTCTCCAAGCCGCACTCCAAATTTCAGAATGCGGTCCCGGGTTATAAGGACTACTTTGGCAATAGCCTCTGCATTCAAAATGGAGTTCTTGTGGTCGGGGCCCCGGAGGACGACACTTGGAAATCAGACGGAGGCTCCGTATTCGTGACCAGAATCGTTGCCCTTCGCTGAGGTCGTGGACCAGTACGACCCATCGGATTAGAAATCTGATGCGCGGGCGCTTAGGTCAAGTCACCGAGAGCGACCTTGATGGCTTGGCCGCTGACGCCGCTGGCTTCATCCGAGGCTAGGAAGACGATCAGGTGGGCGACCTCGTCGGCGGTCGGGACGCGGCCAGGTGGGTAGAGCGCCGCGCGCTCCTGCCAGATCTCGTCGACGGAGAGCCCGCGCTCGTCCGCTTCTGCCTGGGCGGATCGATCCGCCATGGCCGTACGCACCCATCCGGGCAGGACCGCGTTAGATGTGATGTTGTAGGGGCCGCCATCCACCGCGGCCGAGCGCATTAGGCCCAGCAATCCGTGCTTGGAGCTGGTGTAGGCGCTGCCGGCCGCTTCGGCAATCTGTCCCGCTGTCGAGCTGGTGAATACCAATCGGCCCTGGCGGCGCTGCACCATGCCGGGGAGCACTAGCCGCGACAGATTGAACGGCCCGTCGAGATTCACGCGCATGGTCTCCGACCAGACATCGGGGTCTTGTTCCCAGATGACCTTTTCATGCGCCGAACCGATGCCGTGGTTGCAGACCAGGATGTCGATGGGTCCCAACCGTTCCACGGTTTCATCCACGGCGAGGGTGCACCCCTCGAGCGTGCTGAGGTCCGCGGCGACGTAGTCCAGGCCTAGCGAGGCAAGCTCCTCTTCGCTGCGGGAAACGGCCATGACGCGAGCGCCCCGTGCCGTAAGGATTTTGGCCGTGGCACGACCGATCCCGCGTCCGGCGCCCGTAACCAGCGCTATCTTCTCTTCGACTCCAACCATGACCTGATTCTATCAGCCGGACGAACTCGCACTGGGTCTCCATCCGTCCTTTCGCAAGTACGCGAGATTTCACGCGGACGCAGGGGGGTGCTATTGTCTGTCGATGAAGAGTCTTCAGAGAATCCTGATGGGGGCAACGCTCCACCTTTCATTCGCTCTCTTAGTATTACCTGGTTGTCAGGGACCGGGCCGAGAACCCAGCAGGCAAGCGGACACCCGGCATACGTTCGAACCACTTGCCGCGATGGAGGCCGGGCCGGTCTACCATCTGCTCGAAGGGTACGACCCTATCAGCCTAGATCGCGTGCGCGCCGGAATCGAGACGGCTCGCAGCTATTGGGGTAGCTATGGCCCAACGCATGTCTGGATTCTCGGTAGCGACAACGGCGCCGAGATCGATCCCTCGGCCAAGCAGGCTTTTGTCGCGGACTACTGTGGCTCTCGTACCTTCCCCAATGGGATGCGAGCTGAGGACTGCGCGCGCTATGTGGAGTCACGTTTCTTGGATGTCGCGGAGCGGGACGAATCAGAGGCCTATCTCTCCTATCTACAAGAAACGGATCCACCGCGAGCGGACCTCGTGTTCATCAATGTTCACAAATGGTTCTTTGAGGCAGATCGTGTCCCTGATCCGACTCTTCGGGGGATCCATGAATACACGCACGTCTTTCAAAGTTCCTTCGGGCCAACGCCGACCTGGATGATGGAGGGGGGGGCTGTCTTCGCCGAGGCCTGGTTGCCTGCACAGCACGGTTGGCGGGATCTACATGGGGTCATGGAACGGTGCATGGAGAGTGCGTGCCGGGTCGCAGACCCTGCGATGTCGATCGCGGATATGGAGCGCGTCGATTCCGCCCCTGGGAAGATCATCAAGTACTACCGCGAGCTTGCCTACGACCGCGGAGCCTGGGCCGTTGCCTTTATGATCCATGAATCGCCGACCCGACGTGTCTCAGCCCTGCGCGACGAGTTTTATCCTTCCGTCACAGAACTCGGTTGGGAGGTCGCCCTGGCCAAGTTCGTTGGCATGCAAGACAAGCACGAGTTCTATGGAGCATTCGGATCTTTCATGGGCTTGCCCATGGAGGAGCGCCTCGGGATGCTTGACGGCCTGAGGGACTAGCTGGCTCTGGGTCTTGCCTGGGTCTTGCCTGGGGCTTGCCTTGGGGTTGGCGCAACGGAATGGCCTCAGAGTGCGAAGGCAGCCCGGACCCATTCTCTCCGAGGCAAGATGGCTGCTAGGATGTCCGCATGGAACCGGACTCCACTCTC
>JAPKBO010000096.1 GCA_028823395.1 Planctomycetota bacterium | reverse complement strand
CAGTCCACTTCGACGAGCGCCCCTTTGGGCAGGCGTGAGACCTCCACACAGGCACGGGCCGGAGGCACTCCACCCTCGAAGGCACGGGCGTACACCTCATTGACCGCCGCGAAGTCGTCGAGGTTCGTGAGGTACACGTTGCACTTCAGAACCTGACCCAATGATGCGCCAGCCGCCTGAAGGACAGCACTCAGATTGGCCAACGCCAGCTCGGCCTGCTCGGCGGCCGTATCTCCTCGTAGCTCTCCGCTAGTGGGATCCAACGCCACCTGCCCTGAGCAGTGCACGAGACCTCCAGCGACGATGGCCTGGGAGTAGGCGCCGATGGCAGCCGGAGCGGAATCGGTTTGAATGGCGTGGCGCTCGCTACCGGAGTTAGTCATGGCTCTGTGAATCGGGAAAGCGATGTTGGAGGGCGCGCAGGACGGGCCCGGGGACAAAGGCAGATGCATCTCCACCCAGGCGGGCAATCTGCCGCACCAAGGTGCTACTGATGTGGGCGGTCTCGGCGGAAGGCAAGAGGAAGACCGTCTCCAGTTCGGGCGCCATCGCGCGGTTGCTAAGGGCCATGGGCCGTTCGTATTCCAGATCGCTCGTACCGCGCAGGCCACGCAGGAGCACCGAGGCACCGAGGCTGCGGCAGCCCTCGACCACGAGCCCATCAAAAGTGGCCACGCGCACACCGTCCATGCCGGCCAGGCTTTCTTCGATCAAAGCCACGCGCTCGGGCACGCTAAACATCTCGTCCTTCGTGGGGTGCTGAGCCACGGCAACAATGAGGTCCGGAAACAGGTCGCGAGCGCGACGCACCAGATCCAGGTGCCCCAGGGTGAAAGGGTCAAAGGTGCCGGGGAACACTGCGGACGGGGTACTCATGGGTTCCATCCTAGCCCAGCGCCCGGGAAGAATACACGGAACCTGAACCTGTCACCCCAGCACCCTCTCCATCGTCTATTTGGCGTGACGGTGATCAAACATACTCCACCGGGGCGGCCCTTCCTCCAGGCCGGCCTCGCCCTGGCATCGGGGTCGGTGGCTGGCTGGTATGCATCCCCCGGCGTCCGAGTCGCTGGCCTCCTGGTTCTAGTACTGGGGGCCGTCCACGCATCCCGTGCTCCCCGGGGAGGCCTCGGGGCGGGCTGGCTCTTACTCATCGGTTTGTGCGCTGCCGTGCGCTGTGGTTTGCTGCATGCCCTTCCCTCAGATGCACCGAGCCCGTATAAGGTGCTTGTCGGTCGCACAGGTCTGCCCTGTCCTACCGCCGGAGTGTGGCGCAGCCTGGTAGCGCACCTGCTTTGGGAGCAGGGGGTCGAAGGTTCAAATCCTTTCACTCCGACCACAGCACACAGGAAGGAAGGAACGGGAGCGAGCGGACGCTGGGTGTCCAGCGACCGTGTACGCCCCCTCCAGGGGCAATCCCAGCGCGGCAACCTGGGGCACCCCGAGGACCGCTTGGAATGCCTGCTGAATTCCGTGTCGAGCGGTGAGCGTGTGCGCCTACTCGGCTCGGGTACGCCCTTGCGAGGTGCCGCTTTGCCCGGCACGGAACCGCCGGTAATCAGCGTGACTCTGGGTGTGGACGAGCTGGCACGCACGGCACCTGCACTCCTCAAGATTGAAATTCCCGGCGCCGCGTCACTCGCTCTCCTGCGCAAGAGCATTCTCGTGCGGCTTCTCGCGGCCGAGGACAGCCTTGATCCCAAGGATGACGTTCGCGGCCTGCTGCCGGCATTGATCGTGGGCGAACGCACAGGACTCTCCGCCACCACGCGGGATCTATTCACGCGTACCGGTACGCGGCACCTGCTGGCTCTCTCCGGGCTGCACGTGAGCCTCCTTGCATGGTGGATCATCTGGCCTTTGGGCGGCTGGCTGGCTCGGGCCCTGGCACAGGTAACCGGGCGTGCCGGCGGACGCCGGCCGCGACCATGGCTTGGGCCCGATCCCCTGCGCGCCTTGCTACTGCTGGCCCTAGTCCCTCTCGCTGGTGGTGGAGCCCCTATCTGGCGCGCGGCCATCGCCTTGGCCCTAGCAGCCGTGGCCACGTGTCTTCCCGCGTCGGCTGCCACCGGTGAGGTCCCATGCCACGGTCGGCGCGTAGACGGCCTATCCCTCTGGGGGCTGGCCCTATGCCTGGAACTCCTCCTCTCGCCGGAGTCCGTCGGCCATCTGGGACTGCAGCTGTCTTACCTCGCCACACTGGGCCTTCTTTTGGGTCTACCGGCCGTGGGCACTTCCTGCCCCCTGCGACTGAAAGACACCGATGCTCTGGGCCGCGCGCGCTCGCCTTGGTGGCGCATTCCAACCCAACGCGCCCTGGATGGAATCTGGTTGGGTGTGGCAACCTCCATTCTGGCCGTCGTCGTAACCCTGCCGATCATCTGGGTGCGTTTCGGACAGATCGCGCCGGTGGGAATCGTGGCCACTCCCTTGGCCATGCTGCCCCTGATGGGACTCCTCGCCACCGGTTGGCTGCACGCCTGTGCGCCTGGAATCCTGCCCTTGGAGGTCGTGCATCTGCCAGGTCGAGCCCTGATCGCTCTGCTCGAGGCTTGCGATCAACTGCCCGCCACCCCCTGGCCCCTGCCCGAGCGCCCGTGGCCCTGGATCGTGCTACTCACAGGGATCGCATTCCTAGGGATGACCCGTTTCCGTCGGGCAGGAAGGCCGAAGGCCCTGACCCTGGGTGCCGCCCTAGCGCTGGGTGGGTTTCTTGCGTGTTCATCAGACGCCGATGTGAACACCCCGCCGGAGTTGGTGGTGTTAGACGTGGGACACGGCACGGCCGCCATGCTGCGAGTACCCGGTGAGGATGTGTGGCTCTTCGACGCGGGCTCCAGGGACCGGATAGGCGTAGCCGCGTGCGTGGGTGAGCAACTGCGCCGTTGGCAGACCCGCGACCTGTCCGTGGTAGTCAGTCATCGCGACCGGGATCACTCTTCGGCTCTGCCCTGGATCGTGGAGCGTTGGCCCCCCCGAGTGGCGGCCGGGGCCATGGAGGGAACACCGGGCTGGAAGGGGCGAGCCATCGACCTAATACGGGGTCGGTTACAGCTGCCCACCCGCGGAGATCTACAGCTTTTCCTCCTACGGGGATCAGACGCGCCGGGCAACGAAGGCTCACGCTGCCTTGAGATCCGCTGGGGTTCCTGGCGCGCACTCCTTACGGGGGATGCCGAGCAGGACGGACTGGCAGGGCTCCTGGAGCCAGGCATCCTCGACGGCCCCTATGACCTCGTTCTGCTCCCCCACCACGGCTCCGAGTCACCGCACCTCGATGAATTTCTACGGCGCTGCCGCCCCACGGAGATCTGGATCAGCTGCGGATCGCCCGCGGCCCTGGGACCGGAACTGGACCGGCAAGGTCGGCTCTGGAACTCCACCTACCGCTCGGGGGCACTGGTTGCCCATCCCCGGCGCGAACGCCTTCACCTGCCGCAGGCACCTCCGCTGTAACAAGATCCCAGCGGGGAGGTACTCTAGGTCCGGATCTCCCACTCATGCTGCTCGCCCTGTCACTCCTTGCTCTCGCCCTCCCCTGCCAGGAGCACGTCCAAGACTTCAGTGCGGAGAAGCCCCAGAACAGACTCCTGTTCTGCAACGGCGGTGCCGTGCTACGCGGTTTGACGCGACGCAGTTCCGAGACCGCTGGCTGGGAGCTGCGCCGGGAGGGCAAGTGGACCGCCATCCCATTGGGTCTCGTCGTTTCCACCGAAATGGAGAAGGCGGTCGAGCTGAGTTTCGCCCAGCAATGGAAAGCGGCTGCGCCGGGTGATCTTGACGCCCAAGCGCAGGCCGGGGGGTGGGCTCTCCAACACGGGCTCCTCGAAGAGGGACTAAAAACTCTCGATGCCCTTCTGAAATCCAATCCGAACCTAGCCAGCGCGCGAAATGCCATCTGCGCTCAGGCCATCAGGTTCCGCCCTCCGCCCGTTCAATCCGGCGGCAAGCCCGTGGCCTCCCCTCTCGCGAAGGCCATCGACCCCCTACTGACCTGGTGCATTCCGCGCGGGCCAGCCCTGCAAGAGTTGGGAATCGTGGAGTTGGCGCGCTTACGAGATCGAGCGGCACTCCTCAACGCCATGACCGCACTGCTCGGATCCAAAGATGCGGCTCGGCGCAGGATGGCCTCCCTTGTCCTAAGACGACTCTTCCCGGGCAAGGCTCACCGCCCACTGATCCTGCACGCCGTTCTGGATCCCGATGCAGACGTTCGCGCCAGCACGGCTCTCTCACTCGCTGGTGCTCACGACACGACCCTCGTCCTGCCACTGGTCAATACCCTTGAGAGTTCCCACCCAACCCTGCGTCAAAGGGCGGCCGAAGCCCTGGGACGCATGCAGTATCCCGCTGCCGTGGAGCCGCTCGTCCAGCGCCTGCGCGCCGTGACCCAACCCGGTGCCGCAACTGGCGGAATACCTCGTCCGCCCCACTCAAACATTTTTGTGGGCACTCAGTTTGCCTACATCCAGGACTTCGACGTGGAGGTCGCGATGGGCAGTGCTATCGCCGACCCGGTTGTGAACGTCCTAACCTCAGGTGCGGTCCTGGACGTGGGTGTTATCAGTGTGAGCCGAGTGCACTTCGCCAGGGAAACGCGCGCCATTCGCGTGGCCTTGGGCCAACTGACAGGGGACGACCCAGGCAACACCAACCGCGCCTGGCTGAAGTGGTGGGAGAAGAACAGCGGGGACTGGATGGCGAAACGATTTCTGGAGCCCGCTCCCAGTACGGCTGGCAGCTCTACGGCCAAGCCCCCACGCTAGGGCCCTGAGCCCCCCTAAGAGGAGTGCGGGTTCAGCCATTGTTCTCCATAGGTAAAGCTCCCGAATGAATGTGCCCACGGGCCCGCAAAGCCCGTGCTGAATCCGGATCAGGCGCCATCGAGGTGTATTCTTGTTCTATGCTGCCATCGGCACGCATTTGACCATGAGTTTCTCCACCACCCTGATTCTGATTTCCCTGCTCGCCCCCCAGGACACTGAGCAGATTGATCGTCAGGGAGCCCTGAGTGCACAGGCAGAGAACTTGCACCGGGTCACCCCGCAGCGTTGGGACTACCTGCTGCCCAGCGATCCCTGGCAGACCCTAGTCTCCCCGCTGACACTCGACGGAGTGGAGTTCGGCGTCGACCAGGAAAACCCCGCCGCCCTACATCTGGACACCAACGCTGACGGCGTGATGGATAAACGCGTCAGCTCCGCATACGCACGAGTCCAACTAAAAGCCACAGGTGGCGAACGGCATCTGCTCCGGATCCGACGCGCCGGGGAAACATGGCAGTGGTCCAACGCAGAGATTCTGACCGGACATGTGGAAGGCGTCCGCTTCCAGATCATCGATCTGAACGGCGATGGCCGCTTCGACGGTTACGGCCGAGATGCCATGGTCGTGGGCGAAAAGGCCGGTGCCAGCTACCTCTCACGCGTGGCCTCGATCTCAGATCAACTTTTCCATCTAACTATCAGCGCCACCGATGAGAACGTGAGCACACGGCCCTACAAAGGCCCCACCGCACACCTCAACGTCATGCACGGGTTTCACTCCCGCGGAGCGCTTGACTACGCCGTATTTTCAAGCGGAGAGTCCTCCTTCGAGTTAGCGGATGCCCCCGACGGGCGGCGTATTCCGGCCGGCTCCTACCGCTTCATCACCGGGCGTGCATCCAAGGAAGCGGAAACCGCGCGCATGACAGGTGGCTCCATGGCCCCCATCGTCCTGGCCGCGGAACAGAGCCACAGCCTCGCCTGGGGTGGTCCTCTCCACGCCCGCTTTCGCTGTAGCGTCAGCGAGGGAGAACTAACCGTGTTCAGCAACGTGCGCTTCACCGGAAGCGGCGGCGAGGAGTACTTCGGCTTCGCCCCCGATGCCAAGCCCCCAAGTATCCGCGTGCTCGACGTCACAACGGGCAAGGTGGTGCAGTACGGTCAGATGGGCGGCTGCTGCGGCGGAGGCTTTAGCGCTTACGTCGCCCGGGTGCCTTCCAAGATCCAACTTGAGGTGCACCTCAACCACAAGCGGACGCTCTTCGAGACCATTCACGGTCGCGTCCGACCCACCCGCGTGGCGAACGCGGACAAGGCGCCCCGCTAGCAGAGAGCGGCCCTCTTACTCCGCCTCGGCAGGCGTACCGAAGCGCGGATTCAGGAAGCCCTTGAAGCCCTGCAGGGCCGTGCGCTGCATATAGAAAGCCAAGCCGCGTTCGGCCCCCAGCTCTTCCCCGCCGCCCGCGCGGCCCGGGCCACCGTGGATCGACGCGGGCAAGACCATGCCAGGGGGCAGGCTCTGCGACACGCTGCGGTCGCTGGCGATCCAGACGCGACCGTGCCAGGGAGCGACGCCTATGACGTAGTTCTCGGTCCAATCGACGTCGTTGCAGTACAGGCTTGTCACAAGGCCGCCGCCGCCCATGTTGACCAGCTCCACGGCATCTTCCACCGATCCGGTGTAGGGCAGGATCGTGGACACGGGCCCGAAGACCTCGAGTTCATGGAGGACGTCCGCACGCGGGTCAGCGGCCACAAGGAGAGTCGGCGTGACGAAGCAACCGCCGAGCTCGGTGGGTTCGCTGCCTCCCAGCACGATCTCCGCCACTTCGCTCAGACGTCCGATGCCGGCGCGTACGTCTTCGAGTTGAGCTGCATCCGTGAGAGGCCCCAAGCGATGGGCACGATCCGCGGGGTCGCCCATCTGGATACGACCCAGCTCCGCGATCAGGTCGGCCTGCACGTCCTCTACTCGCTCGGCGGGCACCAGGATGCGCCGCACGGCGGTGCACTTCTGCCCAGCCTTCTGGGTCATGTCGGTGACCACGTTGGATAGGAAGGCTCCGTAGGTCTCGGAGTCGGACTCCACGTCCGGAGCCAAGACGGCGGCGTTTAGGGAATCCGCTTCAACGTTGATGCGTACGTTGTGCGCCACCACGTTGGCATGCCCGCGCAGGAGAGCGCCGGTACGCGCCGAACCCGTGAAAGCCAGACAGTCCTGCGGCCCAAGGTGATCGAGCAAGTCACCCGCGGACCCAGCCACGAACTGAAAGGCGCCCTCGGGGAGAATGCCCGAGTCCACGGTGATCTGCGCTAGGCGCCAGGCGAGCAGAGCGGTGGGCGATCCAGGTTTCTCAATGACCGGCATTCCCGCGAGCAAAGCACAGGCCGCCTTCTCGAACATGCCCCAGGCGGGAAAGTTAAAAGCGTTGATGTGGACAGCGACGCCGACCCGGGGACTCAGAATGTGCTGTCCCCAATATCGAGCCGTGCGTCCTAACTGGACACCTTCCCCATCGGGAAGGGTCTTACGATCCCCGAGCGAGCGGGCGTAGTAGGCGTAGGCCGCGAGGGTGCCGGTTGCGCCGTCGATGTCGAACTTGGCATCGCCACGTGTGTTGCCTCCGCACAGACGGCCGAGTTCAATCAACTCCTCACGCTCGGCGTGGATGGCTGCTGAAAGGTCCTTCAGTAGCTGCCCCCGCTCGGCGAAGCCGAGGGCGCGCAGGGCTGGCCCGCCCACGTCCCGCGCATGCGAGGTCATCTCTTTGAAGTCGATACCACCGGAAGGCAGCTGTGCCACGGTCTCGCCAGAGGTGGGGTCCAAGAGCGCGCGGGCTTCGCCCGTACCCTCCTGCCAACGGCCGGCCACGTAACTCGTCAGGGTGTGCATGGGGAATGGGTGAGGATTCAGTGGGTGGGGTCCGAGGTGGCAGAACAGGGTAGCGCATGGAACACGGGTCGCCCATCCCGCCAGGGGGCCTCAGAACGCTAGTCTCTAGGCCATGGTCTCCCACCAGCCGCAGCACCCTACCCCTGATCGTGGGCACCTGGCCACAGAACAGACCCATCCGGATGCCAGCGGATTGGACCAGCTCTCAACCAACGATGCTCTGGCCCTGTTCACAGCGGCTGACCGCGATGCGGTGGCCGCGGTGGAAGCCGCACGGGAGGACCTGGAGCGCGCTGTGGACTGCGTTGCCGAGAAGCTGCGCGACGGTGGACGATTCGTGCAGATCGGCGCGGGCACCAGCGGGCGGTTGGCCGTCCTCGACGCCAGCGAGTGCCCCCCTACCTTCTGTTCCGATCCCGAAACCGTTCAAGGGGTCATCGCCGGTGGCGCCACGGCGCTGACCCATGCCGTCGAAGGTGCAGAAGACTCCCGAGAGGAGGGTGCAGCCTCTGTCGATGAGCGCCAACTGGGGCCCGCAGACGTACTGCTCGGCATCAGCGCGGGAGGCACCACGCCCTTTGTCCACGCTGCCCTGGAGCAAGCCCGCAAGCGAGGCGCTACGACGATCTTCATGACCTCGGTACCGGCTGACCAGGTCCCCGACCCGGCCGACGTGACCATCCGCCTCCTGACCGGACCGGAGTTGGTCGCGGGTTCAACAAGACTCAAGGCCGGCACCGCGACGAAGATGGCCCTCAACGCACTCTCGACGCTGGTGATGGTGCGCCTCGGCAAGGTGCATGGGAATTTGATGGTGGACGTGGATACGAGCACCAACGCCAAGCTCGTAGAGCGCGGCACCCGGATCCTGATGGAGCTCTTGGATTGCTCGCGCGAAGAAGCAGGCCAAGCTCTGCAAGCAGCCCAAGGCCGGGTCAAGGTAGCCGCGGTCATGGGTCGACTGGGTGTTGACCGCGAGGCAGCGCTCATACGTCTGGCCAAATCCGGTGACTCCTTGAGGCGTGTTCTCGAGGAGACCTGATTCCCACAGGCCGTGCGCAACCACCGGGAGGCCCGCTCGTCTTGCCCCCATGCGCACGGTTCGAGTCACAGGAGCCTCACTTACCGCCGGAGGAGCAGACCGCGTCGTTGTCGAGGGACAATTCGCCAAGTCGAACTCTCCGCGCACGGAGGTGGTCATAACGGGTCTGCCCGATGCCGTCATACGCGAAAGCCGCGGGCGACTCCTCTGCGCCCTTAGGGAGACGCGGCTGCAACGTGGCGGCGGACGCTTCTTCCTAAATCTGGTACCTGCAGCGCGACCTAAGAGCGGCGAGGTGTTGGACTTGCCCCTAGTGCTGGCCGGGGCGGGAGCCGTAGGCCACCTGGATCAGGAGGCTCTGAGCGGCACCCTCTTCCTGGGTGAGGTCGGCATAGACGGTGCCCTGCACGAAGTCCCTGGTGGGTTGGCTGCCGCACTGGCCGCACGGCGGGCCGGACTCACCTCACTCCTTGCACCACCCCGGACCGCACGCGAGGCCGCCTTCGTACCAGGCGTGGAGGTCCTAGAGGCAACGCATCTGAGCCAGGTCATCGCCCACCTCAGCCCCCAAGGAAAAAAACTGACCCCTTTGGAATTGCCGGACCTTGAGCCGACCGCTGCAGGCACTAAACACCTGGACGTGGTGCGGGGACAAGCCGTAGCCAAACACGCTCTCGCGGTGGCAGCAGCCGGGGGCCATGGACTCCTGATGGTGGGCCCGCCGGGCGCGGGCAAAACCCTCCTGGCACGAGCACTTCTCGACCTCCTACCTCCGCCTTCCATCGAAGAGCGGTTGGAGTTGGCTGCGGCACTCTCCGCCAGTGGACGCTGGCCCGGCAGCCTGCCCGAGCAGCGACCCTTTCGCTCACCACACCACAGCACGACCCATGCGGGATTAGTGGGTGGCGGTAATCCCCTAGCAGCCGGGGAAATCACCTTGGCCCACCACGGGGTACTTTTCTTGGACGAGTTGCCCGAGTTCCGGCGCGAGGTGCTCGAAGGCCTGCGGCAACCCTTAGAGGCCGGCGAGATATGCCTGTCCCGAGCAGGACGGCAAGCTCGCCTGCCCGCCCAGTTCCAACTCGTCACGGCCATGAACCCCTGCCCCTGCGGATATCACGGACACCCGCGCATCCCGTGCCACTGTGCGCCCCAGGCCGTGCGCCGCTATCGCCAGCGCATCTCAGGCCCCCTGCTAGATCGCATCGATCTGCGCTTGGAGATTCCGCCCACTCCTCTCGAGGCCCTAGCTCCCATCACACCTTCCAAACCGTCTCAGAGCGAGCCCTGCGCCAAGGAGTTACTTGGGATGGTGGAATGCGCCCATCGACTGCGGTCGAAGCGCGACCAGACTCGTACCAATGCGCACCTCCAGGGCAA
Source organism: Planctomycetota bacterium (assembly GCA_028823395.1). Lineage (GTDB taxonomy): Bacteria > Planctomycetota > UBA1135 > UBA1135. The sequence continues at coordinate 3,380 of JAPKBO010000096.1, read as the reverse complement.
CGCACTCGATAGGTTTAGCCCACTACAGGGCGAGGGACGCAGACTTTTGGCGCACGCGGTGGAGCGCCGCGGACTCTCGGCTCGGGCCGTACAGTCTCTGCGCCGAGTGGCTCGGACTCTCGCGGATCTGGAAGGCCAGGAGCGGGTCGTGGCAAACCATCTAGCAGGAGCACTAGCCCTACGAGCGCCCGTGGATTGACGTAGGCCCCGTCCCTATTCGTGCCGCAGGGCTTCCACGGGATCCATGGTGGCCGCGCGCCAGGCCGGATAGAGACCAAAAATCACACCCGTCGCCACGGAGATTCCGAAGGCGAGCACGGGAGCCTCAATGGTCACAATGGTCCGCATATCACCTGCGGCCTCGACGATCTGGGGAATGATGAGTCCCAGCACCACCCCAGCCACGCCACCACATCCCGAGAGCACCACGGTCTCCACAAGGAACTGGGTCACGATGTGGTGACGCTTGGCGCCCAATGCGCGGCGAATACCGATCTCGCGTGTGCGTTCAGTGACCGTAGCCAGCATCACGTTCATGATGCCGATGCCCCCCACAAGCAGGGAGATGCCAGCGATACTGGCCAGGACGATGGAGAAGATGCGCTTGGTCTCTTCGGCGCGCAGGAGAAGCTCAAGAGGAACGATGACTTCGTAGTCCTTTTCCCGATGGCTCTGAGTGAGCATGAGCCGACTGGCATTGGCGATCATGGGCACGTTCTGATCCAGCTCCACAGCAATGATGATCTCGTGCAGTTGCACTTCCTGGGCGTCCATGCCTCCACTGCGAATCTTGACCTGGCGTTCGCCGAACAGGCTTTGGCCGGTCCTGAGGGGCACGAAGACCTCCCCTCCGACTTCAGTTCCAGGATCGCGCTTGATCGATCCGATGGGCACCCGTGGGTACATCACACCGACGATCTGGAAATACTCGGCTCCGATCTTAATCCGCTCGCCAATCGCGGCCTTGAAGGGGAAGAGGTAACGCGCCACCTCGTAGCCCAGCACACAGACACTAGCCGTTGCTTGGCCATCGCGTGCGCTTAGGAAGCGGCCCTCCATCATGATGCGACCCGTCACTTCACGATAGGAGGGGTCCACACACATCACTCGGGGCCGACAGCTGAAAGATCCGGAGCGGACCTCTTCCGGCACCTCCAAGATAGCCACAACATCCTTGACGCCAGGGTAGGTCTCGGCGACTCGGGCGTGATCCTCGTGGGTCAGACCGTAAGAGAGCACCCGCGACTCCTGATTGGAGACCTTATCCTCAGGCGGCTTGACGCTGCGTAGGATGACGTTGCTACTCCCGAGCTGCCGAATTTGCTCCTGAGCTTCCACGCTGGCACCCTCGGCGATTGCCAGCATGGCAATGACGCTGGACACCCCGAAGAGCACGCCCAAGGTTGTAAGAAAGGATCGTAATTTGTGCAGCAGCAGGCTGCTCACACCCAGGCGCACGGCCCGCATCAACGTTGAAGATTGCATGAGCTATTGCCTACCGGCGATTATCCTCCACCGCTTCGATTGCGCCGTCCTTGAGGCGAAGAATTCGGTCTGCCCGCTCCCCCACTTTGGGTTCATGAGTCACGATAAGAATGGTCTTGCCCTCGGCATGCAATTCGTCGAACAACTTCAAAATCTCCTCTGCGGTCTTGCTGTCCAAGTTGCCCGTCGCTTCGTCAGCCAGAATCAGAGCGGGGTCATTGATCAGAGAACGAGCGATGGCCACGCGTTGTTGCTGGCCGCCAGAAAGCTCCGTAGGCCGGTGCATGAGTCGATCACCCAGACCAACACGCTCCGCCAATAACTTACCGCGCTCCTCAATCCCTTCTTCCGGATTCTCCTGATAGAGCACGGGCATCAATATGTTCTCGAGGACGTTCAGCTGGGGAATAAGGTTGTAGGACTGAAAAATGAAGCCGAGCTCCTTGCCGCGCATTTCGGAGAGTTGGTCATCGTCCAAATCACTCACGGCCTGACCACGCACCCGGTACTCACCGGCGGTAGGACGGTCGATACATCCCAGGATATTCAAGAGTGTCGACTTCCCTGAACCCGAACTGCCCATAACGGCCCAGTACTCGCCTGAACCAAAGCTAAAGCTCAAATCGTCGAGGGCGTGCACATCTTCCGCTCCCATGGAGTACACGCGCGAAACGTTCTCGAGCTGAGCCACGACTTGGGTATCCCCTGCCTTTCCAGGGTCGGGGTGCACGAAGACTCCGCCGGGCGGCTCCTCATCGGAGAGTGCGCTCACTACTTCTCACCGTCGGATCGGGAACCGCGGCCACGGCCGTCACCACCGCCGCTTCTGCCACCGCCACCGCCACCGCCACTGAAGCGCTTCATGGCCTCGGCCTTTTCTTCGTCGCTCATGGCCTCGTAGCGCTCACGCATGCTCTTGACCTGCTCGGGTGTGAAATTGCCCATGCTCTGTCCACCGGGGCCGCCGGCCGAGGCTGCAGCCCCTGCGGGGGGTTGTACGTCAGCAGCAGGGGTCGCCACGGCAGGAGCGGCTTCAGGTGTGGACACACCCTCGGGGATCCCTGCAGCGTCCTCTTCCGGCGGAGGAGCCGGCTCCCAAGAGTTGGGTGGGCTGAGGAGAACGATATCCCCTTCCTCTAGGCCCGAGATCACATGTGCGAATTTGTTGTTGTCACGCCCAATCTCAACATCCCGCTGATCCAGGGTGCCCCTATCGCTCACGAAGCAAGTGGTCTTGCCGCCATCCAGAAAAACCGACTGGCGCGGCACGTAAAGGACGTCCGACAAGTCCTCCACCAACACCTCGATACTGCAGGACATACCTGGACGCATCGCCGGAACTTCAGCGGACAGTGCCACCTCCGTCCTATAGAGGCGCTGGTTCGGGTTACTCATCCAACTACCTGAATCCGCAACTGCAGCAACAGAGGCCACCCGACCATGGAAGGTCTCCCCCGGGAGGGCATCCACGCGAACGAGGCAAATCAGCCCAACGCGCACCTTGTCCAATTTGGTCTCGTGCAAGCTCACATCAGCCGTCATTCCACCAGCGCGTGGGATGGTGACAATAGTCTGTCGCTCGTGAACCTCACCCCCTTCCTGGGGCACCTCGCCGCCGCCGTACCTGGATTTCGTACGGGCATAGACCACAAGTCCGGCTTCCGGAGCCCGAAGCACACCCTTTGAAACCTGATCAAGAAGCTTCGCATGCTTCTCCCTTTGGCGCTCGAGTTCACGTTCAGCTGCGCCGCGCTCGGATTCATAATCCACCAAACGGGCTGCCGCCTGCTTGCGAACAACCTCCAGATCGCGCTTGCGTGACTCCACCGAGGCCGTGAGTTCCTTGCGCTTCGCTCTGTCGCCGTAGGTCTTCTTGAGGTTCCGGTCGCGCACCG
>JAPKBO010000095.1 GCA_028823395.1 Planctomycetota bacterium | reverse complement strand
GGTACTCCATCGCCGATCGTTTTCTGACCTTCCACTTCCGCCACCTTCAACCAAACCTATCCCTGATCCACGCCGGCCGGGGCAAGCGCGTGTTCGAGGAGTTCATCGCTCCGGACCTAGATCGCATTTTCGATGAAGCCCGCGTCGATTTCGCCCTCAGCCACATGCGGCGTGAGGCGGCTGAAATCCTGGGCGACGAGATCATTGAGGCGGGCAAGTTTGACGGCCAGTTCGTCCGCATAGTAGGGCGCACGGCGGGCGGACAGACCGTGGCCGGCGTCATCGTCCCCGACGGCCAGGTACAGACCACCGCCTTAGAGGACGAACTGGCTGAACTGACCCAGGTGTTCGGTGTTGAGCCCCAAAAGCTGGTCTATGGCATCACGGGGCGTGTCGACCGGCCCCTTGAAGTGGAGCTCGTTCCCGAGGGGGAACTTCTATGAGCGGCATGGACAAGGAGTTTGAACGCTACTTCTCGGCTTTGGACCGCGCCGGAGGACAGGATCGCTGCTACCTGTGCCGCCGGGCACCCGCGGAGGTGAAGGCCTTCTTCGGATTTGACGAGGATGGACACCCAACCCAGGCCCAAGAATTTGGGATAGAGGACGTGGTGCTCGAGGAAGCCGACATCATGAGCTACCGCGGCATCCGTCCCATCTGCGCCGTATGCCAGCTGAACCTCGACGCCATATTCATGCTCGATGAAGAATCCCAATTGAAGGCTGTCCTGAACGAGATGCGTGACGAGCGCGGAAAGCTCTGGCCAGATTCGGACCGCCCGCCCCAGCAAGGCTGAACCCGCCGTACACTCCCGCCCCATGGCCGCCAACGAACAAGCCCAGAGCTCCACACCGGGGTACCTTAGCCACTTCGGCAAGTGGGTTAGTCTCTCGGCTCTTATCGGGGTTCTAGGAGGCTTAGCCGCCGTGGTCTTCAAGGCCATGACGGAGCTCGTTCGCGAGCATGTTTTCGTGCACTTCAGCGGCGTCACGGGGGAAGGCCTTGAAGCTGGCGCGACCGGTTGGATCTGGGTGCTTATCATTCCCACCATGGGTGGAGCGCTGGTGGGCTGGCTCATCCACACCTGGGCACCGGAGACCGAAGGGCACGGTACCGATTCGGTCATTCGCGCCTACCACCGCATGAAAGGTGTAGTGCGCAAGCGCGTGATAGCCCTCAAGGCTCTGACCGCCGCACTGACCATCGGCACCGGCGGCTCTGCCGGACAAGAGGGACCCGTCGCGCAAGTGGGCGCGGGCATCGGTTCAAGCGTTTCCAGCGCGTTGGGCTTGTCGGACCGTGACCGCCGCCTGTTCCTGCTCTCGGGCGCATCGGCAGGTGTGGGAGCCATGTTCTGTTCCCCCCTGGGAGGAGCCCTCTTCGCCCCCGAGGTGCTCTACAAGCGTGAGGACATTGAGGGCGACGCCCTCGTACCGTGCATCATCGCATCGATCTTTGCCTACGCCACGTTTGCTGCCATCTCCGGAGTGCACCGCGTGGTGGAGATCCCCGCCGAGGTCTTTGAGAACCTGCACTTCGACGATCCCAAGGAATTGCTCGTCTATCTGGTGTTGGGTGTGGCCTGCACCGGAGCAGGCTGGCTCTACACACGCGTATTCCACGGCGTAGATCGGCTCGCCGGGAACATGAAACGAATCCCCAAGGCACTAAAACCCGCCCTGGGTGGCCTTCTCTTGGGCCTGACGGCTCTGACCATTGCTCCCTTTGTAGATGGCGGCGGGATCTTCTTTGGGGGCTACGGCCTGATCAAGTCGGCCATCTCAGGTGAGTTGGCCATCTCCGCCCTGATCATCCTCGTCGTGGCAAAGATTCTCGCCACATCGTTCACGATATCCAGCGGTGGATCGGGAGGTGTATTCGCACCGGCCCTCGCCATCGGAGCACTGCTCGGCGCGGCCGTGGGTCAGAGTGCGCATGAACTTATGCCCGGACTAGTGGAGCATCCCGGGGCCTTTGCGTTAGTGGGCATGGGTGGGTTCTTTGCGGGCGTGGCGAAGGTACCCATTGCCTCAGTCGTCATGGTTTCGGAAATGACCGGTGGCTACGACCTGCTCGCGCCGCTGATGCTGGTGGCCGTTGTGCACTTAATGCTCTCCCGCGGCTGGACCATGTACCAGGCTCAGGTCACGCGCCAGATCGACTCTCCCGCTCACGTGGGCGAGTTTGTGATCGACGTACTACAGAGCATGAAGGTGCGCGACGTGCTGGATGACGTGCGGCCGCCGCGACTAATCCACGAGGACGTGACTCTTCGTGGTGCCATGAAGATCGTGGCAGAGTCCCACGAAACACATTTCCCCGTTGTCGATGATGCGGAAGAGTTGGTCGGGATTTTCTCCCTGACGGATCTACGACGTATCTTCTTGGAAGAAGAGGTCGGTGACTTTGTCATCGTGCGCGACTTCATGAGCGAACAGGTCATGACCGTGACCCTGGAGGACAGCCTGCACGACGTGCAACGCCTCATGACCCGGCGCGGGGTCAGCGCCATTCCAGTAGTGGACACCGAGGGAGGACGCCGGGTCCTCGCCCTACTGGAGCGCAACTCCATCGGCCGCGCCTATGCGGAAGAGCTCAAGCGCCTCAAGATGGGCACCGGCAGCAAATAGAAGTACCCACCGCTCTGAATGGCACTTTCGGCCACCCGGGGCGCTTCCCGAACCCTCACGCGTACGGTAGAGTGGGCCCCGTCCCCTACACCCTAGCCCCGACCCCAGCACCATGTACGACTCTGCACTCGTCCAGCCCTTCCGTGATGAACTCACCCAATTGGGCGTGACCGAACTGACTACCCCTGAAGCCGTTGATGAGGCCCTGCGCCAGCCGGGCACAACGCTGGTTTTTGTGAATTCAGTCTGCGGTTGTGCCGCTGGAAGCGCCCGTCCCGGCCTCCGGCTTTCCTTGCAAGGCGACACCAAGCCCGATCAGGTGGTGACAGTATTCGCCGGCATGGAAAAAGAGGCGACGGAGAGGGCCCGCGAGTACTTCAAGCCCTACCGCCCGAGCAGCCCGCAGATCGCCCTGATGAAGGACGGTCAGCTGGTCAAGATGATGCAACGCCAGGACATCGAGGGTAACGACGCCGTTAGTGTGGGCGAAGCTCTCAGCGAGACGTACCAAGAGCACTGCTAGCGTTGTAGGATCGCCTTCCACGCGGGAGTGGCGGAATTGGTAGACGCGCAGGATTTAGGATCCTGTGGCCTTGGCCGTGGGGGTTCAAGTCCCCCTTCCCGCACCAATTCACGGATTGTGAGCACGCCAGCATGGGGCGTGAGCCTAGGATCAGCAGTGCACGGCGGGAAAGGCCAGCCGAGCGCGAGAGACTCACCGCACCATGACTGAAGACAGCTCCGCCATCCTCCAGAAACTTCTGGAGAGGGTCGGGATGGAACCCGGGCCCCTGGCTGCCACCGCAGTTGTTGTCGCCGCACTCGTGGCGGGCAAACTCACGCACCTTCTGATCTCAGCCACGCTGCACACTTGGACGAAGCGTACGGCCACGGATGTGGACGATGCAGTGGTCGCCAGACTTCAGGTTCCCGTCGTTGCTTCCGTCCTGTTGTTCGGATGGCACCTGGCCATGGGCCTGCTTGAACTCGAACCCGAGTCACGCCAGAGCATTCTGCACGGTCTCCTCACCCTTGGGGCCCTTATCTGGTTCTGGTTCTTCTTTGGCATCTCCCACCTACTGCTCAAGCACGCCAGCGCAAATCCTTCGAAGTACAGGGTCGTCGAGTCACGGACGTTTCCACTCTTTGAGAATCTATCCCGCCTCCTTATCTTCGCCGGTGGCATCTATGTCCTGCTTCAAATCTGGGATATCGATACCAGTGGTTGGTTGACGAGCGCGGGTATCGCCGGAGTAGCAATCGGCTTCGCCGCCAAGGACACCCTCTCGAACTTGTTTGCCGGCGTCTTCATCGTGGCCGACGGTCCCTACCGCATCGGCGACTACATCGTTCTCGACGCCACGACCCGCGGCAAGGTGGTCAACATCGGCCTGCGTAGCACGCGCGTTCTGACTCGCGACGACGTGGAGATCACTATCCCCAACTCGCTCATCGGATCAAGTCAGATCACGAACCAGAGCGGAGGCGGGTCCACCCGCATGCGCATGCGGGTCAAGGTCTCCGTCGGCTACGAAAGCGATGTGGAGGAGGTGCGCAGGATCCTGAATGAAATCGCCACGGCGGAATCAGGCGTTTGCAGTTCTCCCGCTCCGCGTGTTCGCTTTCGCAGCTTCGGGGCTGATGGGCTTGAGTTTGAACTCCTGGTCTGGATTCAAGACCCAAGCCTACGAGGGATCACCCTCGATTCGTTGAACGGATCAATACTCGATGCCTTCCGCGCCGCAGACATCGAGATCCCGTTCCCCAAGCGCGACGTCTACATGCGGTCCCAGCCCGAGAGCTAGGAGTTCGAGCGGTACCAGGCCAGTTCGGCCAACGAGGCCTGGGCGTCATAATAGGCATCGTGAGCCGCGCCCCCCTCCAAATCCGCAGCAGGGAATGCAGCGCGCAGTTCAGGCGCGTTTCCCTTGTCCAGCTCTGGGCCCGGTCCACCGCGCCCCACGCGCCACTCGATCTTGATCGAACTCACGTCAAGAAGGCGGTAGTGCAATCGAGAATGGAAACGCTTTAGATCCCGGCGTACGAAGAACCAATCGGCGTGGATTGAGTTTCCGGCCATGACAGGACGTTCCTTAATGGACTCGGAAGCCGCACCCACCGCGGCGTCCAGATAGGCGGAAAGGAAACGATCCCCATCCTCCACGTCAAAGGCACTCGCGCGACAAGCCTCTACCACGCTGGGCATGTTCTCGGCGATAAAGGTCCCAGGCTCCCAGCCGTCTGGCGGCTGAAGGTAGACGCTGATCCCGTTGCGTCGACGAATAGAGTCAGGCACGTCGGGGCAGTCGTCGGGGACGATGGGCACCAGATCTGTTCCGGTCACCACGAGCGCCACCTGCAGAAGACTGGCCGTATCCATCTCCAGAGAAGTGAACTCTGTATCGAACCAGCAGTAGATCGGCGAGGCAGGTGTAGTCATGAGTAGCGCGGTACCGCCCACCAAGAGTAACGCCAATGCCACAATGTTGGACACCCCCGGCGGTCATAGGCACAGGCAGACAAGCCCAAGATTCGGCCGCTCCCCTCCCCATTAGCAGCTAGTGGCGCGAACCGAAGGTCAGCGAAGCCTCCCTCCGCTGGTTTCCGTTCAGCAACTCCAAAAGCACCGTCTGGCCCGCCACCTTATGGGCTAGAACCGCGTGTAAGTCCTTACGCAACGCAACCGGAATACCATCCACCCCCACTATCACATCGCCAACACGCACAATGCCCGCCCCCATCTCCGCCTGACGGATACCGGCTCGCTGAGCTTCTCCACCCGGACGAGCCTCAACGATTACAACGCCGACACTCGTAGAGTCCTCCCCTAGACGTTCAAAGCAACCGGCGCTGAACTCATCCGATCCAAGGACCAAGCCCAATTCGGGCCACGGCTGAAATCCCCACTCGATAATTTGCGGAACCCACTCGGCTACCCGGTCCGCGGGAATAGCGAAACCAACACCGGCGTTGGTTTGGGAGGAGCCATGAATAGCGGTGATCAAACCCACGAACCGTCCGTAGGAATCCAATAGCGCGCCGCCGGAGTTACCCGGGTTGATGGCGGCGTCCGTCTGAATCATCCCGCCGATCTCCACTCCATCGTAGCCCCGAATGCGACGGTTGAGTCCGCTGATCACTCCTGCCGTGAGCGTCCATTCCAATCCGAAGGGTGTTCCGATGGCGTAGGCATCCTGTCCCACCAAGATCTCGCTCGAGTTTCCTAGTTGCGCGGGGATGAGTTGCTCGGCAGGGGCCTCGATTGCAAGGACGGCCAAGTCGAGACTTGGTTCAAAGCCCACGAGAAGCGCCTCCCAGACGGATCCATCCGACAGCGTCACAACGGCACCGGCTCGTGTATCCACGACATGCATGTTCGTGACGATGTAACCCTCGTCGTTCCAGACCACTCCTGAACCCGATCCGGTCGAGTTTGCCTTCTCTGGCGCGGATTTTTCGAGAGGCGAGTACTCCGTACCCGCCCAACGCACGTGAACCACCGAAGGAGAGGCATTCTGAAAGAGCCTGACCCTTGAACTCTCCCCTGAGGAAGATTCGCTATCTCCGCCGGAAGTATAGGCGGCCCCACGCATGACTATGAAGACAAGCAGCACCACGGTACTGGTCGCGAAAAAGACCAGCGCAGCGAGGGGAAGGGTGTTGGGAGGATTGGAGGTGGAGGCCATGGACAGGGCAGAGTACGGCGCGGACTGAAGAATCGCAGAACCGTTCCGATGAATTGAACACCCATCCCCATCATTGCTGCTTAGAACCTGCCGATTATAGCCCCATGCCGGGTATCTTCCTCGGGCTCAGAAGAGCCCCCTGCCATGTCTCCCCGCCGCCGTGAACTCCGCACCCTGACGAGTCTAGCCGTCCCGCTAGTCCTCACGCACCTGGGCTCGATGCTCATGGGTGCTGTGGACACGGCCATGGTGGGGCGCCTGAACGACGCACCCATCCTGGCCGCAGCAGCCCTCGCCAACGTCTGGATCTCTGGCACCACTTTGGCTGCCATGGGAATTCTGTTCGGGCTCGACCCGGTGGTGACCCAAGCCCACGGAGCCGGCAAGGGTGAGCAAGCAGGCCGTGCCCTGCAGGGTGGCCTGGTCATCGCCATGGTCCTGGGCCTGTTCATCTCATTTCTCTGGACGCGAACAGAGAGCGTCCTGCTCACCTTTGGACAGGATCCGGAGTTGGCGCGGATGGCGGCCCGCTACACGCGGGTGCAGGCCTACTCCGTAGTTCCTTTCCTGCTCTTCACCGCTCTGCGCCAATACCTGCAAGGTCGTGGGATTCTCGCACCCGCCTTGTGGGTGACGGCCATTGCCAACATCTTCAACGCGATCCTTAATTGGGCCCTGATCTTCGGGCATCTGGGGCTGCCCGCCATGGGACTCGACGGGGCAGGAATCGCCAGCGGATTGACCCGCGCGTTCATGTTCATTGCCCTCCTTATCATGGTCTGGCGTGCGCGCTTACACCACGGTGCCTGGGTTCCTTGGAGCATGAAAGCTCTTCACCCGGATTCATGGGGGCCCACTCTCCGCTACGGTGCAGCCGTAAGTCTGCACCTCTCCCTTGAGATCTGGGCTTTCAGCTACTCGACCCTGATGGCGGGCAAGCTCGGCGCAATCGCCACCGCAGCCCACTCTGTCGTGATGAACGTGGCCAGCCTGACTTTCATGATTCCGCTAGGTATCTCAGCAGCAGCCGTCACGCGTGTGGGAAACCTGATCGGGGCGCAAAGGCACGATGATGCCCAGCGGGCGTCATGGGTGGCCATGGGCATGGGTGCAAGTGTCATGGCCTGCTGCGGCCTAGCAATACTCCTCCTGCGCGATTCCCTGCCAGGTATCTACACAGGGCAACAAGAGGTGCTGCAAGCCTGCGCCCTGATCCTGCCGATCGCCGCAGCGTTTCAGATCTTCGACGGGATGCAGGTGGTCGGCAGCGGAATTCTGCGTGCCATGGGACGCACTCTGCCCGCGGCTGGCATGAATTTGGTGGGATACTGGGTGCTCGCTATACCCCTGGCCCATTGGATGGCCTTCAAGCGCGGAATGGGGTTACCCGGCATCTGGTGGGGCTTAGCTATCGCACTGGCACTTGTGGCCATCGGCATGACCGCCTGCGTGTACTTCCTCGGCCCGGCCAGGGATCGCAGGAGAATTATCGACTAGCTCAGCGCCGGCGCATGAAGCAGAGGTCAACTCTTTAACGAGGGTGAATCGCACAGTTGGGGCCGGAATGGGAAGGGGAGGCTCGGGTGATCTTTCCGGCCCGATGATCGTCAATCACAGAAGCGCACTTCAAGGGCGTCCGAGAAGTTCGATCCAGCACCTCCGGGCAGCGGTGCCCGGTACCAGAACTGAAAGTCCAGGGTGGTGCCTGGGGCAAGGGTGGTGCCACCAGGCAGTGCAGAGAGATCGAGGGCAAACTGAGCACTACCCAGGCTATCCAGGCCCAATGCTGGCAGCCTTGCCAGGTTGCCGGCGACACAGCGCATACCATCCGCCACCGGCAGGAGCGTGCGCTTGTCTCCCAGAAAGAACAGGCCGAATTGCCCGGGGATGGCACCAGTCACCTGCAAAACCAGGTCGTTCGAACTGAGGCTAGTGGTACCTAGCCAACCCATTCGAGCGCCCGCGCCCGCTCCATTGGGAGTGGTTACGCAATAAGGCGAGGCTTCGCAGCCGCAGGGACCGTCCGCTCCGACTAGATCGAAAGCCACCAACGCGTTGGTCGTGATGGGGTCCCCATCGTCAGTCACACCCGTGATGCTACGCCCGCCCTGAATGAGATCTGGCCCCAAAGCAAGGCCTTCCAGATTGGTAGCCGCACCCGCCCAGAGGAGGTTCTTGGAAACGGGTGTGAACGTAGCACCGGCCAAGGCACCCAGTGCACTCACATCACTGGCCCCGGTTGTGTCCACTTCGAAGATGCGGGTCAGAAAAGGAGGGAAGGCCAGTGCCAGTGAGCGTTCCATGGCCAGAATGCGCCCATCAGGCAGGGCAACCATATCGACCAGACCGCTCTGCCCGCTCCCGCCAGGAATGTATGGGCCGTGCATGGGCTCGACCCAATAGGCGTACTGCTCGGCCGCCACCGGGCTTGGGCCCGTCAGATCGAATCGCAATAGACGGACGACACTGCCAGAGGTCGGTGTCGCCAACGCCCCATCCACACTGAGAGCCTCTTCATTCGCAGTCCACAGGCTGAGTTGGTCGCATGCGATACTCAAGGACTCGAAGCCTCGATTGCTCCGCGCCGCGCCGAATACGGGGGGCACGATCAGGCTCTCTTGCCAGGTCCCATCCAACCCGTGCCTGTGCAGGCCGGGGCCGTTTTCATCACTCAAGTACAAGGCAGAAAGACCCGGTACGTGCGCGATGCCCTCATGATCCCGGGCCTGATCCATCTGTAATCCCGTCAGATAGCCGACCTGCGCCACGCTTCCGTCCGCATTGAGCTGTATGTCTATTGGAACGATGCGATCAGAGTTGTCCATCACTGCGTGGTAGCCCAGGTCCCCTCGGTAGGCCAGCCCGCTCAATCCACGAACCGTGAACGTTTGGCCGCTTGCATCCTGAGCACTACCGGGCAAAACGACGGCTCCCTCATATTGCAGGGAGAGGCTCTGGGCCATAGCGCCAGATAGGAGCAAGTACGCGCAGGGAAGAAAGGAGATTCGCATCAAGAAGCCGACCTTGGCCAAGCCATCGCCCCTCGAAGACTGGGCTTGAACCAGCTTGATTCTACACCGGCACTTTCATCCCGGTGCGGCCCACGCCATTGCAGCAGGCCACAGTCCATGCAGTCGTCCACCAATGAGAGGCCGAGGCCAAGGTAAGCTCAGGAAGCTCACAGCCACGGACCTGGTCCGATGATCGTCAATCACAGAACCGCACTTCAAGGGCGTCCGAGAAGTTGGATCCAGCACGGCCTGATCCGGAGGAGGATCAGCGCCGCACGCGAATCGGGAAAGGCGGGCGCTTGGGGCGCACGACCGGATTGGCCTCGAGCTGTCTCAGGACCACCTCGATGGCTTTCTCGAGCTGGGGATCGCGGCCGGCAGCCACATCCGCCGGCCACTGCTCCACCTCGATGTCCGGGGGAACGCCCACGTTCTCGACCACGAAGCCGTCTTCGGTCCAGATGCCGAGGTTGGGGGCCGTGACGCTTCCGCCATCCATCAGAGTCGGGAATCCGAGGATGCCCACGAGGCCACCCCAGGTTCGACGGCCCACAAGCTGGCCAATTCCCTGTTGACGGAACATCCAGGGCAGGAGATCGCCGCCGGACCCCGCCGTCTCGTCGATGATCATGACCTTGGGGCCGGGAATGCCGGCTTGGGGGGTACGCAGGTCCGCTCCGTAGCGCATGGCCCACCAACTGACCATGGGTCGGCGCAGGAGATCGATGTAGTAGTCCGCAACCTGCCCGCCACCGTTGTAGCGCTCATCGATGATGATCGCGTCCCGATCGGCCTGGGGGAAGAAGTAGCGTTTGAAGTACACGTGACCAAGACCCGCGGTGTTGGGAACGTAGGTGTAGGCCACTCGGCCATCAGTGGCCTCTGTGACCCGGGCAATGTTGCCCTCCACCCAGTCGCGGTTGCGCAAGGATGATTCGCTTGAAGTGGGGACCACTTCGACCGTGCGGGAATCGGTGCCATCGGCGTTGGGTCCGACGGTCAATTCGACGATGCGCCCGGAGGTGTTCTCGAAGCGCGAGTAGAGGTTCTCCGGCGGCGCGATTTCGTGACCGTTGACGGCCAGGAGATACTCGCCCACAACCACGTTGACGCCCGGCTGGCTGAGAGGCGCGCGCAGCTCAGGGTTCCAATTGAGCCCCCCGAAGACCTTTGCAAAGCGATAGTGGCCGTCGGCGATCTCGTAGTCTGCGCCCAGGAGTCCACCGGGAATGCGATCGGCCTTCACCAGGGTTTCGCCTCCGCCGACGCTGTGGTGGCCCACAGCCAACTCCGAGCACATCCACTGAATCAGGCGATTGAGGTCGGCTCGAACGGCCATGTCGGGCAGGAACTGCGCATACTTCTCGCGCATGGCGGGCCAATCGGCACCGTGCATGTTGGGGTCGTAGAAGTAGTCGCGGTTGATGCGCCAGGCCTCGTCGAAGATCTGCGCCCACTCGGCGCGCGGGTCAATCTTGATGCGCGCGCGATCCAGGTCCAATTTCCCCTCCGAGCGTTTCACCGGAGAACCCGCGGCGGCGATGTTGAATCCACCTCCGGCCGAAACCAGCAGGTGGCTGGCCTTGGCGGAAACCGTGAAGCCGTTGGCGCCTTCGAGCAGGACCGTCTCCTCGCGGCTCTCAAGGTCGAAGCGCGCCAGGGAGTGCGAACCGCCCCCGAAACCGAAGCCCGGCTGTGAGCGGATGTAGTACAGCTCGCCGTCCTTGCCCGCTCTCAGGTTCTCGTAGTCGCCAACGCCCAGGGGCAGGGCCACGATCCGCTGGCTGAGGCCTTCGATGTGAACCACGGCGATGGCCTCCTCTTCGGCTGACTCGTCCTCGGACGCCTCATCGGTCTGGTCGTCCTCGCTGGCCTCCTCGTCTTCCGCGTCGTCTTCCTCCACCTGCACCTCATCGCTCTTGCGCGAGAAGGGGCTGTCAGCGCTCCCATCCAGCACGGCCAGATACAGGGCGTTGCTGACGTCCGCGTCCGAGTTCGACATGGCAAACCAGGTCTTGCTCGGCCCGGCGTTCGTGGAGGCCGCGAACCACAGATACTTGCCACTGGCGTCGAACACGGGTTCGGACACGTCGCTCAAACCATCGGTGATGGCATGGGCCACGCCAGACTCGAGGTCGAACAGGTGCACTTGCCTGAAATTCATGGTTGTATTCAGCGTGTACGCCAGCCAACGTGAGTCCGGCGACCAATCATGGTGCATCGTGCGATCCGGGGTATAGGTGGGCTCCCGACCCACCTCCGTCACTTCGCCGCTCTCGATCTCCAGGACGAAGAGCCCCAGCGAATTGTCCCAATAGCTGATGTGGTTCGAGTCCGGCGACCAGGCGAGATTCTCGTAAAAGCCCGCGCCCCCCAATTCAAAGACGCGCACCGCCCCGCGCCCAGCCTGGGGCGCAACGTGCATTTGGTTTTCACCGCTCGCGTCTGAGATGTAGGCGATCCAGCGGCCGTCCGGGGACCAGACGGGGTGACGTTCGTGGATGCCCGGGGTGTTTGTGATGTTGCGCGGGTCCCCGTCCTTGGCCGGAACCGTCACGATCTCCCCGCGCAGACCAAACACGGCCCGCTCGCCCGAGGGCGAAATGTCGCCACTGCGCACGTGATCCCCACCTTTGACCCAGCGCGGGCGGGTTTCGATCAGATCGGCCTGCACCACAATCGGTAGCTGCCGGGAACTCTGACCCAGCGTGTAGGTATGCAGGTAGCCCGCCTGCTCGTAGACCACCTGACCCGCACCGGCTGAGGCCGAGAGAATCGGAAAGTCCTCGTATTCGGTGAGCCGCTTGGGCTCCGCGCCTGGACCCCAGATGTAAAGGTTGAACTCTCCGTCCCGGTCCGAGAGAAAGTGCAGATCCTCCCCCACCCACATGGGGTCCGTGTCGTTGCAACGGCCTTCGGGCTGCGGAACCTGCTCCACGGACAGATCGGAGAGAGTCAGAATCCAGATCCGGCTGGTGGTTCCCCCGCGGTAGTTCTTCCACTGGGTAAAGGGGGCGCGCAAGGGCACATAGGCAATGCGCGTTCCATCCGGGGAGTAGCTCGCTCGGAAAGCAGTGGGTACCGGCAACGGAGTCGGGTGGCCCCCCACAGCTGGCACAGTGAACAGGCGCTGGAATCGGTTGGTGTGCACGTCGCGGGTTGACGTGAAGAGGACGGCCGACCCGTCGGGATCCCAACCTTGGACGATATCTCTACCAGGATGCCAAGTGAGTCGCCGCGGCTCGCCGCCCGTTGCGGACACCACGTAGACGTCGGCATTTCCGTCGTACTCCGCGGTGAAGGCTATCTCGCTCCCATCCGGCGAGAACCGCGGCCGGGCTTCCCGTCCCGAGTGACTGGTCAACCGACGCAGATCACTTCCGTCGTGCCGCGCGGACCACAGATCGCCAGCGTAGTCGAAGGCCACCCGCTCAGCGCTGATTGCTGGCCCGGCTAGCATTCGAGTGGCGTCGAGGGTGGAGGGCGAAACCTCGGTGACAGCGGCAGGTTGCGGCCCTTCACCCTTGGGTGAGGAAGCGCAGGCTATCGTCGTGAATGCAATGGCTAGAACGGGGAGGGCGTGAACCATGAGAACTCATGCAGGGGTTGAAAGAAGGCGCTAGTGAAACGGACATGGACTCCGCGTATGCACGGGCCTGCTCTCTATTCACAGGGTTTTCCGGATCTGATCCGGGGGGCATGGTAGGCATTGGGGGCGCTTGGCAAAGAGCCCCCCACCTTCTCAAGCCGGTCTCACACAAATCAGACGGGCGGAGCGCCCCCCGCGAATGCCTCGCAACAGGGATCGAACGGACCGACAAAAGACAAGCGGCCGGCGATCAAACGGGTGATCGCCGGCCGCGGTTGGAGCCGACAGGGCGCCAAGTCTCTGGACAAGACTCAGATCTTGATCCCGACAACCTTCACGTCGTCCACATCACCGCGTTCCTTACCCATGCTGCCCACGGAACGGAAACGGATCTTGAAGGAGGGATTGTTGTCGGCACCGCTGGGCAATTCGATGAAGCGCCCATTCCACTTACGGGTGATGACGGTATCGACCGAACTCCAGGTGCTACCGTTGAACCACTCGACCTCCAGACTCTCGCCCGAGTCGTAGTTCTTGGAGCGTCGACTGACAAGCAGGGCAACCTGGT
>JAPKBO010000094.1 GCA_028823395.1 Planctomycetota bacterium | reverse complement strand
CGACGTCGTCGCCGCCGTCGGCGCGGTGGCCGGGGCAACGAGGGTGGGCAAGGGAATTCCAACCCTGAGAAACGAGAAGCTCCGAAACGTGAAGGCCAGAGGGGCTCCAGGCGGGGTTCGCAGAAGCCCGCCACGTCGGGAGCGCGCTTCGACTCGCGGGTCGAAACCGGCATGTTCATCATGGAGAAGGGCGATTATGGGGCTCTGCGCCGGGAGGCAGCGGGCTACCGCCAGTCCAAGGAGGACATCTTCGTCCCCCAGCATCTGATCAATAAATACCAGCTGTCTGAGGGATCCATGATCACTGGCCCCGTCTCCCGCGGGCAAAAGCACAAGTACCAGCTGGCTGACATTCGTGAGGTGGACGGTGAGGAACCGGGCAAGTGGAAGCACCTGACGCCGTTCAGGAGTCTGACCAGCATCGATCCCGACTTTCACTACGCCGTGGGGGACGCGTTGGACAATGTGTCCATGCGCATCGTGGACCTCTTGTGTCCCATCGGTCGTGGTCAGCGAGGCCTGATCGTTGCGCCGCCGCGTACGGGCAAGACCACGCTCATGAGAGAGTTCGCCGCGGGCATTGAGAAAGCCTACCCGGACGTACACCTGATGATCGTTCTGGTAGACGAGCGCCCCGAGGAAGCCACAGAGTGGCGACGCTCGGTGGAGCGCGCTCAGCTTTACGTCTCCACCTCCGATGAAACCTCCAAAATTCACATCCAAACTGCGGAGGCAGCCTGGAAGCGTGCTTGTCGTCTGGTGGAGATGGGGGAGGAGGTCGTCATGCTCCTCGACTCCATCACGCGCCTGGCCCGGGCCTACAACAGTCAGGCGAGTTCGGGGCGCACCATGTCCGGCGGGCTCGACAGTCGGGCTATGGAACGCCCGCGCAAGCTGTTCGGCTCGGCCCGCAATACGGTGGAAGCAGGCAGCTTGACCATCCTGGGCACAACCCTGGTGCAGACCGGAAGCCGTATGGACCAGATGGTGTTCGAGGAGTTCAAAGGCACAGGCAACATGGAGTTGGTACTTAGCCGCAAGTTGGCCGACCGACGCATCTTCCCCGCCATTGATGTGGAGAAGGCCGGTACCCGTAAGGAAGAGAAACTCTTCGGTACGCGCCGGGTGAAGCTTGTACACACCCTGCGGCGCGTTCTGTTGCGCATGAACTTTATCGAAGCCATGGAGTTGTTGATTGCTCGCCTCTGTGAGGTGGAGAAGACGGATGACTTCCTCAAGCGCTTTGAGGTGGACCCCGAGGCCTGACGTTCCACGCCTGCATCACTTCCATGCGCTGGGCCAGGAGTCGACCCGTCGGCTACCTCGCCCCTGAAGCCCTATGAGTTCTGCTCCCAACGCCGCACCCGTCAGTCCTGACCCCAAAGGGTCTGCACAGCCCATGATCCAGGCTGAGGGATTGGTGAAGCACTATGGAAACGTACGTGCCGTCGAAGGTGTCAGCTTCGAGGTGGGCCGCGGGGAGATTGTGGGCTTCCTTGGTCCCAATGGGGCGGGCAAGAGCACCACCATGCGCATGCTTACGGGCTATCTGCATCCCGACCAGGGACGGGTGCACATTGCCGGGCATGAGATGGCCAGCGACGGCCAGAAGGCACGGGCTTCTCTTGGCTACCTGCCGGAGAGCACGCCGCTGTACCGGGACATGCGTGTGGATCGCTACCTACAATTCGTGGGCGAGTTGCGCGGCCTGAATCGGGCGCAGCGCAAGGACGCGCTTGAGCGCGTGTTTGAGGCCACGGACCTCGCGGGTTACACCGAGCGCAAGATCGGAACTTTGTCCAAAGGCTACCGGCAGCGGGTCGGGCTGGCCCAGGCTCTGATTAGCGATCCGGACGTACTCATCTTGGATGAACCCACATCGGGTCTGGATCCTGCCGAGATAGTCCGCGTTCGTGATCGAATCGTGGCTCTGGCGGAGACCAAGACTATTTTGCTCTCCACTCACGTGCTGCCCGAGGTCGAGGAGGTCTGTCGGCGTGTGATTATTCTCGCTGGCGGACGCATCGTGGCCGACGGTAGTTTGCTGGAGCTCTCCGCCGGTCGCGAAGAGTGTCTGCTGGTGACGTTCGTGGCTCCCGAACAGGAGGCGTTGGCGGCCTGCGCGGACTTGCCTGGCGTCCTGAATTGTTCCGTGTCGAGCCGAGGACTAAATGGTCGCTTGCGGCTGCAACTGGATGTGCGCGAGCGATTTGACGTGGCCGAGAGGTTGGGCGCACTGGCGACAGACAAGGCTTGGCCCCTCCTCGAGTTGCGCCATGACGTACCCACACTCGAGCGGGTCTTTCTGGATTACACCCGTAGCGGGAGCCAGGAGGAGAAGCCGTGAGTCGCACCCTGGCCATCTTCAAGCGCGAACTTCTGGCGTCCTTCGAGTCCCCCGTGGCCTACGTGACCATTGGTTTGTTCGTACTTGTTCAAGCGGGGCTGTTCTTCTACATGGGCTATCCCATTGGGCCTGCGCCCCTGCCTAGCCTCTGGGCCGGCGGTCAGGCGAGCTTGACCGTTCTCTTCACCTGGTTGCCGCTCCTACTCGCTTTCCTTGTGCCAGCGCTCACCATGGGCACTTGGTCCGAGGAGCGCAGTACGGGAACCGAGGAGTTGCTCTTGACCCACCCGGTTCTCATCCGTGAGGTCGTGCTGGGCAAGTTTTTGGCCTCTTGGGTCTTGGTCTGCCTGCTGGTGACTCTGTCCATCTTGCCCGTGGCCTGGACGGTCTCGGGCCTTGGGGATCTCGATTGGGCCACCGTCTGGTGCGGCCTCGGGGGTGCATTCCTCCTGGGCGCGGGCTATGTGGCCGTGGCGCAACTGGTGTCGGCGCTCTCCTCCCATCAACTCCTCGCTTTTCTACTTGGTGCAATGGTGCTGGGGATGCTGTGGGTCTTACGGCTCTTGGTCGAAGTGCTGCCCGTGAGCCTTGCGAGCCTGGTGGACTACGCCTGTCCCAGTACGCACTTCCTGGATAGTGCGGCGCGTGGGGTGCTGGACCTGCGCGATGCCGTGTACTTCGCCCTCCTGGTGGTCTTCGGTTTGACCCTCAACGCTTTGGTGGTGGAGGCTCGCCGTTGGAGGTAGCGCCATGAATTCCACCCGATCCAAAATACGCACGGCGCGCCTCAATCTGCGCCTGAACCTCTGGCTGACGGCGCTCCTACTCGGGGCCCTGCTGGCTGTAGGTAACGACCTCGCGCGGCAGCACATGCCCCGGCGGAAGGACCTCTCCGAGGATCAGCTCTATGCGCTCTCGGAGGCCTCGGTACGCATCCTTGGTAGCCTCGAGGATCGGCTTCAGGTTACGACATTCTTTACGGGCCACATGGAGTCCGGGCAGATGGCCCTGGCCAAGGCCCACGTAATGGGACAGCTGCAGGAGCTGCAGGCCCTGGCCGATGAACACATGGAATTGGTGGACCTTGATCCCTCCACCTCAAGCCAGGCTGCGACGCGCGCCGAGCAACTGGGCATTCAGCCCATCACTCAGGAATCACTCCAGGGCACACAGATCGTGCGTCAGGCCGTGTTCTTTGGACTGCAACTGCAGTACCGGGGTCGCGAGCAGATCCTCGATGTCGTCGATCCACGTAGCTTCGAGGTGCAGTTTGCCTCTGCGGTGTACTCACTTGTACGCGACCGTCGGGCGCGCATTGGTTGGCTCGGTGATTGGGAACGCAAGCTCGACAATGCCACCACAGCCACTCGTTCCAGCTATGTCACCGCACGCGCTCTGCTGGAGCGCCGCCATGTGCTTGAAGACGTAAAAGGCCTCGAGTTCGGCGACGCGATCAGTAACGACCTCGATCTGGTCTTCGTGGTGCGCCCCACCAAACTGCACCCGCGCGCTGCCTTCGAATTGGATCAGTATGTTCAGCGCGGGGGCCGACTCGTGATCTGCGTGGATCAGGCGGACTACTCCTGGCTCGGTCTTGATCGGGCGGGCTCGGACCGTGGTGAAGAGGTGCAACCCACGGGGCTCGATGCCTTGCTGACGGCTTGGGGGGCTCGCCCCACACCGCAGCACGTGTGGGATCCTCAATGGGCTGCGCAGCAGGGTTGGCTGAGGCCCCAGGCTCCCGACCCCGAGACCGGCAAGCCACGTGCTATGCGCGAAATCTGCGAGCACCCTTTGCTGGTCGAAGTACGTGACGAGGGCCTGGATCCGACGCATCCCGTGGCCACGGGCTTGCAGCGTCCGGTGCTGAGTTGGGCCCAGCCCATCGCCCCCATGGATCCGCCCCAAGGCGTGACCCGCCTGGCCTTGTTGCGCAGCTCCGAGCGCGCCCACCGCACAGAGATCGGAGATCGACACGTCACGGATCAGGAGCAGATCGACTCACGCAGCGTGATCGAGGCCGCATCCGGATCGGGTCGGGCCTACGATTTGGCTGTCGTGTTGAGCGGTGCCCTGCCCTCACCTTTTGTGGGTGCGGCTCCGGCTTCCTATGACATCTTGTTGGACGCCGATCCGACGACGACGAAACGCACAACAGACGAGGATGTTCTTTCGCGCAGCAGTGATGCGCGCGTGGTGATCATGGGTGACGCTGACTGGATGCGTGACGCGGGCAACTACGAACTGTATCCGTTCATCGGCCGCCGCGAAAACCAGCTTCTACTCATGAACCTCGTGGACTGGCTGACCCAAGGTGAGGATCTCATCGATCTGCGCCGCAGGGTCCCGCAGCATCGGGACCTGGTGGACTTCGAGGCTGTCGCCCTGGAGGAGATGGGCCTGACGCAACTGCCCGCGGCTTCGAATCAGGCCGAACTGGACCGGCGCCTGGCCCAGGCTGAAGAGGCCAGAAGCCGAGGGCGCGCGGACGAGGTGCGGGCCATGTGGATTCCGATCCTGTTGACCCTGGCTCTGGTGCTGGGTTTTGGCCTGGCCTGGAATCTTGGCCGTCGGGGGGGGCGTGAGACGTGAGACTCACACGCACCAACTGGATACTGATCGGCCTGCTTGTCGCAATGGCTGCCTTGGACCTCGGCCTGAGGGACAAAGGTGGCGAGGCGCGTACGATCGGCCGCTTGGCTGTCGACTTCTATCGGGACAGAGCCGCACGCGCGCTGCTCGTCCGGGGAGAGGAACGCATGGAACTGCAGCGCGGCGGGGATGGAGCCTGGGTCTTGACCGAACGCCACGGCTACCCGGCCAGTAAGCGCACCATGGACGAGCTTCTCACGGCCCTTACGTCTCTCACGACCCTGGACCTGGTGAGCCTTGATGCCACCACTCACCAGGAATACGGCTTGGCGCAGGACGCCCTGGCCATCGAGGTATGGGATGAGGAAGGCCAGCGTGTGCTGGGCCTTCTGCAGGGGGCGGAAGTCTCCGGTGGGGGGGCTAGCTATGTGCGCCTTATGGGCGATGACGCGGTCTACCGCGCTGCGCGCCTACGCCCGATCCGGCTCGACCCACGGTTCTGGTTGGATGTGCAGTGGCTGACATACCCCGAAGCCTTGGTGAGCCGCATCGAGCTGAGTGGGACGGCCCTGTCGGTTTCGCGCACCTTCGTTCGGGATGAGAACACGGTGGATACCTGGCGCGTTGAAGGCGGCGAGCGCATCGGAATCGCGCCCATCAAGAATCACCTACGGGCCTTGCGCAGCTTGTTCGTTGAGAGCGTACGCGGCCGTGTAGATGTGGGCGCTTCCGTAGCCGCGCCCCTGTTGTCAGCGGAGCTGGATTTGATTGATGGCCGGCACTTCAGTGCCTCCATCATGACTGACCCCTCCGGTGCCGATGGCGTGCTCGGACGGCGGGGATCCGACGATCCCTTTATCGTCGAGTTTGGACTGAGCAGCTGGCAGGCGGTGCTTGCCAGCGCCGAACGGCTCCTCGAGTAGTTCGATGGCCTAGCCCAGCAGGCCCAGCTGCAGCGCGTAGAGCAGGGTCACCGCGGTGAATCCATCCCGTACGCTCCCGGCTTCCAGCAGAGCGACGATTTCCTGCTTGCTGAAGTCCTGGACGATGATCTGCTCGGACGGTTCAGGTTGCGGGTTCCTATCCCATTCGCAATCCAAGCCGCAGAAGGCGTGCACGAAGTGGGGGCTGATCCCGCCCGTGGGTTGAAAGCCGGGCAGGGGGCGCAGCTCCTTGGCCCGATAGCCGCATTCTTCCAATAGCTCTCGCTGGGCTGCGTCCGCAGCGGCCTCGCCCTCGTCGATCCGACCCGCGGGGACCTCCCAATGGGTTTCGCCGCTGGGGTAGCGATACTGGCCGACAAGCACCACTCGGCCATCGCTGCGCACGGGCACGATTGCCACCGCGTCAGGGATCTCGAACACGTGGTATTCCTGCAGTTGGCCGTTCGGAAGGATCACCTGATCTCGTCGCAGGCCGCACCAGTGAGAGTCGTAGAGCCGTTCCGAGGAGTGCACGCCAAAGGGCGGGAACGGCGCAGGTTCGGCGGGCACCTCTTCGGGATCGCGCTCGTCGCTCATCGCTTCGCAGCCTTGAGGTACAGATCCCGGTAAGCGGTGAGCATTTGATCCCGGGAGTAATCGCGCTGCACGCGCTCGCGGTTGAGCTGCCCCTGGGCCGTCCGCTTGTCCTTGTCCGCTAGGAGATCTGCGTACAAGCGCGCGAGTTCGCCCTCCACATCGTTGTGGGCGAGGGGCACGAGCTGATCTCTTGTGGATTCCGGAAGGGTGATGTGCACGTCGCCCACGTCCGTGCCGGCCACGGCCAGGCCGCAGGCCATGGCCTCCAGAAGGGAGACGGGCAGCTGCTCGCTGTCGGAGGTGAGAGTGAAGAGGTCCATGGCTGAGTACCAGGGAGCCAGGTCGCTCTGGTGTCCGGCCCAGTGGATGCGGTCCGCGAGACCGAGCTCTAGCGCAAGCGCTTCCAAGCGTTCGCGCTCCTGCCCTGCACCCACAAGGCACAGGTGGACGCGCTCGCCGCTCGCGCCCGCGCGCACCCGGGCGAGGCTGCGGAGGAGGCGGTCGTAGCGCTTGATCGGTCGCAGGTGACCCACGCTGCCGAGCAGGAGATCCTCTGATGTTAGGCCGAGCTCGGAGCGAATCCGCGTGCGATCCGTCTCGTTCGACTGGAAGCGTTCGGTGCAGACACCGTTCAGCACGAGTTGCACCTGCTGGGGGCTAACCTTCCAGTCTTGCGTGGCTACGCATTCCAAGAGGCGGGAGGGCACAACAAGGCGCGCGATCCTGCCCAGGCCCAGTCGCCTCGCCCATATCCTGCGGCGCAATTGGCCACCGGCCTCATCCGCGTTGAACCCCTCTTCGTGGTGGACGTGGTGTCCAACGCTGAGGGAGCGAGCGGCCAGTACGGCATCGAAGCTGCCCCAGTTGTAAGTCAACAGGAGGTCGGGCTGTCGTTCGTTCAAGAGCTTGCGCCAGGCGCGCACATTGCCGAGAGGGCCACTGCCCTTGGGGCATGGCAGGCAGGCGTAGCGGCATCCCTCGGGTGTGGAGTGGCGTGCCGAGAGCTCATCATCACAGGCGATGATCTCGTGCTCGAACTCCTCGCCTAGGCCCGCAATCAGGTCCAGGGTCCGCAGCTGGGGGCCAGCGGGAACGAAGGTGGCGAAGGCGTGCAAGACCCGCAGCGGGCGACGCTCGGCATGCGCACCCATTACGCGCCCTCCGGCTCCTCGGAGTACACGTCCACGATGTGCTCAAGCAGCGAGGGCGTGTCCTCGACTGGACTCCAGCCCAGGACCTCTCGAGCCGTTTCCGAGCGGAAGGGCAGGGCGAGGGCGCGGGATTTGAGGTCGCGGTAGGCCGGGAAGTGAGCGCGTCGACCACCGAGGCGCTTCACGATCCACTTACCGATCTCCATGGTCTGACTCAGGAACAGCGAGCGGGGATGGAAGTGCAGGTCGCGGCCGGTGGCCTGCGCCATGGCTTCCACCACGGCCCGTGCACTGAGCGACGTGCGCGCACACAGATTGAAGGCTCGGCCGCTGAGATCGGATCCTTGGTGCAGGGCGGCGCGCGCCAGACCGTCGGCCACGTCTTGCACCCAGACCAGGGGCAGGGAATGCTCGCCGTCGCCCCAGCCCACACAGTGGTTGTCCCGGACCCAAAGACCCAGGCCCGAATGTTGCAGAGGAGTTCCGGCACCCATCACCACACCCGGTCGGGCGATGACCATTTCCATGGCTGAGCGGCGACCGAACTCGCGCAGGGTCTGCTCGGCGGCGATCTTGCCGCGTGCGTAGATTGGCCGCGACTCGGGGCGCGGGTCGGTGGGGTAGGCGTCGTCGATTTCGGGAACTCCCGCATCGGGCCCGGCGTAGAGCGCTGCGACCGAAGAGACGTAGATGAAGCGTTGCACCTTTGCTTCAGCGCACAGCTCGGCCAGGCGTCGTGAGCGCTGGACCATGGCCTCTTGCACCGTCTCCCAGTTGTCGCCTCCGCCTGTGGCTAGATGCAGGCAGACCTGTGCGCCTTCGAGGGCGGCTTGCAGTCCGGGTTCGTCGTCGAGTGTGGCTTCGAACAAGCGCAGGCGTCCGTCCAGTGCTGGCTCGAGAATTTCGGGGGGCAGGCTATGAAGGCGGCGCGTGATGGCGGTGACAGGTTGGCCCTCTTTCAGCAGACGTTGCACCACCTGGCGTCCGATGAACCCCGTCGCGCCGGTCAGGACGATCTCGCCCTCCCGAGCGGGACCCGGATCGGGCACCTGGGGAGTGTCTGAGGGCTCCATGGACACCGTGCTTGCCACCGCATCGCACCAGTCGGCCACGCGATTGGCCTCTTCCCCGCTCCCGGGCGGTTTTGTGTTCCCGTGGAGGGCGGCGTGAAAGGCGCGGATGGAGTCGCGCATGCCGACGAAGAAGGCATCCCGCCGGGGTCCGATTCCAAGGGTAAACAGACTCCAGTTCCAGACCCCTAGTCGGCTGTCCCTGGCGGTTTCGCTTGCACGCCTTCTGCCCGCCAGGAAGGTGTTCCAGAAATCGAGTGTTTGAGTTTTTCGCTCAACCACCAGGCTGTTCGCTGTGAGGTCTGCTTCCAGACTGCCGTCCGTACCTAGGACTTCTACGGTAGAGCGGGTAAAGGGTTGACCGAAGGCAAGGTACAGCTCGGCTGTCCCGCGCTCGCCCTGTGCCGCGATAAGCCAACGATCGTGAAACGTCTGGCCGGGGTGCAGCTCGCGCGTTCCAAGGAGCGTCGTCTCAACATTTTCTACGCTGCCCACGAGGTGTTCGATCTGTGAGAGCGGATGTGTGGCCTGCTCAAACACGATGTGTCCGGGGGCGCGGAACATCCAGTGGGTGTAATCGCCGGCGTCCAGCTGTCGGAGGGGGACGGAGAGGCACACGCGCACGTGCTGAAGCTTTCCGATCTCTCCGGCATTGAGTCGTTCGGTAAGACGCACGAACGCCGGGTGGAAGACGTTGTTGTGGTTGACTGCCAGGGGCAGGTTGAGCTCTCTTGCCCGGGCGACAAGCTCGCGGGCGTCGGCAGCGGCGAGGGCGAGGGGCTTCTCCAGGAATACACCCAGACCCAGGTCGAGGGCTTGGCGAGCTAGGGGGACGTGGAGGCTGGGGGGCACGGTTAGGTGCACCAACTCCACACCCAGGGCGGGGAGCTCCTCGAGGCTGGCCACTGCGTGGGGGATCTTGTGTTTACGAGCCGCCGCTTGGGCGCGGCTCAGGTCCGCGTCGCAGACAGCCAGCAATGCCACTCCCGGTGTGGCTCCGAGGATCTCCAGATGAAACTCGGCGATGTAGCCGGCACCAACTAGGGCCACCCGCGTTAGAGCGCGGTGCTGGGGGACAATGGGAGTGGAATCCATAGGGGAGGGCGCGGGGGTACTCGGCGGAGGCCAAGGGGGGGTAAGGAGTATCGACCAGCCCGGGGGCCGTTTGGGAGTGCTGGTACCGGCTTTTCCGCATTTTCCTGAGTGGGCAGGGGGTCGCTTGGGGGCTTGGAGGGGTGTTCGACCGCCCAGGACCCCGTAGATGCGTCCCAGCACAAGTGGCCTTCAGTTTCCCGCCTCAGGTGGGCGACAAGGTAGCTCTCCTCCTTTTGGGCCCAGTGATTCCGCCTTGTGCGGGATTGCTGGGCCCTCTTTTGTTTTGCGGCGGCTTGGACGGGCGTGGCGGTATCGATATACTTGGCTCCTTCAACTCCAGGGCACGGAACTCTCGTTTTACGGGTTTCAGCCCTCGGGTCCCCCCCAAAAAAACACAACGCGCCATGGAAGAGCTGACGGTCGGCCTGACCTTCGACGACGTGCTGCTCGTCCCGCAGCACTCCGACATCTTGCCTGCGGACGTCCAACTGACGACCCGCTTCAGTCGCAATACGCCCATCAACGTGCCCTTCGCTTCGGCGGCCATGGACACGGTGACCGAGTGGAAGCTGGCTGTCGCCCTCGCTCGCGAAGGCGGGATAGGCATCATCCACCGCAACCTCGATCTGGAAGGCCAGACGCGCGAAGTGGACAAGGTCAAGCGTTCGGCCAATGGGGTGATCCTGGATCCGCTCACGCTTCCGCCCGACGCTTCCGTAGAGGAGGCGCGCATCATCATGCGCTCCCAGAACATCTCCGGTTTCCCGATCGTGCAGGGGGGCAAGGTGGTGGGCATCCTGACTCGGCGCGACCTGTCCTTCCACGGGGACGACGCCACCCCCGTGTCGGCAGTGATGACCGTCAGCGGTTTGGTCACCGCGCCGGTGGGCACCTCGCTCGATGAAGCGCGGGTGATCCTAAACGAGAACAAGGTCGAGAAGCTCATCATCCTGGATGACGCTGGCCAGTTGGCCGGCCTGATCACCATGAAGGATCTGAACATGCTGGCCGACTATCCTCAGTCGGCGCGCGACGATCGTGGACGCTTGCGGGTTGGGGCGGCCATCGGTGTCAAGGACTTTGAGCGCGCCGAGGCCCTCGTGGAGGCCGGCGTGGACGTTCTCGTGGTGGACACCGCCCATGGTCACACTTCCAACGTGGAGAATACCCTGCGTGACTTGAAGCAGAGCTTTGACGTGGACGTCGTGGCGGGCAACATCGCGACCGCCGCCGCTGCCCGAGCTCTGGTGGACGCGGGTGCTGACGGCGTCAAGGTGGGCATCGGACCCGGCTCCATCTGCACCACGCGCGTTGTGGCGGGAGTGGGCGTACCTCAATTCAGCGCCGTCCGAAACGTGGCCGAGGAACTGGCGGGCAGCGGCGTGCCGGTCATCGCCGACGGTGGCATCCGCTACTCGGGCGACGTGGTCAAGGCTCTTGCCGCGGGCGCTTCCTGCGTCATGCTCGGGAGTCTCTTCGCGGGCTTGGATGAGAGCCCGGGCGAGACCGTTCTGTACAAGGGCCGCTCCTTCAAGTCCGTGCGCGGCATGGGTTCCATCGGGGCTATGCAGCGCGGCTCCAAGGAGCGCTACCGGCAAGGTCACGTGCAGGAGGCCGACAAGCTTGTGCCCGAAGGCGTGGAGGGGATGGTGCCCTTCAAGGGGCGGCTCTCGGACTTCGTCTACCAGATGTGCGGCGGCGTGCGATCCGGCATGGGCTACTGCGGATCCGAAACCATTCAAGACCTCTGGGAGCGCGCTCAATTCGTGCGCGTAACCTCTTCCGGCCAACGGGAGAGTCACCCGCATGACGTGGTGATCACCAAGGAATCTTCTAACTATGCACACAGAGATGAGTAAACCCCGGGGATGAGTGAAACAGCACGCGGCATTCTGATCGTTGACCTCGGGACCCAGTACGCCCAACTCATAGCACGGCGTGTGCGCGAGGCGGGCAGTTGGTGTGAGATCCACCCACCGCGCACGGCCCTGGAAGTGGCCGCGCGTATGAACCTTGGCGGCATAATCCTGTCCGGCGGCCCGGCCTCGGTCTACAGCGACGACGCGCCGGACGTTCCCGGTGAGTTGCTTGAACTCGGCGTGCCCGTGCTCGGTATCTGCTACGGCATGCAATGGATGTGCCAGAGATTGGGCGGCTCCGTTGAGGGCAGCGGCGAGCGCGAGTTCGGTCACACCTCCATCGAGATCCTCCGTCCCGAATCGCTGCTAGAAGGTATAGAGGGTCGCACGGTCGTATGGATGAGTCACGGGGACAAGGTCACGAGCCTGCCCGCGGGCTTCGCCAACTACGCCCAGTCCGATACGTGTCCCCATGCCGTGGTTGGAGACGCCGCGCGCGGCTTCTTCGGTGTGCAGTTCCACCCCGAGGTGAGCCACAGCGTGCGAGGCTCCGAGGTGCTGCACAACTTCCTGTTCGACGTGTGCCAGATGCCGGGGGACTGGAGTTCGGAGAACATCGCCACGCGCGAGATCGCCAAGGTGCGTGAAATGGTGGGCGAGCAGGGCGAGGTTGTCCTCGGTCTGTCTGGCGGCGTGGACTCCGCCGTGGCGGCCATGATCGTGCATGAGGCCATCGGTACGCGGCTGCACTGCATCTTCGTGGACAATGGCCTCCTGCGGAAAGGTGAGCGTGAAGTCGTGGAAGAAGAGTTCCGCGCGCATCTTGGCATGGACTTGACCACGGTCGACGCTACCGACCGCTTCCTGGACGACCTAGTCGGCGTCACGGACCCCGAGCTCAAGCGCAAGCGCATCGGCCACGCCTTCATCGACGTGTTTAGGGAAGAGGCCAAGCGTTTCGATCATGCCGACTTCCTGGGTCAGGGCACCCTGTATCCGGACGTGATCGAGTCGGTCGCCGTGCACGGCGGTAATACCGCCACGATCAAGAGCCATCACAATGTGGGCGGTCTTCCGGACGACCTCGAGATGGAGCTTATCGAGCCCCTGCGCGAGCTGTTCAAGGACGAGGTGCGCAAGGTGGGCCGACACCTGGGCCTCGATGAGCGCATCCTCATGCGCCAGCCCTTCCCGGGCCCGGGCCTGGCCGTGCGCATCGTGGGTGAGGTGACCCCCGCGCGCTGCGCCCTGTTGCGCGAGGCCGACCACATCGTCACGAGCGAGATCCAGGGAGCTGGTGCTCACGTGGGTCTGTGGCAGTACTTCGCCGCGCTGCTGCCGATCAAGTCCGTGGGCGTCATGGGCGACGCGCGCACTTACGAGAGCACTATTGCCCTGCGCATCGTCGAGAGCCAGGACGGCATGACCGCCGACTGGGCCTACTTGGACCACGAGCTACTGCGCACCATCTCGAACCGCATCATCAACGAGGTCCAGGGCATCAACCGCGTGGTCCTCGACATCTCCAGCAAGCCCCCCAGCACAATCGAGTGGGAGTAGCTGGGGGGGGCCTGCTCGTAGGTCCGCGTGTGGGCGCTGTCAGCTTCTCAGGCACAGCGACGCTATTCAAAGACTGCGGAGCCAGACCGGGGATCCGGTGCCCGGAACATCCCGCACGGTCCCTGACGAGCACCACCCTGTTCCTCTAGCAAGCCAGTCGCGCATGCTGCTGCCGTGAACCGATCAGCCATCCTCCAATTTCTCGTGCGCTTTACGCGACTGCAAATAGGTCTCTTCGTCTTTGCCTTCTCGATAGCGTTGATGCTGGAAGCTCACATAGGCCTCGACCCATGGTCCTCGTTCCACGATG
>JAPKBO010000305.1 GCA_028823395.1 Planctomycetota bacterium | reverse complement strand
GCGGTGCTCGAACAACATGCCGTCATGGAGCGCTTGCTTGCAGCGGGGGCCAATGCGAAAGCAACGGATGGCGAGGGTGGAACCCCACTGCACTGGGCGGCCTTCTTTGGGACACCCGAGGCCGTCGAGATGCTGCTCGCAGCAGGTGCGGATGCAAACGCGGCGAACAACAAGGGTGAGTCGCCCCTCGACACGGTCTCCACGCCATGGGGCAAGGAGATCGCGGAGATCACTGCCTGGCTTGGGGACCTGATGGGACTTGACCTGGACCTGGAGCGAATCGAACGGGACAGGCCCGCGATCATCGCGGCCCTCAAGGAGGGTGGTGCAAGATCGAACGCATCCAGCGAAGGTGCTGAAGACGGGGGCGAGTGGCTCGTCGGCTTGTTTCTCATACCCGTCTTCCACCACCTGTGGTTTCTGTGGTTTCTGTGCTGGCTGATGGCGGGGTTTGCCCTGTATGCGACGCTGGCAAAATGGGTCGGCTTCAAGGGGCTGCCAGATCTGCTGGTGACCTCCCCCCTGCGCTATGCGTGGCTCCTGCCTTTGACCTGGCTGCCCCAACTGATCATGCGGTCCGGTGGCGAGAGCCCGGGATTCGGACCAGACACGTCGGTGGGCTGGCTGCCTTATCCGCACCTGCTCTTCTACTACGCCATTTTCTTCTTCTTCGGAGTCGTCTACCACGACAACGCGGGCAGCGCGCACAAGCTCGGGCGCCGATGGTGGTTGACACTCCCGCTCGGTCTCCTGGTCATCTTCCCCTTTGCCCTGGAGTTCTCAATCGTCGGCGAGTGGAGCCATGAATTTGAAGATCTGCGCCATCCCATCGGAGCGCTCCTAGAGGTCAGCTACACCTGGCTGATGATCTTCGGCCTGATGGGCTTGTCCAGAAAGGTGTTTCGCAGCGAGAGTCCGCTGATGCGCTACGTTTCCGATTCCTCGTACTGGCTCTATCTCGCTCATCTGCCGCTGATCTTGCTGGCGCAGTGGTGGGTTCGCGACTGGCCCCTGTCACCCTTCATCAAGTTTCCCTTGGTATGCGTGATCGTCACGGGCCTGCTTCTAGTGACCTACCGCTACTGCGTCCGTTACACCTGGCTCGGGACCCTGCTCAACGGACCTCGCAAGCGTTCCCTTCCTTCTAGTCCCTGATTACGGGGCTGCATCTAGCTCCGGGGCTCTTGGGGTACCCGGCCCCACACGCACGGGGCGGTGGGAGCCTGTGCTCGTGCCGGTTTCAGGGACGACCGGGGTGGCGAGAGATCGGGGGGACGTGGGTTCGCACCTCAGAGACCCAAGCCATAGCTTCACGCCCCGCAGCAGCGCCCTACCTAAGCGCTAATGACGAGCGTCACTCTCCACAGAGAGACGTGCTCCAGAGTTCGCGAGCTCAACCGAGTAAAGCGATGTGCGCGCTGTGATGAAGAGCGTCTTGTAGTCCTCGCCGCCAAAGCAGCAGTTGCTTGGCGACTCAGGGACCTTGATCGTCCCGATGACCTTCCCGTCCGGTGAGAGCACCGTGATGCCCGCGCGCGCGGTGGTGTAAATATTCCCCGATGCATCGACACACATCCCATCACAGAAGCCATCTACCTTCCAGACGGGTTCCAGGTTCAACGTCCCATCAGCCTTCACTTGATAGGCTGCGATCGTCGCCGTTAATTTGCGGAGCGACTCGTCCGGATGCATGAGACCGCCCGTATCCGCGATATAGATGTGGCTCTCATCAGGCGAGAAGGCGATGCCGTTCGGCATGCCGGCATCCTTCAAGACAGCTGTGATCTTCTTCGTCTTCGGATCCAAGCGAAAGACATAGTTACCTGCCTGCTCTCTCCCCTCGCGGTAACCCGGCAATCCCCACGGCGGATCCGTAAACCAGAGCGTGCCGTCAGATCTCACGGCGACGTCATTCGGTGAGTTAAGGCGCTTCTCTTCAAAGCTGTCACAGAGGACCGTGAGCTCTCCGTCTTTCTCTGTGCGCACGATGTCCCGCGCGCCGTGCCGACAGGTGAGCAGCCTCCCCTCCCTGTCGAGCAGGTTCCCGTTAGGGTTCGGGCTCTTCCTGAAGAGCTTGAGGCCTTCCTTTTGGCTCCACTCCATGAGCTTCGCGCCCGGGATGTCGCTGAAGACGAGCTTCTCCTCCTTGGGCAACCAAACCGGCCCTTCTGTGAAGCCCATCTCTCCGGCGAGCTTCTCAACTGCAGCCTCAGGGGCCATGAGATCTTGGAGCTTGGTTGCCTCAGCGTCCTGAGCAGCGAGGAGGAGAAGGGTGAAGAGCGGTGTCATGAGTCTATTTGGTGGTGGATAGAGCCGTTCGCTAGAGAAAGCAGCCTAACCAGTCCAAGACCCCTGTGACAGCCAATGAAGGAGCCGAGCGCGTGTGCCGGTGGTTTCAGGCCGCGCGGTACTTTCGTGCTGGGAATGTGATGATGGGTGTGCGACTCGGTATCTATGGGAATCACTTGTCCGTGGGGTCCGACAGGGAGGTCGATTCCGTGTCATCGCCCAGATACCCCATGGCGCGTAGGGCCTCCAGTTGTCTCGGATCCATGGTCTGGAGCGGGAGTGGCTGCTCCTTGGCGGTGGAGGGTCCCCCGAAGAAATGCACGCCCTTTTGGGGCGCCAGCAAAAGGCGCTCCAGGTCGCCGGCCCGATAGCGCACACAAAATTGCTCGGGAGAATGCGCGTCACCCACGTGCAGGGGCGCGACCTGAACGAAGCGGGAGACGACGGCAAGGGGGCCTCCCGCCATTCCGTCGAAAC
>JAPKBO010000093.1 GCA_028823395.1 Planctomycetota bacterium | reverse complement strand
CTTCACGTCTTTACCTGACCTTCCCGACTCGCTTGGGTTCGGTGGGCCCCTCACGGGTACCCATGGTGAAGCGCTCATCGTGGCTGGGGGTGCGAACTTCCCCACTCCCCTTGTCGATGGCGGCGCAAAGGTCTGGCACGACCGCATCTTCGTACTGCTCCCGGGGGCCGATGCCTGGCGCAATGAGCAGACCCTGCCGCGACCACTGGCCTACTCGGCCTGTGCCTCGACTCCTAAGGGCGTTGTCGTTGTAGGAGGGTCGGACGTCGATGCCGTGTACAGCGAGGCCTTCCTCATGGCCTGGGACTCCAAGGCCCAGCGTGTCGTGTTCGAAGAGCTTCCCAATCTCCCCACTGTCAGCGCCTTTGGTTCCGCTGAAGCCTTGGGAAGCGTTGTCTACGTGCTCGGCGGAAAGTCGAGCAAGAGCGAGGTTGATCTCGCCGCTGGCTTCTGGGCTTTGGACCTGGATCGTCTCGACGAGGGCTGGGTGAAGCTGCCCGAACACCCCGGTCCGGCTCGGATCAAGATGGTCACGGCCGTCCAGAAAGGGCCCGGCGGCGAGACGTGCCTGTTTCTCTTTTCGGGCTCGCGTACCACAACGAGCTCCGAAGGCGATCCTCGCTTTGAGATGTTCACGGATGCCTACCGGTACTCTCCAGCAGCCAGGCACTGGACCGCCATCGCGAGCCTACCTGTGTTGGAGGATCCACGGGAGATCGAGGGCGAGGAGGCCTTCGTCGCCGAGCGCTGGCCGATCAATGCAGCCTGTGCTGCACCTTTCGGTGAGAATGAGATCCTGACCTTCAGTGGGTCGACAGGCCGCTACATTCTGGATGAACAGGGGAAGGTGCGCGATCCGGAGGTGCGGCCCTCTTTTGCGAACCGGGTTCTGGCCTACGACGTGCTCGCCGACCTTTGGCGCGATGCCGGGGAGATGCCTCTTGGGGTTGTGACTACCCATGCCCAGCCATGGCAGGGACAAATCGTGATTGCATCGGGTGAGGTCAAGCCCGGAATTCGGACGCCCCGGGTCCAAGCTCTGTTGCTTGCGCCCGAGTCCCTTTCAGAGAAGTCCTTGACCGCGAATTTCCGCAGCTTGGACTACATTGTGCTTGGTCTCTACCTCGCGCTGATGCTGGGTGTTGGGGCCTACTTTGCTCGCCGTGGAACGAGTACCGAAGATTTCTTCCTGGCCGGACGCAAGATCCCCTGGTGGGCTGCGGGCCTCTCGGTTTTTGGAACACAGCTGTCGGCGATCACCTTCATGGCTGTTCCGGCCACAGCCTACGGCTCAGATTGGAGGCGCTTTGTGGGCTCGGTGATGTTGCTGCCTGTCATTGTCCTGGTCATCTACTGCTTCGTGCCTCTGTTCCGGCGGCTCGAGGTCACCACGGCCTACGAATACCTCGAAGCGCGCTTCTCCCTCGCCGTGCGTGTGCTCGCCAGCGCGATCTTCATCCTGTTTCAATTGGGGCGAATGGGCATTGTGCTCCTGTTGCCGGCGATAGCACTGTCGGCCGTCACGGGCATAAACACCTACCTCTGTATCGGTTTGATGGGAGTGCTAGCCACGGCCTATACGGCTATGGGTGGCATCGCAGCTGTAATCTGGACTGACGTCCTGCAGGTCTTTGTTTTGATAGGCGGGGCGCTCTTGTGCCTAATAGTTACGGTGTCTGATGCGGGGGGCGTGGCAGCCGTTATCGATACGGCCCAGGCCGCGGGCAAGCTGCACATCTTCGATTGGCGTTGGAGTACGACCGACATGGTGGGCTGGGTTTTGATCGTGGGCTTCGCCTTTACGAACCTCGTGCCCTACACCACCGATCAGACAGTCATTCAGCGCTACCTGACTACTCGGGACGAGAAGCAAGCGGCCAAGAGCATGTGGCTAAATCTGGCCATGACCATTCCCACGGGCCTGTTGTTCTACGGCTTGGGCACGGCACTTTGGGTGTACTACATGGCACACCCCGCAGAGCAGGCGTTGCTCCCGGAGAAGGTAGATCAACTTGTACCCTGGTTTGTGGTCACACACCTGCCCGCCGGAGTGGCGGGGGTAGTAATCGCTGGAATCTTTGCTGCCGCTATGAGTTCTCTGGACAGTTCGATGAACAGCATTTCGGCCGCGGTGGTGAACGACTTCGTCGTGCGTCTTGGCGGTGAAAAGTCAGAGCGAGATCTGCTTACGCTCGCTCGATGGTTGACTTGTTTCCTAGGGATTGTGGGAACGGGCGCGGCCATGGTGCTTGCCACCTATGAGATTCGCTATCTCTTCGACTTCTTCCAAAAAATAATGGGCCTCTTCGGTGGTGGGCTGGCCGGTGTATTCCTAATGGCCGTCTTTTCCAGAAGCGTCAATGCGCAAGGGGCTCTGGCTGGTTTGGTGGCCGGCAGTGCGGCGACTCTGCTCATCGTGTTTTTCACGGCTACGAACTTCCTGTTGTATGCGGCCGTTGGCGCCTGCACCTGTGTTGCTGTGGGCTATCTGGTGAGTTGCAGCACTGGCGGCGAGACCCGCAATCTGGCGGGGCTTACCTTCGCGACCTTGAGGGACCGAGTAGATGACCCTAGCTGACTTACAGCTCCAAATAGAGCAATGCCGGACAGAGCTCGAAGGCAGCACTCTGCCTTTTTGGCTGGAGCATGGATTCGATCGGGAACAGGGCGGACTGTTCACGTCCCTTGACCGCGATGGGGCATTGATCGATACGGACAAGGCCGTGTGGATTCAGGGGCGATGCGCTTGGATGTTCGCAACCCTCTACAACACGGTGGAGAAGCGGGAGGAATGGTTGGTTGGGGCGCTTTCCTGCATGGAGTTCTTGGAGCGCCACGGCTTCGATGAAGACGGGCGTATGTTCTTCCTCCTGACTCGCGAGGGTGAACCCCTGCGGAAGCGGCGCTATGCCTACTCGGAGGCCTTTGCCTGCATGGCCTACGCAGCTTGCGCACAGGCTACGGGCCGAAAGGACTGGGCGCTTCGCAGCCGGGAGATGTTCAACAGCTTTCAGCGAGTCTTCTTTGAACCCGGCGTTATGACTCCCAAGGGCAACCCCTTGACGCGGCCCAGCAAGAGTCTGGGCCCGTTGATGATAGGCATGCACCTGGCCCAGGTCATGCGTGAGTGTGGTGGGGGAGAGCAGGACAGGGCCTGGATAGACCGCTGTATCGATGAGGTCGAGCGTGACTTTTGCAAACCCGAGCACGGAGCTGTGCTGGAGAACGTCACGCCTACAGGAGAGATGATCGACCACTTTGATGGTCGCCTGCTAAACCCAGGCCACGCGATCGAGATGGCTTGGTTTATTCTGCATGAAGCTCGCCACCGAAATAATGACGCCCGCTTGGTGAAACTAGGAGTCACCATGCTCGATTGGATGTGGGAGCGCGGCTGGGATCCTGAGCACGGGGGTCTATTATCTTTCTGCGATCTACGGGGCCTTCCGCCCCAGGAGCCCGTACACCAAATGAAATATTGGTGGCCGCACAATGAGGCCATCATTGCAACGCTACTGGCCTACAAGCTCACGGGCGAGAGCTATCAGGCAGAGCGCTTCAAGCAGGTCTACTCCTGGGCTCACGAGCACTTTGCTGATCCCAAGCATGGGGAGTGGTTCGGGTACCTGAACCGAGACGGGACGCGCGCCAGTGACCTGAAGGGCAATCACTGGAAGGGCCCCTTTCATTTGCCGCGCATGCAGTGGTATGTCTCTCGCATCTAGCCCGCACGGGCTAGTTTTACCAACCCAGGTAGTCGAGGCGACGGTTGATCTCTTTGTCCTGGGCGCGCACCTCGCTGCGGGGTAACTGGAATGACACGCCTGGTCCACCATCGCGCAGGAACACGATGCTGTTGAGAAGGATCAGGGTCTCCACGTGAGATGTGGACGTCGACAGTAGCTGCTTGAACAGCGGAGCTGGATCGAAGTCGCTGGTGAGGCAGAAGTACTCGGCAGCGCGCATGCGCACGAGTGGATGAGCGTCATGGAGCGCGGCCTCGATGAGCGGGGCTATGGAGGCGGCCTGGTGACCAAACTGAATGCACGCGGTGATGGACCAGTAGCGCTGCCAGGGATCATCATTCTTGATAGCCGACTGCAACGAGTGCGTGGCCTTCTCGAAGGGCAGAAGGCACAGGTTGGCTGTATCGATCAAGTTCGCGATGCGAGGTTTGTTCTCCTGACCGAAGGCCACAGGGTTGCCAAAGGCTGCTTCGATGAGCTGCGACTCAGGGAACAAGCTCAGGTCGGGCATCTTTTTCTGATAGCCCATCAGTCCTGCGCGCATCTGTTCCAGCGTGTCAGAGTGAGCTGCCTCAAGGGCCAGATTGTGCACCTCGTAAGGATCGGTTCGCAGATCGTAGAGTGCCTCGGGAGCCTTGGGCTCGAAGAACAGTGCCTGCGCAGGGTTCAGTTCCCCCGCACGATACATGTCGCGCCACTGGGTATAGGCGGGCATTCGATAGCGGTAGTTATTTTGCAGGCCGTCCGGGTAGTGTGCCTCGAAGTTGCGGATGTACTTGTAGTGTCCGCGACGCAGGCTGCGGACGAGGTCGTATTTCTCATCGAAGCGGTCGGCGTGGCCTAGGACCTCTTGGCGCAGATTAAGATCCGTGTCGCTGAAGCCCGCCCCGAGGAAGGGCTGCCCATCGACGGTATCGGGTACGTCGATGCCTGCCAGGTGCAGCGCCGTGGGGCCGAAATCCACGAAGCTGACGAATCCGGAGGGTCGCGTTCCCCATTCGCCATCCACCAGGTGCTTCCAATTATCGGGAACTCTAACCACCAACGGAACGTGCAAGCCGGTTTCGTACACGTAGCCCTTGCTGCGTGGCAGGACTCCGCCGTGATCTCCGAAGTAGAAGATGAACGTGTCTTCGAGCAGGCCGTCCTCCGCAAGGTCCGCCACTAGCTGGGCTACGTGGCCATCGATGCGAGTCATACGATCGAGGTAGCGAGCGTGAGTGGCGCGGAACAGGCTGGTGTCCGGGTGGCATTCGGCCACCAACACATCCCTAAGGGGCGTTGAAGGTGTATCAGCCTCCAACTTCTTCTTGCTCAGGTGCAAGCTGCCTTCATGTGAATCCGCATGGGACTGCATGTGGAAAAAGGGCGTCTCTGAAGAGGCTCGATTACGCCATGTGGCGCCCTTTGATGATTCGTCCCAGACGGTCTCCCCCGCATCGGCGTTGTAGTCCGTCTTGTGCCTATTGGTTGTGTAGTACCCCGCCTCGCGCAAGATCGCGGGGAACATGCGCACGCCCGCTGGCAACGGGACGACCTGTAATTTGCGATGGAACTGGGTTCCGATACGGGGGGCATAACAACTGGTCATTAATGTCGTGCGCGCCACCGAACACACGGGGCTGCATGAAAACGCACGATCAAAGACGAGCCCGTGCGCGCCCAGAGCCTCGATGCCCGGTGTTTCCATTCCGCCCTCGTCATACAACTTCAGATAATGCTTGGAGTTGTCCTCAGAGAGAATCCAAACGATGTTTGGCTTCTCGCGCGGCAGTTCGCGTGCGGCCGCGAAAGGAGCGACGTACATGAGAATGCTCAGGATGGTCCATTTGGAAGCCATGGGCCGAGTCTACGCTGTGCCAGGGTTAGCGCCATCAGAAGCTTTCCTCAGGTCCGCCTGCACCGTGGTATCCTGGGGGCATGGACGTTCAGTCGGAAGGGTGCAGAAGGACCATGATCGGGGGGGCGCTGTTGTATGCGTTTGCCAGCATGGGCCTTGCGCAGTCGCCTCAGATCGCTGCTTGGTACAAACTGGATGAAGCGAGCGGCACGGCCTGCAACGACTCATCGGGTAGTGGGCTCAACGGAATCTTTGAGGGTGACCCCACGACCGGCGTCCCCGGAGCTGCGGTGGGAACCAACACAGCCGTCCACTTTGATGGCACGGATGACCGGGCCGTTATCAAGAGCGCTCCGCCGCTTGCCGATCTCCGTGATCAGTTGAGCGCCGCATGTTGGATGAAGGCCGACCTCCTCACGGGCGTCCAGCGTTTCTTCGGTAACGACGGAAGCTGGACCTGGGGGCTTACCGGATCGTCCATGCGTTTCACCACCCGTGGGGTTCTGGACTACGACCTGCCGGCCACATTGAGCACCGGCGTCTGGTATCACATGGCTGTCGTCTTCGACGCGAGCTACGACTGCACCTTCTATTTGAACGGCTTACCCATCGGGGGCGCCTCGGGAACCAAGGGCGCCAATCCGGCCCTCGATTTCTGGCATATTGCGAACAAGGACCCCGGCCCCCCGGAGTGGTTTAACGGGGTGCTCGATGACATCCAGATCTATAAAGGTGTCCTGAACGATGCGGAGGTCCTGTATCTCTACGACAACCCTGGTGAGGTTTTATCGAGCGCGTTGGGCGCGAACTATTGCGGTCCGGCGAACAAGCACTCCGGTGGCACGGCGGGTGTCATGTCGGGCTGGGGAAGTGGCCAAGTGGCGCAAAACAACCTGAACCTCACGGCCAGTAGCCTGCCGGTGGGCGAGTGGGGTTACTTCATCACCAGCCAGATCAAGGGCTTCCGGCCTTTTGCCGGCGGCAGTCAGGGCAATCTGTGCTTGGGTGGGAAGATGGGCCGCTTTGTGAAGCAGTTGAGTGGAACGGGAACGGCTGGAACAGTGACCGAGGCTCTCGACCTGACCTCCTTCCCGATGAGCCCGAAGGTTTCCGTGCAGCCCGGTGAGACCTGGAATTTCCAGTTCTGGTTCACGGATTCCAATCCAGCAGCGACCTCGAACTTCACCGACGGGTTGTCGGTGATGTTTCAGTAGAGCCTGGCGCCCTTATCTTTGTGCGGGATCGATGTAGCGAACACTTGATTGCTGGCGGCATAAGTAGCGTTATCGGTGGGGGAGTGGCCTGACGGGGACAGCACCGTTTGATTCCAACAACGGCGGGGTCCGAAAGGAGCCTCTTTCGAGAGGGGGCTGCGGAGTGCAGGATGGGCGGTGTGCAGAGCGCCGACCCGCATTAGCCACCGAACCATGTTGATCTCCACACTACTCCTCTCCCTGGCCATCCAATCGGACCTGCTGGGGGAGTGGGTTCTGAACGGCACCAACCTGCAGCGTGTGGGCGGAAGTGGCCCCGAGCTGGGTGTTGTGTCCGCCAAGCAGTTGCCCACTGAGGACCTGGGCGTGGAAATCGTCTGCGCACCCGATTCAACCGGGCAGTGGTGTGGGGTCCTGAGTTCGGTGGAGGACAATGGGTCCTACGAAAGGGGCTGGGTCCTGGGCAGCCATGGTGACCACTTCTTCTTTGGCGTAGCTGGGGCGGGAACCA
Source organism: Planctomycetota bacterium (assembly GCA_028823395.1). Lineage (GTDB taxonomy): Bacteria > Planctomycetota > UBA1135 > UBA1135. Next base: position 6,241 of record JAPKBO010000093.1, on the reverse strand, counting down.
ACCAGATTCACTACATCCAGGGGCGAACGCGTTTTGAAGAGGGCGCCTGGCATCAGGTTGTCGGAACCTATGACGGTGAGGTGCAGCGGCTCTACGTGGACGGCGTGCTGGACACCGAAGCGCGAGTGACCAGTGGGCCGATCAGTTATGCGGACACGCATACCCTCGCGATCGGTTCGTATATCGATACCAATGAGCGACACGACTTTGTGGGATCTATCCACTCCGTGCAGCTTTGGGGCCGTGTGCCCAAGCAGAGGGACTTTGCTGAGAGGTGGCGAGAGGCCCAACCCGGGTTGCCTGCACGAACGGTGGGTTTCCCCGAGGAGGTACTCGAGGGGTGGCCTACGTTCGGGGGCGATGTCTTGCGCTCAAACGCAACAGCTCAGGAGATCTCGGGCAAGCCACGCCTGGCCTGGACCCATACCCCGCTCACGAAACCGTCTCCATCCTGGGGCGATCCTGCTGACGGAAGTCACTGGCAGAAACTTGAATCGATGGCGGCGCGGGTTGTGCACGACCGCGCTTTCTTTCCCGTTAGCCGTGCTGGTCGAGTGTTCTACGCATCCTCTTCGGACGATGGGGTGCATGCGCTGGATGCGGCAAGTGGTGAGCGTCTTTGGACGTTCTACACCGAGGGGCCTGTGCGACTTGCTCCGTTTGTCGGTGAGGATCAAATCTGGTTTGGCAGCGACGACGGACTGCTTTACTGCCTCGACGTGAAATCCGGAGCCCTCATCTGGCGCAAGTCTCTCGCGCCGGAGGAGCGCCGCATCCCGAGCAACGGCAAGCTCATCTCTCCGTGGCCCGTGCGGACGGGTGTGGCCGTGGCCAACGGTGTGCTCTACGCCACAGCCGGGCTCTTTCCCGAGCAGGGCTGTTTCGCCTTTGCCTTGGATGCCACGAGCGGCGAGACCCTCTGGAAGCAGACTCTGGACAAGAGCGTCTCCCCTCAGGGCTACCTGCTGCTCTCACCCACCCGGTTGTACGTTCCGAGTGGCCGGGCGACCCCCTTTGCTCTCGATCGCGTGGACGGTGCCTGGAAAGGCCAGTTTGGTGGTCCGGGTGGAACGTGGGCCCTCTTGACGGATACCGAGTTGATCACGGGCCCAGATGATCGGGGTCAGTTGGCGGTGGCCTCTCGATCGGGCATGGATCAACTGGCCAGCTTCCAGGGCAAGCACCTGGTCGTCAGTGGGGACAACTCCTACCTCCAAACGAACGCGGTTCTGATCGCCATGGACCGGGAACGCCGTAAGGCATTGAGCGCGGAGCGCGAGGCTCTGGCGGGGTCGCGGCTGGCCGCTCCTGCCGGTGCCTCTGATGCCGAGTGCCGCAAAATCGAGCAGGAAGGCCAAATCCTGGACAAGGCGCTGGAGAAGATTGACCGATTGATAGCCGCCTGCATGACATGGTCCGTCAGTGAAGAGTTGAGTTCGGCCACCATCGTCGTCGGAGACCAGATCGTTGTTGGGGGAAGTGGATTGGTACGCGGGCGGGACGCCGATACGGGGAAGGAGCGTTGGCGGGTAAAGGTGCCTGGAGCCGTCCAAGGATTTGCCTTTGCCGATGGTCGCCTCTTCGTGGCTCTGGACGGTGGAGTGCTGTGTTGCTTGGCGCCCGAGCCCCCGAGGCGCACTGTGGAAACGATCAAGAGCCGGAGCTCGAGCGCTGAGTTCACATTGCCCGAAGAGCTCCACGGTCGCCGTGGGTATGCGCTCGTCGTCGAGCCAACGCGCTGTGACGCGATAGCCAGCATCTTGAAATCCACCGAGCTCAGCGTGGTGGCTTTGGTGCGCACCTGGGAGGAGGCGGCGACAATCCGCGAACAGGTACATGAGCGCGAGCGCCTGCAGGTTCTTGTGAACGACGGTCTGCCCTTCACCGACCATTGCATGGAGCTCGTGATCCACGAGGGCGCTGCTGGCCTGGCCGAAGTTGATCGCTACCGCCGGCTTCTGCGACCGGGTAGCGGCGTGGCCTTGTTGAGTTCGGAGTCGTTCACACGCCCCCCCCTTGAGGGGGCGGGCACCTGGAGTCATGCGTTAGCGGATGCGGGCAATAGCGCCTCGAGTATGGACCGCCACGCGAGTGACGATCTCCAACTGCAGTGGTTTGGAGGTCCGGGCCCCACAGGCGTCGTGGACCGTCACCTGCGCTCGGCCCCGCCCCTTTGCGTCGATGGCATCTTGGTGATCCAGGGGCAGGACCAGTTGCGGGCGGTGGACGCCTATCACGGTACGCTCCTGTGGACCCGCACTTTCGAGGGGCTCTCACGCATGGCCGTTGCCCTGGATGGGGGGTACCAAGCCGCAGATGCCGGAGAGCTTTGGTTGGCCCAGGCCAACGTTCTGCGCTGCGTAGACCTGCGGACGGGTCTCGATTTGCGCGAAGCCCGAGCCCCTGCAGGTATGGAGTTTGGTTGGCTGGCATTGGACGACGAGCGCGTATTGGTCAGCATTCAACCTGAGGGCACCTCTCGTCGGGATCAGTCTTTTGCGGAGGTCGATCTGCAGTTCAAGAATGAGCAGCCGCTGATCTGCTCCCAGATGCTTGCCGCCTACGACCGCGGCTCCGTGCGTCGCCTCTGGAAGCGTGAGTTCAGGTGTGTACCCAACTCTTCCCTGGCCCTCTCGGGAGGGAAGGTCTTCGGCGTGGAGGCCCGCAAGGCTGCGGGTCCCGGGCGGTTGCTTCCCGCAGTGGTTGGCCAGGCGGGGCCCACGCTATTTGCCCTTGATGCTGAGCGTGGCAGGCCACTCTTCGACGAGGCGCTTGACCTGGCGGACATGAGGCACGCCCTGTTCGTCAGCGTGCGGGACGACACTCTGGTCCTGACCTCCTCTCATACCTTCAGCGACGACGTCAGCGGATTCCACTTGCAGGTCCGTAACGCTTCAGATGGAGCGCTGCGTTGGACCGCCCACACACCCAACAACGGCGCCGGCAGCAGCCACGGCGAGCAGGTCCACCACCCCGTCCTCCTGGAGAACGTCCTGGTGGCCGAGCCACGCGCCTACGATCTGGCAAGCGGTGCAATCCTCTCCGACGGGGAGTGGTGGATGCCCAAGCGCAGGGGTTGCGGGACCATCTCAGCCTCCGCCGACACTCTCTACTTCCGCGACCACAACCCGCGTGCGCGCAAGATTGACGGCCAAACCGTGCACGTAACTTCCGTCAGCCGACCCGGCTGCTGGATCAACATCCTGCCCGCCGCCGGTCTGGTGCTTCTGCCTGAAGCGAGCGCCGGCTGCGTCTGCTCCTTCCCGGTGCAGACGTCCATGGCCTTCCTACCGCGCTAAATAGCGCGGATGTCGCCGGGGTGAACGGGGCTACCGCTCTCCGCACTGGCGCAGGCGGCGAAAGCGAGCTCTAGGCTGCGCAGGTTGTTGCCCGCGCTGTGGCTTGGCGTATCGCCTTCGCGAATCGCTCGCAGTAACTCGATCATGGTGCCCTCAAACCCCGTGGTGAACCAATCGCCTTGCAGGGGGAGTTCGGAGCGGACGTCGCCCCTTTGCAGGATGAGGCGCTGTGTCTTGAGGTCGGGGCCTTCGGATACGAGCGTTCCCTCGCTACCCGTGACCACCGTCCGATCCAGCGGGTCGCTGGCGCAGTCCCCATTGAACCGCAGATGCATGTGCAGGTCCGGCCCGGTCATGGTGACCTCTGCCAACATGGGCTGGGGAGAAGCCTGGTCCGGCGTACGCCCGGTGGTGGCCGTGACTTCCGATACCTCACGACCGTCCAAGAGGCAGGCCACGAAATCGAACCAGTGCATGCCAAAGTCAAACAACACGAGGTTGGGCGTGTGGTCGAAGGCTGTTCCCACGGTCCAGGAATGGTCCCAATCGATGGAGACGTCGACGGACTCTAATGAGCCGACCTGTCCCGCATGCACACTCTCGCGGATCCCCGCTAGGTGAGGAGCCCAGCGTCCGTTCTGATTCACCGCAAGAAGAACTTCGTGCTCCTTGGCCAATGCGATCAGGCGCTCGCCCTCCTGCAGGTCTAGCACGAACGGCTTCTGGCTCAACACGTGCTTGCCTGCGCGCAGTGCATCGGCCACCAAACCAATCCGTTCAGGGGGATGAGTGGTGATGTCGACGACCTCCACTTCCGGCAGGGCAAGCAATTCGTGGTGGTCGCTACAAATGTGCGCGTCGGGAAAGAACTCAACCGCACGCTCGCGCGCCTTGGAAAGGGTGCGATTGCAAAGTGCGCGCACCGGAAGGCCTAGCCGCTTGTACGCGCCCAGGTGGCTTTTGCTGATGTCCCCGCAGCCGATCAAGCCGATTCCAGGCATCTGGTGGTCCAGTGTCATCCGCACAGATCCACGCTGCGGCCATCTCTCGCGCTCTGCATGGCTGAGTCCACGATGCGTTGGCCAACTCGCGACAGTCGCGGGTCCAGAGGCCCTTCAATGGCCGCCCCTGTTTCCAAGCAACTCAATACGTATTGCACGGGGTTTTGCATGGGAGCGACAAGCTCATCCACCGGCAGGACAATTCCCTGGGGTGCTTCACGTGTCTGGAGGCGGACCGTGTCCTCGTAGTCGTAGCTTGTGATCGTCCCATCGGTGCCCATGATTTCGAAACCGCACTTCGGTTGAGGCTGGTGTGTCCAGGGGTCGGTGAACGTACCCCAGCGGGTTTCAAATCGGCAGAGACCAAATCCATAGCGGGCAATTGTTATGGAATGCTCGTCCACCTCAAGGCCCTCGGTCTGGTCCGTGACGGCTGTGATGGTTTGGGGCTCTGCTCCGCCAAGAAACCAAGTCGCAAGAGTGGCTCCGTATCCGAGGTAGTCCAGCAGGGAGCCTCCTCCCAGCTCCTTCTTGTAGAACCAGCTCTCGGCTTTCTGTTCGGTTCGGAAACCCTCGGTGGTCTCGAGTTTGGCTTCCACGTGGTAGAGCGGGCCGCGGTTGCCATCGTAGTAGTTGACGCCGGTGAGCTCTCCAATCGCACCCTCATCAATCAGTCGCTTGGCCGTGACGTGCGGTGGATACCAGGCCAGAGGCCAGTTGATGGCCAAACGCCCACCGCCTGCTTCCATGGCCACAACCATGCGGTCCGCGTCTGCGAGGTTGGCCGCGAACGGCTTCTCTACCAGCACGTGACAGCCAAAGGGCGCCATGTGCTCAACCCACGTTGCGTGCTCTCCGGTGGGCGGGCACAGAATCACGAGGTCGGGCCGGGTCTCTGCAAGGCAGCGCTGCCAATCGGTGAAGACCTGATCAGGGTTCATACCGAACGCCTCTACTGCACTTTGCATGCGTGCGGGCTCATCGTCGCAGATCCCAACAAGGTCCACGTCGGGATGATCGAAGGCAAAGCGCAGGTTGTCGCCCATGTGCATGTGCGCAAAGTTGATGCCTGCGACTCGATATCGAGCGGTCATTCGATGTTCTCCGAAAGGGACTGCCATTGGCGTGCACCTGATCTCTGCACCTCGGCATCAGGACAGATGTCGAGAGGTGAGTAGCTAGGGTGATGGTGCTCCTTGACGGGGTTGTTGCTCTTGGTGTTGAAGCAATTGATTACCGAGAGGCGAGGATCACTAGAGAGATTGTTCTGGGAACGATGCAGCAGGTTGCTGTGAAAGAAGAGCCCGTCGCCCGGGTCGACTTCCACGTCGCGCACTCCAAGCACGGAACAAATATGCTCCATCCGTTCCGGATCAGCACAAACCTGTCCGTGTTGTTCCACGTGATCGATGCGTCCGAGTTGGTGAGAGCCCGGCACAACTTCCAGGCATCCGTTGGCCTTTGTGGCCGCTGTGATGGCGATCATGCAGCTAGCCAGATCGGGTCGGAGACATCCGTTCTCGTACCAGTAGCCGTAGTCTTGGTGCCACTCCCATGCCCCACCCACCTCGGGCTCTTTGATCATGACCTTGTGGTGGTAGTGGTAGACCTCATCTCCGAGTAATGCCTCCATGGTGCGCGCAATTCTCTCGCAGCGGACTAGGGCGCTGTACATGTCGTCGCATAGTTCATTGCGCAGGGAGAGCAATGTGAGGCGGCCTTCGGCGTCATGACGGTCAAGTCGATGGGGGTCGGAGCGCACAACCCGTTCGGTGATGAGTCCAAGGAGGCGGACCTCCTCTTCACCCAGGAGCCCGGGCACGATGAGGAAGCCGTCTTCTTCGAAACGCCTCAGTTGCTCTTGCTGCAATTGGAAGAAAGGCATGGGGGAATCACTCCCTGCGGAGTTCCCCTAACCTAGCGCTTTCCCCCGGTCGGGGG
>JAPKBO010000304.1 GCA_028823395.1 Planctomycetota bacterium | reverse complement strand
CGCCGATTCTCAAATCGGGATCTGAGTGTGCCTAATAAGCCTGAATTGGGTCAATCGGCCGGGTTGTGGTATCCTCTCATACGCCTCTCTAAATCGTCGAAATCCCGGCGTAAGTCCAAAGTCCCCCCCCCTCAATCAACAGCACTCCCATGAAGAGCATCTATCTCTCTACCGCCCTGCTCGGCCTCTGCGCGGTTGGCCATACCCAAGGCAACCTGCTGCAAACCCAAACCAACATGGCGTTTGGGCTCCAGAGCAGCAACATCATCACGCTCAACGGGCCTTTTGTCCCGGGTCAAACTCTGGTCACGGACCTGGACCTGGCGGGCATGTCCGTCACGATGGAGATGTCCCCGTTCTCCATTCGCAGCTCAGCTTTCAGCCTGACTGTTGCCGGTGCGACTGGCGAGAGAGACGTCGATCCTGGTGACTTCAGGACCATGCGCGGAGCCATCCTGGAAGACCCCGGTAGCGTGGTCGCCGGCTCTGTGATGGATGATGGCCTGTACGCTCGCATCAGCCTCACTAGCGGAGACGACTACTGGCTTGAGCCCCTGGTAGCGCGGGTACCCGGAGCATCCTCAAACCAGTACGTGCTCTACCACAACGACGACACGATCAGTCGCGTAGGCACCTGTGGAGCAGATCGCCTGGCAGACAACGACCCCAAAATCTTGCCCCCACCGGTCGGCGACACCTACACCATGGGTATGCACTACACCGCCGATCTGGGTATCGACAGTGACTACAGATTCTACCAATCGTACAACAGCACCGCCAAGGTTAAGAACCGCATCGAACTTGTGGTCAACACGATGGACGTGCAATACGAGCGCGACGTCGACATCACTCATCGGATCAGCAAGATCATCGTTCGAACCGCGCAGGGCCCGTATACCTCGACTGACCCGGTCGGACTGCTCAACCAGTTCCGCTCCGAGTGGAACAACAACCAAGGCAAGATCAAGCGCGATGTAGCCCAGCTATTCACGGGTAAAAACCTGGACGGCAGCGTCATCGGTATCGCCTGGGTTGGTGTCATCTGCAGCACCGGCTCGGCCTATGGCCTGGTCCAATCGAATTGCTGCGGCTCCCTCAACTGCGCGGCGGACCTATCGGCCCACGAATTGGGACACAACTGGAACGCGGGGCACTGCAGCTGCGGTGGCTACACGATGAACTCCAGCCTGACTTGCGCGAACCGTTTCCACGCCAGCAGCACGATTCCCGCGATGATCTCCTATCGCAATTCCAGAGGCTGTCTCGACAGCCCTCTCGCGGGTGACGTGCTGTTCGAGGACGACTTCGAAAGCGGCTCGTACAAAAGCGGATGGAACTGCTCCACGAGCACGCGCTGCAAGATGCAGAAACTGGCCGCTTACAACAGCGCTTGGGGCGTCGCTCTCAAGAAGATCGTCACCTTTGATCGCTCAGTAAGCACCGTCGGATACGGCGGCGTCACGATCGTCTGTGCCCAACGCAGTCAAAACTACGAGTCCACAGAGTTCGTCACCCTGGAATGGTTTGACGGGTCCACGTGGAACACGGCGGACCAGTGGCAGCAGAAGGGTTGGACTGAGCGCTTTACGGCCCTCCCCTCAGCTGCAGGCAACAACTCCTCCTTTGCCGTGCGCTTCTCCTGCAACGCCAAGGGCAAGCAGGAGCGCACCAAGATCGACAACTTCGTCGTAGTGGGCAGCTGAGCCAACCCTCGGTAGGGCACCGGCAAGCCGGCGCCCACTAACCTTCAAGCCCCCCGGTCTCGATCTGAGGCCGGGGGGCTTTTCCGTACCCGCCCCCCAGGGTCGCTAAAAGGGGGACTTGCATTTGAATGCCAAACGAAGAGGAACAGTATCTTTGTTCGGCTCGTCGGAAGTTACATATATTGGGTCCCCAATACTTCGGAGCCCACGCTCTCCCAACCCACACGAAACACCCATGCTATTCTCACCCCTCAAACGGTTCTTGCCGCTCTCCGCGGCCCTTTGCCTGACCACCTTCGCTGGCGCTCAGGACAACCTCGTTCACGTCCAGGCAAACATGGCCCTCGGTCTTGAGGACAGTCAACTCATCCGAATCACCCAGCCCATGACCGTTGGGTCCTCCATCCTCCTCCAAGTAGACCTTGGTGGCCTCCCCATGACCCTTGATCTGACGCCCAAGTCCATTCGGACGTCTGGCTTCGAGGTTGTCCAGGTGGGCGAAAATGGCGTGGAGCAAAACATCAACTCTGGTGCAGTACGGACCCTTTGGGGCTCCGTCCTCGAAGACCCCGGCAGCGTCGTCGCTGCCAGCCTCCTCGCTGATGGCCTCCACGCTCGTATCCGGCTCTCCAGCGGAGACGACTACTGGCTTCAGCCCATTGCGTCAAAGGTTCGCAACGCCGCCCCCAACGATTACGTCCTCTACCACAACGACGACACCATCGAAGCCCTGCGCCCTTGTGGTTCGGACCTGCTCGATAACCCGACTCCTGAACCGGAAACCACGGGTGGCGGCAAGACCTACGCCCCGGGCACCTTCTGGATCTGTGAGATTGGTTGTGACTCCGATGCGAACTACTACAACGACTACGGCAGTGCCGCAGCGGTACAAGCCCGAATCGAATCGGTCATTAACGCTCTGAATGTTCAATACCTGGCAGACGTCGACATCCGCCATGACATCAGCCACCTGATCATCCGGACCAGCAACGGGCCATACACTTCGACCGACCCGAACACCCTGCTCAATCAGTTCCGGAGTGAATGGAACTCCAACCAGTCCGGCGTTCAGC
>JAPKBO010000092.1 GCA_028823395.1 Planctomycetota bacterium | reverse complement strand
TCTAGACTGAAGCTGCCGAAACCGGCAATCTGCTCCAGGAATTCAAAATCCACTCGAGGGAAGAGAAGTGCACCGCCACTGGCCCGGGTCACAGCCAGCGCGCCTTCACGAATGGAAAGCAGGCCATCGGCCACAACCGCTTGCTCGGTGGGCGCCTTCAAGGAACCCAGTCCCTTGCACGTGGGACAAGCTCCGTGGGGAGAGTTCGGCGAAAACAGCCGGGGCTCCAAGGCGGGAAGTTCCCGCCCCGTCTGGGGGCATACGGCCTGGGTCGAGACGCTCTGAATTCCATCCCGGGTCAAGACCAGCATGCTGCCTGAGCCCAATTCGAGTGCTGCATCCACTGATTCCCGCAGGCGCCCCGGATTCTCAACACTAGGCTTGAGGCGGTCCACGATCACCTCAATGGAATGCATCTTGTATCGGGCGAGCTCTGGAACGTCCTCAATCCGCTGCACGACACCATCCACACGAACACGGACGAACCCTTTGCGACGCAGATCGTCAAATAGCGCCAGATGTTGCCCTTTACGGTCTCTCACTAAAGGAGCGGCCAGTTGCACGGCGGTACCTTCATAGGTACGGAGCAACTCCTGAACGACCGATTCGGGTGTCCGGGACTCAACAGGCTCACCGGACCAGGGGCTATGAGCCACTCCGGCACGAGCAAACAGCACCCGCAGATGGTCCGTGATCTCGGTCAGGGTACCCACCGTGGAACGAGCACCCCGCGGAATGGAGCGTTGGTCCACAGCGATGGCAGGCGACAACCCGCTGATGCTCTCCACGTCCGGCATGGAAAGCCCCCCCAGGAATTGCCGCGCATAAGCCGACAGGGTCTCCAAGAACCGGCGCTGACCTTCCCGGTAGAGGGTGTCAAATGCCAATGAAGACTTGCCCGAGCCCGAGACGCCCGTCACGGCCACCAGCGCGTTGCGCGGCATGTCCACGTCGACACCCACCAGATTGTTCTGGCGAGCACAACGAATGCGAATGAGGTCATCCTGGGGGATGCGCTTCATCGAATGGTGGGTAGTACGGTTGCGGGAAAGCCCGGGCGCCCCAACCCTCCTGGATGCCCCTGTCAGGGCCCGAAAGAAGGGTCTATTGGGGATTTGAACCGCCCAAGCGAGTCGGTCATTGTAACCGCTTTACCCCAAATCCTCCTACCCCCCAAACCAGGGCTCCGCCTGCAAACTTACGCCCCCCGGGTCGCTACTCGCCGGTACCCACCCGGGCCAAATGGCTCGTCATAGCGCCGTGGAGCGCAGGGCCAGCCGCCACGATGCTTCCCCCACGTAGCCAGTCCTCACCGCCCCCCACGTCGGTCACGCTACCTCCGGCCTCGAGAACCAGGAGGCCCCCGGCCGCGACGTCGTGGGGTGAGAGGTGGTACTCCCAATAGCCGTCCAGGCGCCCATCGGCAACAAAAGCAAGATCCAACGCCGCGGACCCCATCCGACGCAGTCCACGGGCCTCATGGAAGAAGCTCGCAAACTGTTCCAGGTTGGAGGGGTTGAGCTCGCTGCGCCTGTAGGCAAAGCCCGTTGCAAGGACGGCATCACGGATGGTCTCTACAGGGGAGACCTTCATCGGGCGATCCCCGAGCCACGCGCCACCTCCACGAACCGCGCTAAAGGTCTCTCCCAAGACGGGCGCATGGATAACCGAGACTTGTGGCTGTCCATCCACCCACAATCCCATGGACACAGCGAAGCAGGGCAACCGGTGGATGAAGTTGACCGTTCCGTCCAGGGGGTCAAGAAACCACCGGGGCCGACCATCCATGGCGTCACGTGTTTCCTCTTCGGCCTCGATGGCGTGCCCCGGGCAGGCTTTGCGCAAACGGTCAACGAGAACCCGCTCAGCGTCGAGGTCGGCAGCCGTTACAAGATCCCTGTAGTTGGTTTTTAGACCAATCGCCTCGGGATCCAAATGACCCAGATGCCCCACTAAGATCTCCCCTGCCTCAAGCGCCGCGTCCTGGGCTAGAGCGAGAAGTTGCTGCCGCTCGGCAAGGTCCATTAGAGCGACACCAAGAGGCTGCAAATCCTGTCCTGCATAGGTTTCCAGCAGCGTGTATTGAGACCAGGCGTAATGCGGTATTCAACCAGGATAGAGAAAGCCAAGGTGCGCTCCGAAGAGGTCCGCACCACGCCGGAGAGCGCGCTAGTTCCATTGATGAAACCGGTCTTCCCCCAAACGCGCCCCTTGGTGCTCTGACCGGTCAAGCGTCGTTCAAGGCTCCCGCGTAAGCCGGCAAGAGGGAGCGCCTCCAGGAATTGAATCGCGCTGCCGTCTTCCCGATCCATGACCGCAGCGATCAATGCCGTCAATTGACTGGCGCTGACTCGGTTGTCCCGGCTCAACCCGGAACCATCCACCTGCACGAAGCCCAGCGGCGCAATCCCAAGGATCTCCAGAGCACGTTGCGTCGCCAAAGATCCTCCGAACCGGTCCCCACGATGGGCCACCTTGGCGCCCAGATGCAAGAACACCTGGTCGGCCACGGAGTTATTGGAGTGCGTCAAAATCGGGACAAGATAAGAGGAAAGGGCCGTCGTGAATTGAGCAACCAGGCGGCCCGCTGGCCGATCGCGCTCGCGGCGAAAGCCCCCCTCCACAGAAACACCCCGTCGATCCAACCCTTCGATTACTGCATGCCCAAACAAGTCAACGGGATCGGGATGGGCGAAACGCCAGGACCCCGATTTAGTGTCAGCCGGAATACTGCCGCCCACAGTCAACCCCCATTGGTTGGCCCCCACTCGCACATCAAGATTGGCGCCACGGGCCCCTGTGACGACACTCCCCTTGCGGGGAAGACCGTGCCCACGGGGCAACACCAGGACGTCGGCATTTCGCCCAACGCGACCGGGAGTCACCCATGAAGTAAGGCAACCAGCATTGGCGCTAAAGCCACCCGATAAAGCGCAGTACTCCTGCCAGTGATCGCGGGCCGCAGGCCAGCCAGGCCCAGGTTCAGGCAGAGCATAGCTCCCCTCATCCAGCACTAAGCCGCCCGGTACACGACAAATGCCTGCCGCCAAAAGGGAGTCGGCAACCGGATCCAACCAGGGATCCAAAGAGCCATCCCCACCCTCCAAGTACAAGGGGTCTCCATCAGCCCGGACGACGAGATCTCCAAGCAGAACACCATCACCTACGGCCCCGAGGGCTTCAATCGAAGTGACAAACTGAGCGTTTGGACCAAGTAGGACCAAAGCAGCCGCGCAAGTGATCAGTTTTTGATTAGAGGCCGGCCGCATGGGTCTCTGCCCCTCGATGTCCAGCACGATTTCGTGCCGATCAAGATCTCGAACATGCACGGTCACCTGCACATTTGAAGGGTTCGCTTTACCCTGACTAACCGCCGCAGCATCACTGCTAAAATGCTGAACCGCCGCACCCACTTGCGACTTCAGTCGCGGGTCGAGCCTCCATGGCCAGGGCTCGCTTCCAAGTGCCTGGACGCCGCCCCCGGGAACCCCATCCGCCGTCGGCCCCCCAGCGTCAGAGCCCACACCGGCCGTCGGGCCCAGTGTGCGGATTCCCGGCCGGGTCAATTCCACCCTGCCCGACGTCCCTTGGCTCCCAAAACCGTCCCAGAGAAGGGGCAGCGTCAGCAGAGCCAACACGAAACCCGCGCCCAGGTAGATCAGTCTCGGGGAGTAGGCAGTCGCTCGTCTTGGTTCGCCAGTAGCCATGTGGTCAAAAAAGCCAGTCGCGCCGCGGCCGCGATCTTATCGGGGTCAATGCTGTCTGGAGTATCACGCCAAGTGTGGTAGTCCTTGTTCTTTTCTATCGGGAAGCCCTCAGTGAAGAATACAGCCGGAATACCAACGGTATGGAAGGAGTAGTGGTCAGACCGCTGAAAAACGCCCGGGTCGTTCACCTCGGTTATGCGCCGGATACCCGTGCGGCCCAATCGGTTGGCCCGACTTACCACCTTTCCCAGTTCAGGATTCTGCTTGAACCCGAAGCAGACCACCTCGTTCTCGTCGCCCACACCGAGCATGTCCATATTCACCATAGCTACAACCTGCTCACGGGGAACAGGGAGATTCCCAGCTAGCTGGGCCGATCCGACCAGCCCATCCTCCTCGGCAGTGAAAGACGCAAAGAGGACACTGCGCCGGGGAGAGGTCCCCTTGAACGCCTCGGCCACCTGCAGCAAGGCTGCCGTTCCGGAACCGTTGTCGTCCGCTCCGTATCCGACCCGCCCGCGCTTGCCCACGCCGATGTGATCGTAGTGGGCACCGACAATAACGACCTCTTTGGCCAACTCCGGGTCGCTACCAGGAAGCAGCGCCACAATGTTATTGAGCAAGAGGTCGCTCTCCTCTGTCGCCGAATTCATGACGACATGCAGTCCCTTGAGCCGCAACCGGGACGGCTTGCCCGAACGGTCCATGCGCTCGGCGAGGTCCGCAATATCTTTGCCGGTTAGCGCTTCCGCGCAGGCTGCGCTGATCTCTAGAGCTGGCAGGGGAGCACTACGCCAACGGTCCGTATCCGGAGGGTTGAACGAGGCGTACGTGTATCTGTAGCTGAGCGGGGCAGCCGGGGGCCCCTCCTTGTCCCTGCTCTTTCGCTCGGGATAGGGCCTGCGCATGATGAGGACCCCGGCAGCGCCCTCTTCATGCAAGGCAGCAATCTTGTTCCAGATGGAGGCCAATGCGGTGACTTCCTCCCCGTTGAACCTTCGCTTGTGATTGGGCTCGCCTTCAATGATCAACGCCACCTTGCCCTCTAGATCCAAGCCCTTGAAGTCGTCGAAGCCTTCCTTCTTAGCCTGAATCCCAAACCCAGCAAAAACCAACTCCCCACCCACTTCGCCGCCGCAACGCGGAACAGGAACAAAATCCTGCCCCAAAGCGAAGGGCTGCTCGACGCCATCCACCACCAGAACCAACGCGGCATTTTTCACGTCCGGGCGCGTCCTTGGGATCCCCCTCCGGCTACCCGCATCCACTTCAGCCAGGAACGGGCGTAGGTACGTTCCACCCTCACCGAGCGCGGACCAGGCAGGGACTTCCTCGTCCTTGGCTACACGCTTCCAGACCTCCTTGCTGTCCCCCGCCACAACAAACCCGCAAGAGCGGAACTTCTCACAAATGTACTCCGCGGCAAGCGTCTGCCCCACGCTCGGAGAATCCCGCCCCTCCAGCTCCGGGGACGCAAGAAAGTCAACTTGCACCTGCACGGCCTTACCGTCGATTGAGTCCAGGGCCCCTGGCGGAGGGGCCTGCATCCCCGTGGCCGTTCCGACCAAAACCCCCATGATCAAGCCCTTGCACAGGACATGCACGGGGTCCCGGGTACGGGGCAGACGGATACGTGGCGCTAGTCGAATCATTGCGCGCCGAGCATAACGGTCCGCCCAACCCAATGCCTAAAGAATAGAGACCGGGGCCGCACCCCATCCCCTCTCGCCCCTCGTCAGCTAGCTTGCGGCAAGGAAAGACCAGCTGCTTCCACGGAGGCCAGCAGGCTGTCAAAGCTCACCGGCTTAGCCAGGAACCCATCCATGCCCGCACGGCGACAACGCTCCCGCCCGCCCTCAAAGGCCCCTGCGGTGACCGCGAGAATGGGAACCCGGGCCGCCCCCCTCAATCGCTCCAGATCGCGAATTTGCCGGGTGGCCTCAAATCCGTCCATGACGGGCATTTGAACGTCCATAAGGATCACGTCAAACGGGCTTCGCTCCACGGCCTCGACGGCCTGAGCCCCGTCCGAGGCTTGTACAGCCTCGTGCCCTCCGCGCTCCATCACAACGCTGGCCAACTTACGGTTTACGGCATTGTCATCAACCACCAGCACACGCAGGGGGGTCGACCGCTCAGCAACCTGGTCAACGGACTCTCGAAACCCAACCGCTAGAGGCAGGACCAGAGTTACAGCTAGGCCAACAGATTGGCGCCCCTTGATGGTCAAGGTCCCGCCCATCAGCTGTGCCAGCCGCGACGAAATAGCGAGTCCGAGGCCTGCGCCACCATGGGATCGGGTGGTGGATCCGTCGGCCTGCTGGAAAGGCTCCAACCAATCCTTGGGATCGGAATTCCCGAGCCCAGGGCCGGTGTCCAGGATTTCAAACAGCAACCCCTCCCCATCCGGTCCGGGACCTAAGCGACAGATCACGTCCCCGCGCTCCGTGAACTTGACGGCGTTGTCCAGGAGATGGCCGACGATTTGGTCCACACGCGAGCGGTCGCCCACTCGAAGGGTTCCCCAATCGGGGGCCACATCACAGGTCAAGCGTAGTCCTTTCTCCAGGGCCGCAATGTGAGCTTGCTGAACCCGCTCGGACAGAAGATGTTCGACGTCAAAACTGCTGCTCTCCAAAATGACAGCCTCATTCTCAATCGCAGACCAATCAAGGACGCCCCTCACTAGGTGCAACATCTCCTGGCCGGAGCGCTGAACATCATGCAGACGATCGAGTCCCTCACCGATTGGCGCGTCGCGCGTGAGTAGATCAGTAAGCCCGAGTATCCCATTGAGTGGGGTGCACAGTTCGTGGCTCATGTTCGCGAGAAACTCGGAGCGAGCCCGCTCTGCCGCTTGGGCGCGACCGAGGGCGACGGTTAGGTTCGCCAAGGCGGTGTCCTTCTCAGCTCCGATCTTGACGAGTTCGCGGTTACGCACCTCTAGGCCCTCCTGGGCGTCACGCACATTGACTCGCATTTGATCCATGGTTCCCGCAAGTCGGCCAAGCTCCGCCGAACCTACACGCGGAATGGGTGTCTGGAAATCGCCGCTCGACAAGGCCCGGGTGCTCGCATCCAGAACCTCGAGTGGCCCGCCCAGGTGTCGCCGAAGCATGCCCGCTAGGATTCCGGCCAGAACCGCGAAGCTCGCGAGGCTGAACCAGACAATTTCCCGAGCGCGCTCACCGAGGAGAGCCTGGGTCCGCGCCTGGGAGAGGGTCAGGTGGAGAGTGCCAAAGAGCTGAGATTCGGCTCCGGGGATCTCCAATAGTATAGGTGCGCTGTGATGGCTAACCCCCGCATCGACATCACCAGCACGCTCCGCGCGCGAGAGCACCTCTCCTCGACGGATAACGCTCACCTCCAGGACATCTTCATCAGCCTCTACTAGGTCGCGAACGAAGGAATCGATCACCGGATAATCACGAGCGGCCAAAGGCTCAAGACAATAGATGGCCCCCGAATGAACCAACCGTTCCCCAAGCAGGGATTGGTCACGCTGCAGGAGTTCCCGGTCCCCCTGGAACGACTGACGGCCCACAACGAGCGAGACGCCGGCCACAATGACCAGCGTCGCGCCGATGAACCTCCAGGCAAGGGGAAGACCGTTGGGCAAGGTTACCGCCCCCCACTCCCGCGAACCGCAACGGTCGCTTCAGAGGAGTCAAAACGGAGGGCGACCTGCATCCCACTCCGAACGAAGTTGTATTGCTCATCAGACGAGGGCACAAAGCAGTCCACACCGAAGGCTGCCAGCGCGTCGGCATCATCCAAAGAGATCAAGGTTTGCGTGAGCGCAGCCCCGACGTCGGCGCCCAGGCCTTCGCGAGCAATCCACGGTTTGGTCACGTTGTCAAAAGACTGGATCACAACAAGGGAACCATCCTCGTTCATCTTCTTGAACGTACTCTCCTTGATAGACCCTGCGTCGAAGTCACCCAACTGCACGGCGCGGGCCACCTTGTCGTGACGGTCGAGGTACTCGTACCCGGACAGCTTGCGTGCAAACAGGCCCGCATTGACGAGCTGCTCTTGGGCGAGGTATCGGCCGATGGTGGAGTTCTGGTCACCGAAGGCGAAACGCTTGCCCTTCAAATCGGCCAAGCTCTCAATGCCGGAATCCTTACGGGCCACGATAAGACCATTGAATCGGGTCTTCCCTTTCTTCTGCTCCATCGCGATGAGCTGCACATTCTTATTGCGCTGCTTGGCGAGAACGTAGGAGGCGGGCCCGAAGCGGACAAAGTCCACCTTGCCCGTCGCGAGAGCCGCAATGCCCTCCTCGTAGGATCGAAAAATACGTAGTTCGACCTCCACGTCCCGGTTCATCCTGCGGCCAGCGCCCTCTTGCACAGCTTCAAGCATGGGCATGAACTTGCGATACATCTCGGTCGCCTTGTCGGTCTGGTAGAGGCCGAACGTCAACTGCAGCGGTTCGAGAGCTACAGGCTGCGGATCGTCAGATACAAGCTGGAGGGAAGGGCAGAGGCAGAGCAGAAGGTGTGAAAGCACAGGAGGGTCTCCTTAGAGGTGGCGGAACCCTGTTTTCTCGGCCGCATAGGGGCCCAAGCTTGAACTTCACGAGCGCTAGTCCCCCCAATTGGGATTCAAGGCCTGCTGTGGGGCCTTAGGGGCCGTTTTGAGCCTCCCCGGGAGTCCCGGAACGGGACGAAGCCACCCACCCCGCGTACGCCGGGGCCTACGGCTTGGTCTCAGTGGAGGAGCCCGAGTAACCGTCGGGGTGGGCCCGCTTGAAGCGCCACGCGTCCTCGATGATGGTGCGTAGGTCCGCACGCTGGGGCGTCCAGCCGAGTACGGACTCAGCTAGCGTTCCACCACTGACCAGGAAGGCTGGATCGCCCTCGCGGGGTTCGGCGACCGTCACGGGGATCGGATGACCCGTCACTTCTCGCGCCGTCTCCACAATCTCAAGCACGCTGAACCCCTGGCCGGTACCCAGATTACAGGTCAGGGACTCCACGCCACTCTGTAGCAGGGCGATCGCGTTGAGGTGTGCCTGGGCCAAATCGCAGACGTGAATGTAGTCACGCACGCAGGTCCCGTCAGGGGTGGGGTAATCCAGGCCGAAGATCTTCAACTCATCCCGCTGGCCGAGGGCCACCTCTAAGACAAGTGGAATCAGATGAGTCTCAGGAATGTGAACCTCTCCCAAGCTTCCATCGGGTGAGGCACCCGCAGCATTGAAATACCGTAAGCAGGCGTGGCGCATCCCATAGGCTCGCTTGAAGCTAGCCAAGATATTTTCAACATCCAGCTTCGTCTGGCCATAGGGCGTAATCGGGCCGAGCGGCGCGTCGTCCGGAATCGGCACAACTTCGGGCTGACCGTAAGTGGCGCAGGTGGAGGAGAAGACCACGTCGCGCACCCCGGCCCGCTGAAGTTCTCGCAGCAGATTGAGGGAGTTGACTACGTTCGCCTGGTAGTACAAACCGGGTTCGGTAACGGACTCTCCGACATAGCATTTGCCCGCAAAATGCATGGCAGCCACGGGCTTGTAGCGCTGGATCGCGTCAGCGATCGCGCCTTTGTCGGCCAGGTCCCCTTCAACAAACTCACCCCGCACGGCCTCCCTGTGGCCCGCGGACAAATCGTCGAAGACGACGGTCTCGACACCCTGCTCTATCAGCAGTTGCACAGCATGCGAGCCGATATATCCCGCACCGCCGGTAATAAGGACGGGTCCCTTGGGAGTGGAGAGTGACGCCATGCATGGAGTCTATCGGTCAGAGTTCGATGTTTGCCCCCGCTCCGGCCAAGTCCGCCCAGAAGTTCGGGTACGACTTGCCTACGCAATCGGCCCCCACAATGCGCACTCCTACATGTGCCACTCCCAGAAGTGACAACGTGAAGGCTATCCGGTGATCGCCTTTCGAGTCGATGGGGACGGGAGGCGCGCCCCCGTGGAAATCCGTTGGGGCAGCGTCCACGCTCAACCAGTCGGGGCCCGTCCGCACCTGCCAACCCAGGCGACGGAGAACCTCGGCCAAGCCGCTAAGCCGGGGACTCTCCTTGCCCTCGAGGGTACCGAGGCCCTCTAAAACCGAAGGTTCTCCGGAACGAAGGCAGGCGATGGCACCCACCACGGCCATCACCGGGGCGAGGTCTGGTTCACCACTGAGATCGATCTTGGCTCCCCGACTGGGAACGCCGCCCGCCATAGCCCCCTCGGCATCCACTGCTCCGCGGCAACCAAACGCTTGGAGATATTCGATGACGCGCAGATCACCCTGAACGGAGTCCGAGGTGAGACCCGGAATCCTAACCGTCCCCCCACTGATGCAACCTGCAGCCAGCAGCACTGCAGCTGCGGAAGCATCCGGCTCAATCGTGATGGTATGCGCGGGGGCCATCAATGCACCCGTTACCGTGAAGAGGCCATCCACCTCATCAACCTGAACGCCAAACTCTTCAAGGACGGACTCTGTCATGCGAACGTAGGGCTCGCTGGGTATGACGCCCTCCACCGCCACGGTCCCCCCCCCACGGGCAGCCAACGCAAAGAGCAAACCACTGACCTCTTGGCTAGAGGAAGGATCCCTGATCGTGAGGCACGGGGGGCAGTCCACAGGCTCAACCGTCAAGGGCCATCCAAGGACCGGCGGGGCCTCTGCCTTGAACCGCGTGCCCAGGTTGGCCCCGGCTGCAACGAGAGACTCGCCCAGGGCGGGACTGGTTCGAGAAACTAAGGTCCCTTCAGGTCGGAAATGAACGGAGCCGCGGCCTTGCCCTCCCAAGGCCACACATGCGGTGAGCAGGCGCGCGCACGTTCCCGATTCTCCCAGGGACAGGCTTGTCTTCGGAGACCCCTGGAGCGGCCACGCCCCACCCACGAAATTTCCGTCCTGCCCCCACCCACTCCCGGCAAGGCTGCGCAGTGCACCCAGCATGGCCTCCACGTCCAGGCATTCCGGGACACCAGCAAGGCGAGTGGGGCCCTCAGCCAGAAACGCGGCCAGGAGGTACCTCTGGGCCAAGGACTTGGACCCCGGTGGGTACATCGGCCCCGAAACGGACCCACCGGGCAGAACCGTCACCCCGGTCCGACCCGACTCGCTTGTGGTGGTCTCCATAGCTCTGGATTGTAGTCACTCGGCAACCCTGACATACTCCCCGTTCCACTCATCCTGATAGCCCCTAGTTGACCCATGTCCAACGATTCCATCTATCTCGGGCGCGACGACGCCCCCCCCGGTCTGAAGCAGGTCGCCAGCGGTAAAGTACGCGACATCTACGAGATCGATTCTGAACGACTCCTTTTCGTGACCACCGATAGGATCTCTGCGTTCGACGTCGTGATGAATGACGGCATCCCCCATAAGGGACGCGTCCTCACATCCATTGCAGAGCATTGGTTTGGCCGAACCGAGGACATTCTGCCCCACCACCTTCTGGGCACCGACCTCTCCGTCGTCGACGGCCTCGACGCGGAATGGCGCGAGCGACTCGATGGCCGCTGCATGATTGTCCGTCGCTGCGAACCGGACCCCATTGAGTGGGTTGTGCGTGGTCACATCGCCGGTTCGGGCTGGAAGGAATATCAACAGTCGGGCACCGTATGTGGCATCCCATTGCCAGAGGGCCTGGGTCTCGCACAGGAACTTCCCGAGCCCCTCCTGACCCCGACCACAAAATTCGAAGCCCACGACCGCCCGCTCTCTCCTGCCGAAGCGGCCGACCTGGTTGGGGAGGAACGCTACAAGGAGGGTGAAGCTTTCGTGATGGCCCTCTTTGAACGCGGTACCAAGGAATTGGCGGAGCTGGGGATCCGGTTGGCAGATACGAAATTCGAACTCGGCACATGGCAGGGCCAGACACTTCTTATCGACGAAGCCCTCACGCCGGATTCGTCCCGCTTCTGGGCCGAAGACCTCTACGAGGTCGGGATCAGTCCGCCGAGTTACGACAAGCAAATTCTGCGCGACTACCTAGAGACCCTCGATTGGAACAAGGAGTACCCGGCGCCTGAACTCGACCCTGCGCTCCTCACCAAGGTGGGCATGAGCTACCTAGAGATCTGCCAACTCATCACCGGGACATCCCCTGTCGAGGTGGCATCGTGAAAGTCGCGCTACTCATGGGGTCGGATTCTGACCTGAAGAGACTGGAGCCCTGCCTAGCGGTCCTGGCCAAGCTCGAAATCCCCTGCCTGGCCCGGGTCCTTTCTGCCCACCGCACACCCGAGGCCTTAGCCTCGTTTGTCCAAGAAGAAGCCCCTTCCCAGTCCGTGCGGGTCTTCATCTGCGCCGCAGGAGGCGCGGCACACCTAGCCGGCGTCGTCTCCGCCCATACGAACCTGCCCGTCCTGGGCATTCCCATGGACAACCCGCCCTTCGGGGGCCTGGACGCATTGCTTGCCACGGTCCAAATGCCTGGAGGAGTGCCCGTCGCGACCCTAGGCTCAGGATCGGGCGGCCCGGTCAATGCAGCCCTCCACGCTGCGCGGATCCTTGCCCTCGGAGATGAGGCGCTAGCGGGGCGCGTAGAGTCCTACCGCCAGGAGCAGGCCGCGGCCGTGGTGGCCAAGGACGCCAAGCTCCAGGCACGTCTAAAAGACGCTGCCGGAGAGGCCCAAGGCGTTTGACGCACGACGCTCACGTTCAGACCCTGCACTGGGTCGGGGGTTGCCCGGGCCACGTCTCCATGGTGGAGCAAACGCTCCTGCCCGCGCAGCACGAACAATTGCTCGTTCGCACGGTGCCCGAGATGGTGGACGCGATTTACCGCCTAGCGGTACGCGGAGCCCCAGCCATCGGTGTCGCCGCAGCCTTTGGCGTACTCCTGGGCATTCAGGACCAGGCTGACCTTGAGCGCAACGCCTTCCTCAACCATACGAACGCTGTCTGCGACGAATTAGCCACAGCGCGGCCGACGGCGGTCAACCTTTTCTGGGCACTCAATCGCATGCGGACCCGGATGGAGAGGGACGCCGCGGCAAACGCCGACGTGGCGGACCTGATTGCAGGCCTCTTTGAAGAAGCCCACGGGATCTATGACTCCGACCGGGCCACCTGTCGCCGAATGGGCGAGATTGGAGCGGAGCTCATCCTGGACGGACAATCCCTGCTGACGCACTGCAATGCGGGCGCTCTGGCGACGGCAGGCATGGGAACGGCCCTCGCGCCCATGTATGTGGCAGCCGAGCAAGGCAAGACCATCCATGTCTTCGCCGATGAAACCCGCCCCCTCTTGCAGGGTGCACGCATTACCGCATGGGAGTTGATGCAGGCCAACATCGACGTCACGTTGATCACCGATAGCACAGCCGCGCGTGTCATGCAGGAGGGGAAAGTGGACGCTGTCTTCGTGGGCTCCGACCGCATCGCCGCCAATGGGGACGTCTGCAACAAGATCGGGACCTACGGGGTAGCCCTGAGCGCCAAGGCCCACGATATCCCGTTCTACGTGGTCGCCCCCCTATCCACTATCGACCCCACCCTCGCCGATGGCTCCCTCATCCCCATCGAGGAGCGCCCGGAGACGGAAATAACCGAGGGCTTTGGTCGCCGAACTGCCCCCGATGGCGTGGCGACCTACACCCCCGCCTTTGACGTGACGCCTGCGGGGCTAGTGACGGGCCTCATCACCGAAGTGGGGCTGCTTGAAGCCCCCAACGCTGAGTCCATCCGCGATGCCCTGGCGCGGGGAGCCCAGGAGACCGCCTGACTCGCAAGGACCGGGTTCCGGTCGATTCTCAAATCGGGATCTAAGTGTGCCTAATATGCCTGAATTGGGTCAATCGGCCGGGTTGTGGTATCCTCTCATACGCCTATCTATCTCGCCGAAATCCCGGCGTAAGTCCAAAGTCCCCCCCCCTCAATCAACAGCACTCCCAT
>JAPKBO010000303.1 GCA_028823395.1 Planctomycetota bacterium | reverse complement strand
CCTGCTCCTGGGCGGCCTCATGGGACCTGGCCGACTGCATGTAAGTGCGGGAGGTCACAAGCGTCTTGACCAGTCCCTTCACGTCCCAACCGCTCTCCATAAAGTGCCGGGCCAACCAGTCCAGCAGCTCCGGGTGGCTCGGAAGCTCACCCTGAGCGCCAAAGTCCTCAGACGTTTTGACCAGCCCGGTTCCATAAAACTGCTGCCAGAAGCGGTTCACGGTCACGCGCGAGGTGAGCGGATTGTCTTCACGCACAATCCACTGGGCCAGATCCAGGCGATTGACCGGACCCTCTTGACCCATGGGGGGAAGGGCAGAGGGTATTCCGGGTTGCACCTCGGGTCCGAGCTGATCGTATTGACCGCGAATGAGCATGTGGGCCGGCCGCCGCTTTCCGAGTTCCTTGCTGACCAAGGTCGTAGGCAGAGATTGCTGCAGAGCCGTACGTTCCGCGATAACGCGGTCCCTTGCCTCCTTCGACTTCACCCAACTTGGTGAGTGTTCGCCGCGGTAGTAGTACTTAATCGTCTTGTCTTGGGCGGGTGTTCGCTCCGAAGAAGCCAGGCCAAGGGCTGCACCAACATTGGAGGGCACATCGTCCAGGGACTCCTCAATCTTGCGGAACGCGAATCCAGCTGCGCCGCCATAGTTGGCGACCTTAAGGATAAGTTCATTGCGTCCTTGCTGAAGGGGAAGCTCCAGCGTGTCCTGGTCGAGGGCCACGCCTCGCGCGGCGGGATTGTCGTGCACCAAATCGCCGTTGAGCCAGATGCGAATGCCATCATCGCTTCCGACACCCACCCGCAGGGCCCTTGGAGTTAGGGCATGGATCTCGCGGTACAGGTATGTAGATCCGGACGTGTTCGCAAGCATATGGACCTTGCCATCCGCGTACTCCGGACGGTCCACCCAGTTCAACTGGGTCTCGCCAACCGCCGCGTTGAGGTTGACACTTGTTTCAGGGCCGTAGTTCTCCGAGAGGCTCTTCTGTCCATCGCTCTGTCCAAATGGGCCGACGCTGTGCCAGCCTCCCAACTTGGCAGGCACCAGGGCCGGCTCGGAGGTGACCGCCAGTCGTACACGTCCCAGGTTGTGCTGGGGGAACTGGGACTCATGCTTGAGCCTCACGCGTATTTTGGTCCCCCCGGAAAAGCCGAAGGGCTCGGATGCGATAAACGTCGCGTTACGGGAACCAGCGAAGCCCAAGCCCGCCCAACCCGAACTGGCCTCGTCCAAGGCCCCCGTCGCGGGGTATTTGTCCTGTGCGAAGCTGGCCTGTGCGCTGACAAGCTCAACTTCCTGAGCCAGCTCAGGATGACCCGCCGGAAAGGCTTCCACCTGGAAATGGGTCAGGACAAAGTTCTGATTGGATGCACGTC
Source organism: Planctomycetota bacterium (assembly GCA_028823395.1). Classification (GTDB taxonomy): domain Bacteria; phylum Planctomycetota; class UBA1135; order UBA1135. The sequence continues at coordinate 1,413 of JAPKBO010000303.1, read as the reverse complement.
CGGGGACGTTTGGGGACGTGCCTCCTCCGACCATGGCTTCCAAGCGCACACCCGTGAGGTCTGATCCGCTGGAGTGCGCGACGATCTCATAGGTTTCCTTGGCCGGGTTCGGGCCTTGAGCGAGAATAGAATCGTCGCCCTGGATGACGAGCTCCGTGCCGTGGGCAGACGTGGCCGATTCGGGAACCAGGATCAGCCAGCGATCCTCAAGCCGTTGCTGCCAAGCGCCCTCCCAGCCAACTTGCTGTGCGTCCAACTCCGGCAAGGGTGCATCGAGTTGCTCGGCATATGCATCGCGTTTCGCGTCTAAGGCGGCCTGTTCCAGCTGCTGTTCACCAGTCGGGACCGGGATGGACAGCTTTGGATTCTCAATGTTCCCGTCCGAAGCATCCTCATCGAGGCTATTAAAGAACGCGTACATGCTGTAGTAGTCCTGCATGCTGATCGCGTCGTACTTGTGATCGTGACATTGGGCACAGCCCATGGTCAGGCCGAGAAACACGGTCCCGGTGGTCTCGGCCCTGTCCTTGGCATAGAGACTCAGGTACTCGGCGGCGATCATGCCGCCTTCAGCGGAGGTCACATTGCAGCGGTTGAAACCAGAGGCGACCTTCTGCTCGATGGTGGATTCAGGTAGCAGATCTCCGGCGAGTTGCTCAACTACGAATTCGTCAAAGGGCTTGTTCTCGTTGAAGGCATTGATGACCCAGTCGCGGTAGGGCCACATGCTTCGGAAATTGTCGAGGTGCAGCCCGTGGGTGTCTCCATAGCGCGCGGCATCAAGCCAGTAGCGGCCCATGTGTTCCCCATATCGGGGCGATTCGAGCAGGCGGTCTACGGCCGCTGCGTAGGCTTCCGAGCTGGGATTTTCCAGGAAGGCTTCCACCTCTTCGGGCGTGGGCGGCAGGCCGGTCAGGTCATAGGTCACGCGGCGCAGGAGCGTAATGGGGTCCGCTTCGGGTGAGGACTCGAAGCCGGACTGGGCAAGGCGCGTTCGGATGAATGCGTCGATGGGCTCGAGGCCTTCAGTTGTCGCGGGGGGTGCGACATCCGCCACCGGCGCAAAAGACCAGTGCTCCTCCCACTTGGCACCTTCCTTGATCCACTGCTGGAGTGTGGCAACCTGATCGGGGTTTAGAGGTCGGTTGAATTCCGCCGGCGGCATTCGATCCGATGGATCCGCCGCTGCAATACGTTCAACGAGCAAGCTGTTCTCAGGCTCACCGGAGACAATGGCGTGCCCCCCTGAGGCCAGGAGGGCAAAGGCTCCCTCACGCTGGTCGAATCGCAGGCCTGCCTCGCGCTTGTTCTCATCGAACCCGTGGCAGGGAAAGCAATGCTCCGAGAGGATGGGGCGCACGTCCGTCGCAAAGCTCAGTGCCTTATCCCCGGAGAGTCCATCGTTGGCCGTAG
>JAPKBO010000091.1 GCA_028823395.1 Planctomycetota bacterium | reverse complement strand
CCCATCATCTGGGGCGGCTGGTTCCCGAGCGTCATCCCTGAGCTCTACTTCGAACACGACATCGCCGACGCGGTGGGTATCGGCCAAGGAGAGCTGACCTTCATGGACGTGGTCCACGCCCTTGATGCAGGTACGCCCCTGGACGACGTACCCGGCCTGGCCCTGTGCCGGGACGGAGAGGTGATTCGCACGGCGGAAAGACCCGTTGTGGGCTTTAGTCAGCTTGAGGCCACTCCCTGGCACCTCCTGGACTTTGAGCGCTACGCCGAGTTGCAGGTGCAACCCACACGCAACCTCAAGATCAGGCACCGCTTCCCCCTTCCCGGCAAGTGGACACCGCAGAACCCCCCGCGCGGCTTCAGCTACTTCTCCAGCTATGGCTGCCCCGAACCGTGCACCTTCTGCTGCTCCCCCGCGCTGACGGGCATGCGCTGGAAGGCCGTTGAAGGCCGCGCCCTGGCAGAGGACATTGCTGAACTGCAGCAACGCTTCAAGTTCGACGTACTGCGCTTCCAAGACGCCAACTTCGGCGTTGCAGAGAAACGCACGAATTCGTTCTCCCAGGGTCTGGTAGACCTCAAGGTCCCCATCCATTGGAACGGCACGATCGAGATCGAAACGATCATGCGTTACAAGAAAGAGACCCTCGACCTACTTGAGTCTTCCGGTTGCCACCTCTTGTGGTTGGGTGCGGAAGCAGGAAGCGAGTGGATGCAGGACCGCATCAAGAAGGGTATCCAACTCAAGAACATCCCCCTTGCCATCGACGCGCTCGCGAGCCGCAATATCGTCCCCGGCACTTTTTGGATCATCGGCTTCCCCGGGGAAACCCAGGAATCCATGGAGGCCACTTTGCGCATGGCCGGCAAGACCAAGCACCAGTTCCCCATCGCAGGCAACGACGTCTACCCGTTCCGGCCTATTCCCGGCACCGAAGACTTCGCCCAGGCCCTGAAGTTGGGCTACGAACCTCCGGCCGATTTCCACGAATGGGGCAACTGCTTCGAGTACAAGTACAACTCCCACAACACGCCTTTACCGGCCCAGGTGCGTCAGACCTGGCAGCGCTATAACAACACCGCCGCCATCTACGACATGCATGTCCAAGAAGGCCCACTGTGGATGCGCAAGCTGCTCTCACGTATGGCCGGCCAGCGGCTGAAGACCGGGCGCTACGGATTCCCGGTGGAGCAGAAACTGTACGACCTGTTCGTACGCCTAACGGGCCAGGCCCAGCCGGGCGATCTGTCCGAGGACTACCAGCAGCTGCAGCCCGAGACCCACGCGCAACTCTCCTAGACACTCGCCCCACCCTGACGGGGAAGGGAGTGGATGAGTGGAATGTGACCGCGCCTCACCTCTAGTGAGGCCTAGCTTGCTACCAATCGTCGGTCCGGAACGGAGAGGCAGGCAGGCCATCCACGTTGTAAAGGTTCGCCCCGACAGGGTTCATCGAGTACGCGTAGCGGACGGCCAGCGGGCTCTTCACCTCCGGACATGAGACGAGCAGGGTCTTCCCGTCGATGCGAGCCTCGGCCCAGTGCCAGACACGATCCTCGCCCGCGATGGCAAATCGCTTGAGAGGCACCCCCGCATCATTGCGGGTGGGCTCCAACCCCTCTTTCAGCCCAACCATTAGGCCCTTGCCCGCGTAATCGAACCTCAGGCGGATTCGGTTGCCCTCTACGGAGTGGCCTTGATACAGGGGTCCGCTGACCACGAGATCTTTGCCTGCAACGTCGCGTAGCGCCCAGCGGGCCAGCCTTGCGCCGACGTCCTGCTTGTTACGCGGGTGAATATCGTTGTCCTGACCTATGTCCGTGATCACGGCCATGCCCGTGTGTTCAATTGTAAGGCTCTGTCGCTGAGCCTCGCGCAGGCGCGACCAGCCGTCGCCACCCGCGGGATTATCGGTGGGCTGCTGAAAGTTTGCGAGCTGCACGAAGTAGAAGTAGATCGGATGCTCGTCCTGCTGCCAGACGCTCCGCCACCCTTCGATCAGCGCGCGCATTTTGTGGTAATACTCGACGCCTTCCCCGCCGTTGGATTCGCCCTGGTACCAGATGGCTCCCGCCATCGCGTAGGGGGCCAGACCGTGCAGCATCGAGTTGTAGATCGCCGTCGGCTCGCCGGCACCGGTGGGTCCGGGCGTTGAAGGAGCCTTGGGGATGCTAAAGCCGGCCTTAATAGCCTGGCGCGCAGTCGAGGTCCAGTTCTCCGTGGTTCTGAGGTGAGCCGCCCAGGTAGCCTTCCCTTCGGGCATCGTCGGATCGAACCGGTTCACCCGGTCCGCGATGTCCTTGAGTTCGGCAACCCCGCGGAAGCCCACCGGAGGAATCCAAGGCTCGATGCGTGTTCCACCCCAGTTGGAACCGATCAGGCCCACAGGGACGCCACTGCCCTGGTTCAGATTGCGACCGAAGAAGTAGCCCACCGCGGAGAACCCCCCAACGCTTTTGGGAGTGCATACCTGCCAGTTTCCTCCTGGCACGTCGACCTGCGCCACGGGAGCGGTCGTGTGCCCGGGTACATCAAACAGTCGAATCGTCGGGTAGTTCGCGGCCGCAATCTCCTCAGCGGAATTCATGATCGATCGCATGGGCCACTCCATGTTCGACTGACCTGAGCAGATCCAGACATCGCCAACCAAAACGTCGTTGAATGCGAGGGTGTTATTGCCGCTCACCGAAAGCTGCCTGCCTTCCGCGCTGGCCTTGAGAGGATCCAGCTTGACCCTCCAGGCACCCGACGCGTCTGCGGTCACCTTCTTGTGCTGATCTCCAAAGCGAACGTGCACTTGTTCCGCCGGATCTGCCCAGCCCCAGACAGGTGCAGAGACCTTGCGCTGAAGGACCATGTGATCCGTAAAGACCTTGGCTACGCGTACATCGGCCACAGCTGGGCTGGCGAAAAGTGCTGCCAGTACAAGCAGGCGGGCACTCGGGTTGTGAAGAAATAGCATCGAGGGTCCTTTGTGTTCGATCATTAGGGGCAGGCCACCGTTGGGAATAGGCTGACCGAGCATGGTCGCTGCGTGGAAATCCCGCAACCTCCCCCAGCACCCGCAACAGAACAAGCCACCGTATGGCGGCACAGATGCGGACGGTCCCGTATCTTGCGCTGCATGATTCTCCTCCCGCTGCTGCTCTCCCTCGCACCCACCGCTCCACCCGCCCAGGCCCCCTCTGATCCCCTGCGCATCTACCTGCGCGCCGGGCCCAAGACTCATGGACCCGGGGAGCACGACCACCCGCGCTTCCTTGAAGAGTGGAGTGAATTGCTCACCGCACGCGGCGCGAAGGTGGAGGGTAGCCTGCACTTCCCCAGCGCAGATGAGCTCTCACGAACCGACGTCCTGGTGCTGTACGCAGCGGAGGGGGGCACTCTCGATCCCGCTCAGCGCGCCAATCTCGATGCCTACCTGGCGCGTGGAGGTGGGATCGTCGCGCTGCACGACGCCGTCTGCGGCAACGACGCGCACTGGTTCAAGACCATCATCGGCGGAGCTTGGGAGCACGGCCACTCGAAGTGGCACACCGGCAAGGTCGGCCTGTACATGGAGTTGGCCGAGCATCCCATCACGCTCGGGATCCCCCACTTCGATCTCACCGATGAGATCTACCATGACTTGCACTTAGACGACGACACGCAGGTCCTGGCCAACAGCTTCCACACTCCCTTTGATGTCACCCCCCAGCTGTGGACTCTGGAGCGGGACGACTATCGCGCCTTCGTCAGCCTGCAGGGGCACTACCACGAGACCTTCTCCCATCCTGCCTGGCAAGCCATCCTGCTGCGCGGAATCGCTTGGGCCGGTAAGCGTGAGGCAGACTTATTCCTGACGGGATCCGAGCTCGGGTCCCTGCGCTATCCGCCCGGTGGCCCCAAGCGGCCCGACGAAGCGCTGGACAGTTTCGAGTTGCACCCCGACTTCACGATTCAGTGCGTCGCCTTCGAACCGGACGTGGTCAATCCCATCTCTATCGACTGGGACAACCGCGGTCGCATGTGGGTGGCCTGCACACCAGGCTATCCCTATAAGGAGAAGTTCTCCGGCATTCCGGCTCACGACCAGATCCTGATCCTAGAGGACACGAACGGCGACGGGATCATGGACAAGCGCAAGGTGTTCTACGAAGGCCTCGACCTCGTCACGAGCCTGGTGCGCCATCGGGACGGAGTCATCGTCAGCGCCTCGCCCCAGATTCTGTTCCTACGGGATACGGATGGAGACGATGTGGCGGACACCGAGGAGGTTCTCTACGAGGGCTTCGGCTACGGAGATACCCACGCCGTCCTGAGCAACCTGCGCTGGGGCCCAGACGGCTGGATCTACTGCACCCAGGGCTACAGCGGCGGTGCCTCACGCGACATCCAGGGTAACGAGGAAGGCTCCTTCGGCCACATCCCCAACGGTCTGGCCCGCTTCCGTCCCGATGGCTCAGCTATTGAGCTCGTGTCATCCTACGGCAGCAACACTTGGGGGCTGGACTTCGACGCGAACGGCGAGCTGTTCTTCACAATGGCCAATGGCTCACACCTACGCCATGTGGTCATGTCGGAGTCTCAGCTCAGGGGCCGTCGCGTCGGCGGCGTGAACACTTGGAAGGACATTGTCGATCACCGCAAGCTCTTCCCCGCGCACCATGACGATCGCAAGAGCTACCTGCAGATCGACTTCGTGGGTGGCTTCACAGCTGCCGCAGGCTCCCTGATCCAGAGTGGGGCAGCATGGCCGAAGGAGTTCCTCGGGAACCACTTCGTCTGCGAGCCCACCGTCAATCTCGTTCACCGGGATGTCCTCACGCCTGCGGGCGTGACGTTTAGCGCAAGCAAACCGCGCCAAGAAGAATTCCTCGCTTCGAGCGATCTGTGGTTCCGCCCCATCCACATGCGCACGGGTCCCGATGGAGCCATGTACGTCCTGGATTTCTACAACCAGGCCATCGTGCACAACGACCCGCGCGGCCCTAAACACGGTCCGACCAACGCAGCGGTGCGCCCTGACCGGGACAAGCTGCACGGACGCATCTGGCGCGTGCAGCACAAGAACGCCGCTGGCCAGAATGCCGCCATCATGCCCTTGCGTGAGGATCCCATCGGCTTGATCCAGTTCCTTTCCCACGATGCCTCCTGGCAGAGACGCAACGCGGAGCGACTTTTACGCGAAGGCCCTGGAACAAAAATATTGCCCGCCCTTGTGGAAGCCCTGCGCTTCTCGAAGTTCAGCTACACGCGCCTGCACGCCCTGAACCTAATCCACGACCTGGCACCGGGCCCCGCCCAACGCCTAGCCGTAGTGGTCATGGGCCTTCAGGACCACAATCCAGCCGTGCGTCGACGCGCCGCCTGGCTGGCGGGTCCCGTGCTGGCGGACCTCCCGAGCGCAGGCATTTTGGGGCGTGCACTCGTGGATCTGGCGGAGACATCAACCGATGCACGCACGCGCCTGGGAGCCATGACATCCTTGGGTTCCACCGCCCTTGGCTCTCAGAACCTAGAACGCCTGGTAGCCCTGTATCCCGGATTGCAGGACGATTGGAGCCGCTCGGCGCTGCTGGGGGCCTTGCTCACCAACCCCGCCACCTCCCTGGCCACCCTACTCCGGCTATCGAACGAGGGGCAGGACTGCACCTCGGTAGTGGCCGAACTCTGCCGACGCATTGGCGAACGGCGCGATGGAGACCTCACGCGGGAGACGATTCAGGTTCTCGCCCAAGCTGCGAACGACAACGGCGCCTCGATCGCTGCCTTGACTCGTCTGCACGAGACCCTTGGCTCGCGATTCAATGCGGATACAGATCCTGCCACCGTGGCGGCACTGGCAGCGCTCCTAGATCACGAGTCCCTGGAAGTGTCCACGGCCAGCCTGCCCCTCGCCTCGCGTTGGGATGACGCTGGCCTCGCAGAATCCATGGACCGGCTGGGAAACCGACTCCTCACTGCTGCCCAGGATCCGGAATCCTCCTACGGCTCATGCCTGCAGTACGTGCGCTCTCTGCTCGCCATGGAAGCCCACCAGGTATCCGCCCTGGAAGTGGCGGGCGATATGCTCGCCACCCATGCCCCGTTGGACGTGCAACTGCAGGCCATCGATATCCTGCACAAGAGCAATGCTCCTGGAGTCGGGGCCCTGCTGGCGGGGCGCCTGCCTTCTCTCGGCCGCCAAGCACGCGATGCCGCCTTCGATGCGATCCTTCTGCGCGACGAGCGCACGGCCAATCTGATGGATGCCCTAGAGGACCAGATACTTCAGCCCCAAGACCTGGGTCCACGTCTACTGCACCGCCTGCGCTACCATCCCAAGGACGCCTTGGCCCAACGGGCCAAGGCTCTCCTCACCTCCACAACCGATACGGCCGTGGCCCAACGGTTGGCCCAACTCCTGCCCTTGGTCAGCACCCCCGGGAATCCGGAGCGGGGCGTGGAGCTGTTCGCTGAACACTGCGGCACCTGCCACACTTTCGAGGGCCAGGGTGCTGAAGTAGGACCCAATCTGACGGGCATGGGCGCCCATGGAATCGAAGAGTTGCTCGGCATCGTGCTCGACCCCAACCGTGAGGTGGATCCCGCCTACGTGGAGTTCGTGGCCGAGACCGTGGAAGGCACCACCGTCACGGGCATCATGGTGCGCGAAACGGATGAGGCCGTGGTGCTACGCAACACCGGCGGCGATGTAGAAGTCTCGCGGGAAGATCTTGAGACCCTGCGCTCAACCGGCATGTCTTTGATGCCCACGGGTTTGGGTGATCTGGGGGCCGACGTCTTGCGCGACATCATGGCTCACATCACACGCGGCACGGCGGGCTTCCGTATCCTCAACATGGATGCCGTGGCCAACGTGGACTCAGGTCAGCATCTGTTCGACGACTCACGCAACGAGGGCTATACCTTCCGCAAGATGGGTCTGCTGCAGGTGGACGGGGTGCCGTACGAGATCCCGGACCCCGCCAACGAACCCAGCGGAAAGAACATCGTGGTTCTGAAGGGTGGTGCCGACGACAGCCAAACCGCCAAGACGGATTATCCTCAGCGCGTAGTGATCCCCGTCGGGCAAGAGCTGACCTCGGTGCACGTACTCGGGGGCGTCGCCGGCTGGGGCCATCCCTACGGGAACAGACCCATCGGACCCTGCGTGCGTTGGACGTGGATCTTTGACGACGGAACGCGATCTGAGGTGATCCTCAACGATGGTGAGCACTTTGCGGACTGGATCGGACACTATGACGTGCCCGGTTCAACCTTTGTGCCTGACCTCCTGGCACGCGGGCCGGGCCAGGTGCGCTACATCCGTATGGACCTGCCAGCTGCCCGCAGCGTCGTGGCCATCGAGCTCGAGAGCTTCGACAACCACACGTCTCCGGTCTTCCTGGCACTGACCGCAGAGAACGGCGAGGTGCATGGCACCCCGGAGCCGCCCCAGGCTGACGACCAGAGCCAGGTCAACACCTGGATCCTGGGCGGTGGCTCCAGTCACAATTTCGAGCGCTGGTTTAACACCGAGGACGTGGCCTTGCTTTCAGCCGAAAGTGAGCGCGTTGTGCGCTACACCGATGTGCCCGGCGACTTGGTGGGCGCACTCGATCCCGAGGATGTACTCATCTTCTGCACCAACCAGGCCCTGACTGGCCCCGTTCGACAGACGATTGAGGGACACTTGGAAGCTGGCGGAGCCCTGCTCGCCCTGCACGCGGGCACCTGGTTCAACTGGTCCGATTGGCCTGCCCTGCACGGGTCTATCCTGGGAGCGGGAGCTCGGGGCCACGAGCCTCTCCGTGTTTTTGAGGTTCGGGTCGAAGACCCCAATCACCCTGCCTTGGAGGGCGTTCCCGGCTCATTTCGGCTCTCAGATGAGCTCTACAGGGCGGAGGCCCCCGCGGACGCGGTCGGCTTTCAGGTCCTGGCAAGGGGCTTCTCCGAGCACACCACCGATTCATTCCCCGTGGTGTGGGAGCCGAAAGTGGAGAGCGGCCGGGTGCTGGTCATCACACTCGGCCACGACGCGGGCGCCCACGAACACGCGGCATTCCGCACATTGCTGACCTCCGGAATCCACTGGCTGGAACAGGCTCACTAGCGGCGCGAGCAAGGCGAAAATTGCCCCCAGCATGACACCCTTCTGCGCTACTCTCTGGGGGTGAGCGTCTATCTCCTTGCAACATGTGATACCAAGGGCGACGAAGCGGGCTTCGTCGCCGACCTGCTCGAACGCAGCGGCCAGTCCGTACGTATCGTCGACACCGGCTGCCTAGGCGACTGCACCCTGGACGTGCACCATTCCCGGGAGGACGTGTTCCGCGCCGCAGGCACCTCGCTCGATGCAATGCTGCAGGGCAACGACCGCGGAGAAGCCGTCAAGGCTGCGGCGCAGGGCACCACTGCGTTGCTCCTCGAAGCCCATGCACGGGGTGAACTCAAGGGTGTACTGGGCCTAGGCGGCTCAGCGGGTACGTCCATCGGAACCACCGCCATGCGCGCCCTCCCCTTAGGCGTCCCCAAGCTGATGGTCTCCACCCTGGCCTCCGGCCAGGTTCGCCAGTACGTCGGCGACAAGGACATCACCATGATGAACTCGGTCGTGGACATCTCCGGAATCAACCGCATCAGCCGGAGGGTGCTCGCCAACGCCGCCGGCGCCATGGCAGGCATGGTGGCCATGGAATGCCCCGCAAGCGACAACGACAAGCCGCTGGTCGCCGCCACCATGTTCGGGGTCACAACGCCCTGCGTGGAGCAGGCGCGGGCCCTTCTGGAAGAAGCCGGATACGAAGTGCTCGTGTTCCACGCCACCGGCGTCGGCGGCCAGGCCTTCGAATCCCTGATCCGCGAGGGGCTGCTGGCCGGAGTTCTGGACATCACGACCACCGAACTGGCGGATGAGTGGGTCGGCGGCACCCTCTCAGCAGGACCTGAGAGGCTCACTGGAGCCGCAGCCATAGGTCTCCCCCAGGTCGTGTCGGTGGGAGCCACAGACATGGTCAACTTCCAGGGCAAGGAGACGGTGCCTGCCGAGTTCGCGGGCCGCCTGCTCTACGAACACAATGCCGAGGTCACCCTGATGCGGACGACTCCCGCCGAGTGCCAGCTGATCGGTACCAAGATCGGCGAGCGCGTAGCTGGCAGCAGCGGCCCGACCGAGATACTGCTACCCACCCATGGCGTCTCCGCCATCGATGCCGAGGGCAAGGCCTTCGACGACCCCGAAGCGCGGCGCGCTCTGATGGATGCAGTCGCGGCCAGTTGCGGTAGCATCCCCTGCACGGAAATCGACCACCACATCAACGATCCCGAGTTCGCGGAAGCCGCCGTGACTCGCCTCCTGGACCTGATCCCCGGAACGCCGACCCCATGAGCCAAGACACGATTCAGAACGACAACTCCCGCACGGGCATCCTCAAGCGCTTCCGCGCTCAGATCGCACGCGGGGAACCTATCATCGGCGGCGGTGCGGGCACGGGTATCTCGGCCAAGAGTGAGGAGGCGGGCGGCATCGACCTCTTGATCCTCTACAACTCCGGCCGCTACCGCATGGCGGGACGTGGCTCCACGGCCGGTCTGATGCCCTATGGCAACGCCAACCAGATCGTGAAGGAAATGGCCTTCGAGGTCATCCCGGTGGTGAAGCACACGCCTGTCCTGGCCGGCGTGTGTGGTACCGATCCGTTCATGATGCCCCACCTGTTCCTGAAGGAGCTCGTGGAACTCGGCTTCAGCGGGATTCAAAACTTCCCCACGGTCGGGCTCTTCGAAGGGCGCATCCGCGAAACCCTTGAGGAAACGGGAATGGGTTACGGGCTCGAAGTCGACATCGTGGCCATGGCCCACGAGATGGACCTCTTGACGACCCCCTACGCCTTCAACCCCGACGAGGCGCGCCGCATGGCCGACGCCGGCGCGGACATCGTCGTGGCGCACATGGGCTGCACCAGCGGCGGCACGATCGGCGCCGCGACGGTCGATCCCCTCGACGAGTGTGTGGGTCTGGTGCAGGAGATCGTCGAGGCCGCGAAAGGCGTGCGCGAAGACGTCATCTGCTTGTGCCACGGCGGGCCCATCGCCATGCCGCCGGACGCGGAGTTCATCATCAGCAACGTGGAGGGTATCGATGGCTTCTATGGAGCCAGTTCCACCGAGCGCTTCCCCACTGAGGTGGCCATCGCGGAGCAGATCCGCAAGTTCAAGGCCATCCGCCTGCCCGAGAGGTCCTAGCCGTGGACGCCGACACCGGTCTGCGGTTCGTCCCCCCCGGCGAAGCCCAGGTAGAGTGGGTACGAGATTCCAAGCACGAGTGGCTGGTGCGCAATGGACTCACGGGGCCCGGCGAGCTTGCCATGGTGCGCGTCACGATGGAGCCCGGTCAGTTCCACGCATTCCACTGCCACCCGCGCATGGAGGAGATCCTCTATTACGTGTCCGGCCGCGGCATCCAATGGATAGGTGAGGAGAAGAGCGAGATGGGCGCCGGCGACACGGCCCACATCCCCATGGGCGAGGTGCACGCCACCTACAACCCCTTCGACGAACCCCTCGTATTCCTGGCCATCCTGACCCCAGCCGTATTCGACGGCAATGAGACCCGCGATCTGGCCGAGGAAGAACCCTGGGCCTCCATGGGCGGAATCTGAACCGGCCGTGCGGCCCTTAGCGGTCCGCGACTAGAGAGCCTTCACCTCGGTCAGCAGCTCGGCCAACTTGGCCTTGCCGTCGCCGAAGAGCATCATCGTGGAGGGACGGTAGAAGAGCTCGTTGTCCACGCCAGCGTAGCCCGGTGACAGGGAACGTTTGACGATGATGACCGTGCGCGCCTTTTCCGCATCCAGCACGGGCATGCCACCGAGGGGCCCGGTCGGGTCGGTGTGAGCGGCGGGATTGACGGTGTCGTTGGCGCCCACGACGAGGCACACGTCGCAGTCAGAGAACTGAGAGTTGATGCCGTCGAGCTCGTAGAGCTGGTCGTAGGGCACGTTGGCTTCTGCCAGGAGCACGTTCATGTGCCCCGGCATGCGGCCCGCCACGGGGTGGATGGCGTACTTGACGTCGACCCCGCGCCGCTCCAGCTCCTCGGCCAGCTCGCGCACCACGTGCTGCGCCTGGGAAACGGCCATCCCGTAACCGGGGATGATGATGACCGAGCGCACGCCGTCGAAGGTCAGCGCGGCCTCCTCGGCTTCGTAGCCGCGTACGGTGCGCTTCTCGCCAGAATCACTGCCAGCCGATACCCCGTAGGTCTTGAACATCACGTCCACGAAAGCCCTGTTCATGGCCTTGCACATGATGCCGGTCAGGATCAGCCCTGCCGCCCCCACCAGGGCGCCGGAGATGATGAGCACGTCGTTGCCCACGACGAATCCCGCTGCAGCGGCAGCCAGACCCGAGAGAGAGTTCAAGAAACTCATGACCACGGGCATATCCGCGCCGCCAATCGGCAGTACGAAGAGCACACCCAACAAGCAGGAGACGCCCACCAACCCGTAGGTCATGGGGATGTTCGTTGGATCACCGATCAGGCTGTAGGCGAGATAAAGCCCAACCGCAAGCAAGGCTGCCTTCACCAGGTTGACGCCCGGGAAGCTCAAGGTCCCGCGCAGGGTGCCGTTCAACTTGAGCATGGCCCCTACGCTGCCGGTCAGGGTGACCCAACCGATTAGCGTACTGGCGCCGATAGCGCCCAGGAACACCGCCGCGCCCAGCGCGCCGCGATCCGCCAGGCTCTCGGGCGTGCTGCCCAGCAACTCGGAGAGCGCCACCAAGGCCGACGCCGCACCGCCGAAGCCGTTGAGCAGCGCCACCATTTCAGGCATGCCCGTCATCTCGACCTTCTTGGCCATCACAATACCGATCAGCGCACCCGACCCCAGGCCGATGCCGATCAGGCTCCAGCCGATGATGCCCTCGCCGCCCCATTCGGCAGCCACGGTCACCACGACAGCCAGCAGCATGCCCAGGGCGCCGAGTTGGTTGCCCCGCACAGCGGTGCGCGGGGACCCCAGGTACTTCAGGCCAACAATGAAGAGAACGGCCGATAGCAAATAGCCTAGTGCTTGGAACCACTCCACGATCAGCCTTCCTTGCGCTTGAACATCTCAAGCATGCGGCCGGTGACCATGAAGCCACCGACACAGTTGATCGTCGCCAGGGCGAGCGCCATGCAGGCCAGGATGCCGGCCACTGTCTTGTTGCCTCCGGACAGCTGCGCGTTGGAGGCCATCAACGCAGCCACGATTGTGATGCCGGAGATCGCGTTCGCCCCACTCATCAGCGGCGTGTGCAGGGTGGGCGGCACCTTTGAGATCAACTCAAAGCCCAGGAAGATGGCGAGCACAAGTACCGTAATCGAGGCGATCAGGGCCGAGGGAGTGAGTTGGATCAGACAGAGGACGATCACGAGAGAATCTCCAAGATGCGTGAGTGGGTGACCTCGCCTTGGTGGCAGGCCAACGGACCGGCGATGACTTCGTTTTCCATGTCTAGGTTGGGCTTGCCGTCGTCATCCACAAGCTCAGCCAGGAAGGTGATGAGGTTGTTGGCGTAGAGCGTGCTGCAGGACTGCGCCACGGTTCCCGGCAGATTGCTGGTGCCGATGATGCAGACGCCGTGGGCCAGGACCTCCTGGCCGGCCTCGGACAGAGCGCAGTTGCCGCCGCTGTCGGCGGCCATGTCGACGATTACCGAGCCGGGCTTCATACCCGCGACGACCTCCGCGTGGATCAGGATCGGCGCCTTGCGGCCGGGCACCTGGGCCGTGGTGATGACGCAGTCCGAAGACTGGATGGCCTCCGCCATGAGCTTGGCCTGTAGTGTTTTTTGTTCGTCGGTGAGTTCCTTGGCGTAACCACCCTCGTCTTGCATGTCGCCGATGCCGAGGTCGAACTCCACAAAGCGCGCACCCAGGCTCTCCACCTGTTCCTTGGTGTCGGAGCGAATGTCGTAACCCTCAACGATGGCGCCTAGGCGACGCGCGGTGGCGATGGCCTGCAGCCCGGCGACACCAGCACCCAGGACGAAAACCTTGGCCGGACGCACCGTGCCTGCAGCGGTCATCATGAGCGGGAACAACTTGGGCAATCGTACGGCGGCGAGGAGCACGGCCTTGTAGCCGGCCACATTGGCCATGGAGGACAGCACGTCCATGGACTGCGCGCGGGAGATGCGCGGCATGAGCTCCATGGCGAAGCAGGTCACACCCTGCCGAGCAATTTCCGCGATGCGCGGTGCCTGACCCAAGGGGTCGGGCATGCAGATCAGGATGGAGTCCTTGGCGAGAGTGTTCGTGGCTGGAGGATCGACAGCGAGAACGATCGGACAGGCGAGTACCTCCTCGCGGGTTCCGACACTGGCACCCTTATCGCGGTAGCCCTCATCGCTGAAGCCGCTGGCCTCACCTGCACCGCTCTCCACGAGGAGCTCGAGCCCCGCCCGCTTGAATTTAGCGAGCACCTCGGGCACGGCCGCCACCCGCCTCTCAGGAGCGACTTCCTTGGGAACACCGACGCGCATGATCTCTGGTCCTTGGTTCTGGGCTGGGAGGGAATGGAGAGAGCCCCCGGTCGAGGCGGGCCGCTCACCTAGCTGCGGTCGATTCTTGTGCCCCGAGCGCCCAAGGGCAACCTCAGGAGCAGTTAATTGACTCGACTTCCCAAGATCATGCTCGCCAGCACCAAGCCCTTGAAGGTCCACCAGATCAATTGGAAGGTC
>JAPKBO010000302.1 GCA_028823395.1 Planctomycetota bacterium | reverse complement strand
TCCGGTAGCCGCCGGAGTGATCTTCGAGGACTAGGCCGTTCTGGCAGCCCTGCTGGTCGGCCCGTAGCGTGGAGCCGTGGAAGTCAACGGCCCGAGGGTGGCGCCCCTGGAAGAGGAGTGCGAACTACTGGCCACAAAGGCCGGCGAGAACGACGAGACACCCCCGCTGCACGCGGTCTTGGTGCCATGAGAGGCAAACGGAACCCGAGGTGACCGCATCTACCGGTGTCACGGTGGGGAAATTCAATCCACCTCACCTCGGACACCGCCATTTGATCGAGGTGTCGGCGGCACAGGTTGAGCACCTCTACGTCCTGTTGTGCGAGCGGACCGATCAGACGCTGCCAGCTGAGTTGCGGCGGCGCTGGCTCGAAGACGCTGCCCCGACCAATGTCACCGTGGTTGTTACCCCCGACGATCTGCCTGAGGAAAATGAGCCGTGGGCCGCACGAACTCTCGACGTCTTGCCCGTCAAACCGGACCTTGCCTTCACATCCGAATCCTACGGTGACGGCTGGGCGGAGCTAATGGGAGCTATGCACGTGTCAGTTGACCTTGAGCGCGCTACGTACCCATTTTCCGCCACTGAGATCCGATCTGATTTGGGAGCGCACTTCCATTGCTTGGTGCCAGCAGCCCGGGCCGATCTCTCCCGACGAGTGGTGCTAATCGGGGCTGAGTCGACAGGGAAATCGACGCTTGCTGAAGCACTCGCCATAGAACTTGGTACCACCTGGGTGCCTGAACATGGGCGCTGGTACTGGGAGGGCCGTCGTCACCTGGGTAATCAGCACTGGGATAGTGATGAGTTCTACCGGATCGCTATGGCTCAACGGTCACTTGAGGACGACCTCGCCCGGCTAGCTATCAACGGCGTGGTGATCGCCGATACCGATGGGCTTGTTACTGCTGTCTGGCACGAGCGTTACCTTGACCGAGCCGGCCCTTCATTCATCACGCCCAGTCCCGATCTCTATCTCATCTGTAGTCCCGACTTTGCATGGGAGCAGGACGGCACCCGCGAATCCGAACGAGAACGGCAGTGGATGCACGAACGGATGGTCGAACTTGCCAATAAGTCTGGTGCTGCTGTTCAGGTGTTATCCGGCCCCCACGTCGAACGCCTTGCCCACGCGTTAGAAATCGTTCACCCTCTCACTCAATTTTCGCCTCTCGTTTAAGGTATTCGCCGATGGCTACGATTCCCGCAACTGAGGGTCCCGAAGCGACCGCTGCGCCCTGGTTTGGTCGCAGATGGGAGCACCGTCAGGCTGCTATTGCCGCAATTGGGTCACTCCTTGCTTGCACCCTGTACTGGCTCGGCACCAAGCGCTTTGCCCCCGATGTCGTCCCGGGATGGGTCGAGTTTGGTGGCACCATGACTTCGCTGTGGTCGGTTTGGATAACACAGCGACGCAATGTGCTCGCCCTGCCCGTTGGCATCGTCTCGGTGATCCTTATGGGCTGGTTCTTTCGCGACATCGGTCTTGTCGGCCAGGAGTGGCTCCATTGGGGCTATTACCTCCCGGTCCAGTTCTGGGCATGGGCCCAGTGGACACGGGGCGGAGAAGAGCAGACGGAATTGTTAGTCACCCGGCTATCAAACCCAGCACGCGTCCTCGCCCTCGCCGGCGGCGTGATCGCGACCATGGCCCTCGGTTGGCTGCTTGATGCTGGCTGGGATGACGCTCTCTACACCTACTGGGACGCATCAATCGTGGCCGCTTCCGTCGTGGCGATGTTGCTGTTGTCGAGGAAGAAGGTTGAGTCATGGTGGCTGTGGATCCTTCCCGTCAACGTCTCAGCCATAGGGCTATACCTAGCCACCGGGGCGTACATGTTCGCCGCTCTTTACGGGCTATTCCTGGTCATGGCCTTTGTTGGCCTCGCACGCTGGATCCGAGCGGCTCAAGTTGGAACGACCTAACAGACACAACTGAAAGTGACAGGGAACTGACTGGTTTCCTAATTTGGCTGCGCCGCGGTCCCGCTGTTGTCTAGCCGCGTTCCCGGCCCTGCTGAGACGGCTCTGAGATCCCTTTCGATTCAAGAGTCTCGGGGTTTCGCGCCACCCTTATTCGGGCTCTTCTTCCTGCGAGCGGAGTTCAGGGGCCACCCTGCTGGGCGGCTCTACTCGGTCTCCAACAACCTCTGGTAGATGGCCATCATTCGCGAGTCAAAGGCCACAAGGACAACCTCTTCGATACCGTGGCCGGGTTCGCGGAGGAACCCCCTCACGGTGTGGACTGCGACTAGGGCGGCCCTCTCAGTCGGGTAGCCAAAGATCCCCGTCGAGATGGCAGGGAATGCCACGGTCCGAGCACCGAGGTCGGCAGTTGCCTGGAGGGAGTTGCGGTAACAATCCGTGAGCAGTTCAGGTTCGCCTCGGTCACCGCCCTTCCAGCGGGGGCCGATCGTGTGGATCACCCATCCAGCGTTTAAGCGGTGTCCAGCGGTAATGAAGGCGCCGCCGGTAAACCCGCCATCCGGGTAACGGGTCCGGCATTCCTCGAGCAGGGCGGGGCCGGCGCCCCGGTGGATAGCGCCGTCGACTCCGCCGCCCCCCTGCAGACTTTCGTTGGCGGCGTTAACGATCACGTCAACGCTCAGGGCAGTGATGTCGCCCTGCCATGGGCGGATGGAGGTGTTTGGCTCAGGCACTGGGGAACAGTACCCCTTGATGTTCCACGTTGACCTGAACTGGTTTGGCCGGACCGACTCCTGCAGGCCGCGTACAGGCCGCGAGACGTCGCGAACCAACGCGAACTAGCGCGATCCAGTGATCAATCAGAACGGCAGGCCAGAGGCGGTTT
>JAPKBO010000090.1 GCA_028823395.1 Planctomycetota bacterium | reverse complement strand
CCGGGTCCGGTGCGTGATTGCAGGACCCAATGCTGAGCGTGAGGCCCAGAAGGAGGGTCGGAAGCGTGGTTTTCGCCTTCCAGGAGGGGTGTGGGAAGAGGGGTTTCATAGTGGCGCGGTACAGGTGAAAAGTACCCCGCCGGGGGTACGCGCCGCGCCTAAGTCTCAATCTGATCCGAATTGGGCAAGAATTTACGGCTTTAGTGACCTAGTCCCCACGGAGCCCCGGAGTTGGGTTTGCAGGTCTCTCCGCCGGATCCTCTCCATGCACTCCCATGTCCTTTTCCTGGCCATTCCTTCACCGGATCTGGTCATCAACCTCTTCGCCAGCGCCAGTCAGGTGCTGGGGTTGGTGGCTGTGGGTGCCTCCGGGTTGATGTTTCGGCGTCGCTCGCAACCAGGAGTAGGCTCTAATTCCGGTGCTAACAGAGGGACGGTCGTGGGGTTGGGGGTCCTCTGGGCTCTCACGGCAGGCACGTTCCTGCTCTACCACCTGAAGGTGGCAGATGCCCATGAGGCTCGCCTACGCCAGGCTCTCGTGCGGCCCGCTTTGGAGGCGGGACAAGGGGTAGCGGACAGCAGCTTATTCACCTTGGATCTGAGCACTCAGGGGGAACATCCTGCCGGACTCTCGAGCGCTGGCCTATCCGCTCTACTCGCTTTACCGGAGGGGCTGCAGGTCATCGACGTACGCGAGCCCGAGGAGATTGAGAAGGGCAGCTTGGCCGGTGCGCAGCACATTCCCTACCCGGACCTTCTTGCAGGAGAGCACGATCAAGCCATTGCTGCCGGGGCCGTGCTGGTCTGCTTCTCGGGCAACCGAAGCTCGGAACTTACCGAGGCCCTCCGCTCTACCCACCCGGGCCTGCGTTTTGTGGTTGGGGGCTTCGAGAAATGGGTGGCGGAAAACCGACAGATCACAGGTGGTGGCGATCGAAGCAGCTTGCGCGAGTTGCCTAGTTTTCCGGGCGGGGACCAGCTGCTCGACACACCGGAAGTTCAGGAGCAGGTGACTGCGGGGGGCGTTCTGTTCGTGGACGTCCGCCATCCCGATCAGTTCAATGCGGGCCACCTGCCGGGCGCCGTCAATGCTTACTTGCGTGGAATGACCCGTGCAGAAGGACGGCTGGCTCTGGCCTCCTTTGGTGATTCCAGGGTTATTGTTCCCTGCTACGACAAGCGAAGTTCATTTTACGGATCTGTCCTGGGCCTGCGGGTGACGCGCGGCGGCGGCGAGTTTATTGGGCGTTACACCGTGCCTCACGAGTACTTGCCCGCCGGCGCAGGCGAGAGGGCGTACCGGGCAGAGTGGGCGCTCCAGCGAGCTGGACGGACACCCTACGGTTGGCTTGTCTCCACCTTCGCGGGTTGGCTTGAGGCCATGGGCGGATGGCTGGGACTGGGGTGGGCCATCGCACTCCTGGCCTTGGTCGCGCGTGCAGCCACCCTGCCCCTGTCTTGGAAGGGTGGATGCGATCACTGGGTCGAGTGGAAGAACAAGCAAGCCTGGTCCGTGGTGGGTGCTAGCTTGAAGTTTGACCCCGTGCGGCGTGCTCGAGCTTTACGTGAGCTGCGTCGGACTGCAGGGCTCACTCCCGTCCGAAACCTAATCGGCAGCATGATTCAACTCGTGTTGTTTTTGGCACTGCTGACGGCGGTCGGTCAGGTCAGTCGAGGAATGGGCGCGAAGCAGACCTTCTTGTGGTTGCCGGCTCTGAATGTGCCTGATACCTCACGTGTTCTGGCCCTGTGCTGTGGGGGTTTGGCGGCCGGACTTTTGATGGAGGGGCGCTGGTCCCGCCGGTCTACCGGGCGCGGTCGTTCACTTCTCTGCCTGGCTGCGGCTGCGGTAGGGGGGCTATTGATAGTGCTGACTTGGAACCTCACTGCCGGGCAGAACGTTTACCTGGTCCTCTCCCTCGCCTGGGTTGCATTGCAAGGCCGTGCCGCGCACCGCAGTGTTCTGGGGCGGCGCGACCAAGTTCGCCCCTTCACGCGAACCCTCGTGAAGTGCGGCGGACAGGAGGACGTGGGTCGCAAAGCGGAGCGCCTTGGCGTTATGGCCGCGATGGGGATGCCGGTTCCCTGGGGATTTGCTCTTACCACCTGGGGGGTGGAAGCCCTGGCTAACCCCGACAGCAGAATGCTTCTTGAGCGGGATGTACGTCGCGCATTTCGGCGCCTGGGCGTTCAGTACGTCGCCGTGCGCAGTTCGGGTTTGGGGGAAGATGGCGCCCACGCGAGTTTCGCGGGGATCTACGACACACAGCTGCACGTGAATTCCGAGGAGCTGATGGAGGCCATTGAGAGCGTTGCCGCATCTTTGCGCTCAGGGCTCGCCCTCGCGAGCGGCAGCACGGACACCCGAGGAGGAGTATTGGTCCAGGCCATGGTGCCTGCTCAGTACTCTGGGGTCTTATTTACCGAGCACCCCACAGATGCGGGAGCGAGCCTGGTCGAGTGGACCCGGGGCGTGGGGGAGGAACTCGTGGGCGGTCAAGTCATGCCCGAGGCCGCTACGTTTGGGCGCCTGACCGGCGCACTGCGTGAGGGGGCTCAACCCGAGGATTCCAACTTTGATGACCTAGTGGACATGGGGCGACGTATCGAAGAGCGCTTCGGTACGCCCCAGGATGTGGAGTGGGCGATGGTGAGGGGAGCTCTATCCATCCTTCAAGCCCGGGACATCACCGTTCGGGCGGGCTCAGAGGGTTCTGGTGCTGGCCACTTTGAACGGGACCGGGAGCGGTTGGTGACGGCCGTTATCGGCGAGCCGGTCGATGCGGTGCTGCTCGTACAGGATGAAGTCAGCGAATTACTTCCCAGTCCGACCCCCTTCAGTGCTCGGTTCATGGCGGACATGTGGTTGCCCGGGGGGACGGTCGACCTGGCTTGTCGCAGCCTCGGTGTTCGTTTCAGTCCAGAAGAGAATGGTCACGAGCGCGTGCAGTTCGCCTTCGGGCAGGTGTGGACCCACAAAGGTGTTCAGCGGGCGCAGGACGGCGGAATCTCCTCATGGGCGGGCTTTCAGCTCTCACGCTGCCTCCCTGTTCTTGAGCTTGAGGTGGCGTCTCTTGCTCAGCGCGCAAAACGGACGGCGACCCTTGACCGGGCGCTGGACCTGAGCCGTCTGGAGGCCCGAGACCTGGTGACCTTATTTGAGGATCGCTTGGAGCGCTTTACTACGCGCTCCTATGTGACGGCCGAACGGGTCAACGTCGCCGCCGAATGGTTCATGTCGGGGGCGCGCAAACGTTTGGAGGACGCGGGTCTGAATCCTGCCTCTCACCTGGCTCCACGGGGCGGTGCTGCCAGTCGGGCCATGGAGGAATTGAACGGGAGCGGCACTGACGGGACCAGCACCTTCCTGCAACGGATGCACCACCGGGCGCTTCATGACTTTGAATGGGCCGAGGAGCGTTACGGCGACGACTCCCGTTTGGTGGGCTCCCTTGCGGGGAGGGCTGGAGTACAGGCAGAGGGCGGGGCTCAGCGGGCCGGAGAAGTCCTGAAGGGCATCTTGGCTGCCACGGTGGAGCGTGCCCGTCGCCTTCAGGTCCTCAAAGAGGATGCAAAACACTATGCCCTGGTGGATCTGGCCCTGGCACGCAGGGCTGTCAGCGAGTTGAGCAGCAGGCTGGGCCTTGAAGGGGATGCGGTGTGGTCGCTGGAGCCTGGAGACGTTTCGCGACTCGTCCGGAGCTCGGACGGCGCTGCTGTCCTTCCGGGTGACCTCCGAATCAAAATGGCGAAGGCGGAGCGCCTTCGAGAGGTCCTGGAAGGGATGGATCTGCCCACGCGCCTGACTCCGCGGGATATCGAAGGTCTGGGGAGGGAGGGGCTCCAGTTTGAGTTGCCCGCCGCGGAGGCGCTCGGATTGCGTGGATCCAGAGTGGCGGGTGCGGAGGATGTCGTGGGCTTCGTGCGTGTCTGCACATGCGTGGAAGATCTTGACGATTTCAAGGCGGGTGAGATTCTCGTGACGCGCTTCACGGATCCTTCTTGGAGTGCTGTCTTCGGTACGGCTGGGGGACTGGTGACGGAAGTGGGCGGTTGGCTCAGCCACGCCGCGATTTTAGCTCGGGAGAAGAACCTGCCCGCCATCGTGGGGGTCCCGTGTGTCCTGCGCGCGCTAGAGACGGGCATGCGGGTGCGGCTAGGAACGGATGGTCTGGTAGAGATCTTGCCTTCCGAGGGAGTTGCAGAGGAAGCGATGTCCCTGGGGCGTGCTGCGAGCAGCGGCTAGCCTTCGCTCCGGCCGGGACCAGCCAGACCGATCAGTCGGGCATCCGGAGTGGATTCGAAGGGGCGGTCGGGCGTATTGGCTCGCAGGAATCCACTTGCTTCCACGCTGAATAGTGGCAGTGCATGTGGCCCGTACTCCTCATGCCAGGCCTCAAGTCCGAATGCCTCGGAGAGAGGGGTCACCCGGATCGTCTCTCCGCGCTCCATGCGCGCCAGAAGTTCGGGCAGGGACGTGCCCGTGCCGAATAGTTCACGGCCGCGCAGATCTCCATGACCTTTATGCTTGGACGGTGCAGGCGCCTCAAACTGGAAGCAGCGAGCCCGGCCAAATACCTCGCGGTAGTGCAAGCAGGCCAAGGAATTGACTTCGTCATTGGGGGTCAGCGCGAACAGGTGGCCTATACCCCCCAGGGGGAGGTGCTCGGGACTGTCCTCTCTAAGCACGTTGGCACAGCGTGCGGTGAGACCCTCAAGGTTGGCGTCCACCACAGAGGCGTGGTTGCTGTCCACGAGGAGTACCTGGAGGTTGACACTCTTGAGAGCGTGGGCGAGGGCCTTGGCGAATGGGTTGGCTCCCACAATCAAGACTCCCTGGGGGTCGGCCTCGGCGAGGTTTAGTGCCCGTGCGAGCGGGCGCGCTCCAAGGCCGTAGACCACCACGGTGACCACAATGACCAAGAAGGTCAGAGGTGCGAAATGCTCAATGCCCTCCAGGCCAGGGATCTGAGCCCGAAGGAGCTCCTCCCCGAATAGAGCGGACACCGCAGCGGCCACGATTCCACGGGGGGCGAGTCCTGCGAGGAAAATCCGCTCCTTGTATTTTAGGGGACTGCCGAGTGTCGCGATGGCAACAGCGGCGGGCCGCACCACTACGATGAGGGCAACGACAAACAGCCAGGCCCCGGGCCCGAGATTGAGTATGTCCTCGCTCTCGATGCGGGCGGCCAGGACAATGAAGAGCACCGAGATAAGAAGGGTGCGTACATTCTCCTTGAACTCGATGATGTGTCCCACCGGAGTGCGCCGTTGATTGCGGAGCGCTACGCCCATGAGCGTGACTGCCAGCAGGCCCGACTCCGGTGAAATGGAATCGGATATGGCGTAGATGCCCAGCACAAGCACCAAAGCTACCGGGCTGTGTAGGTGGTCGGGTACCCAGTGCCGACGGAGTGGCCAGCCGAGTAGCGTTGCGCCGCCAACTCCAGCCAGGAGACCCGTTCCAAGGGTGAGGGTCAGGCTTTTGAGCGCGGGGCCCAGACCTTGGGCTGAGAAATCACTACCAATCAGGATGGAGTGAAAGACGAGTACGGCCAGGGTCGCGCCGAGAACGTCGGCGACAATACTCTCCCAGGTGCTCACTGGACCCACAACGCCCCGGGGTCGCACCTGTCGCAATAAAGGTCCCACTACCGTGGGGCCCGTCACGGTAAGGGTCGCACCTAAGAGGATCGCCAAGGGCCAGACAAGTCCAGCCAGGAAGTGAGCGGCCAGTGCCGTGAGAATCCAGGTGCAAGCCACACCGACGGTGCACAGTCGCAGGACCGCAGGGCCGATCGTGCGCAGCTCGGCGATGTCTAGGGTGAGGCCGCCCTCGAAGAGGATGACCGCGACCGAGAGCGAAACAACGGGGAATAGTAATTCGCCCAGGAGGGCATCGGGGTCGACCCAGCCCAGGAGGGGCCCCACCGCAATCCCCGTCAGGAGCAACAGCAGGATCGAGGGCAGGTTCAAGCGCCAAGCCGCCCACTGGGCAGCGATGCCCAGGACTGCGATCAGGGCCAAGCTTGGAAGGAAGGATTCAGGTGGCATGGGGACCTCGTCCGGGGGAACACCGTAGCCCGGTGAGTCTTGCGTACAAGGACAAATCGAATGGGGGTGTTTGTGGCTCGGGAATAGCAGGATAGAGACTCATGTTTTCTTCCCATCCTCTGTAAGCGCTCTTGACGCCTCCCATGAAGCCCACCTACCTAACCCTTATTCTTGCCGGTCTTCTAGCCATTGCATGGACTTCCAGCGCCCAATCCCGTGTGCCCTCGGCTGCCTCGAATGCCGATGAGGCTCTGGAGTTCCAGGTGGATTCCGTCCACTCTGGCGTCCTGTTCCGCATCGAGCACATGGAGGTGTCGGCCTTCTATGGTCGCTTTACGGGCCTGTCGGGTCGCTACGTTCTCGATGCGGACGATCCCTCGGGATGCGAGGTGCAGATCACCATCGACACGGCAAGCGCGGACTCAGCAAGCGAGGGACGTGACAAGCACATTTGTGGCCCGGATTTTCTTAATGCCAAACAGTTTCCTGAGGCCACGTTCAGTTCAACGCGGATTGTGGCTGGCGAGGAGTCGACTTCTAAGCGCCCGACCTACTCCGTTACGGGGATTCTGAATCTGCGTGGGGTGAAAGGTGAGGTGAACTTCCCCATGACCCTGATCGGAAACAAGGTCACAAGAATGGGGCACCGGTCGGGCCTGGAAGGGAAGTTGACCATCGATCGACGCAAGTTTGGGATGGAGAGTTTCCCTACGGAAGCTCTCAGCGCAGATATTGAACTGACGTTTTTCATCGAGGGTTTGCACAAGTAGGCCGTGGGGATTTTGCTACCCCTTGTCTGGGGATTCGCGGGCGCGGCCCTGGTCTTGACCCTGACGGGACGCATCTGGAATAGATCCGCTCGCGGCGGGATGGTTCATCGTGGAGCTCGGGTGCTTGTACCCGTCGCTCTCTTGGCGGGTCATTACGGGCTGAAGCAACGGTTGCCTCTCTTCCCCCCGAGGGAGGCGCTGGACTGGACACTGTGGGCCGCTGTGCTGGCGATCTTCGTGCCAAGCGTGTGGGCCGATTCCTTTCGCCGGCGCCTTACCGTGTGGGGCGTTCTCCTGCTTGTGCTCTGCTACGGCATTCTGCGCCCACGCCTTGGATATCTGGAATGGGACGCTGCAGCAGCTATGTTCCTAGGTGGCTGGGCCTTTTGGCTCTTGGCGTCAGTGCAGTTAGATCCAGAAGCTCCCGGTTTAACTGAGGGGCTTTTGATTGTGACCGTGGGTGCGGCGGGCTGTCTCGCGCACTCGTACGTGGGGGCTGCTTTGATCGCCGGCGCTATGTGCTTCGCCTTGGGTGGCACCTGGGTGATGGGCATACTGCGCGTTGGCACGATTCCTTCGGCCTGGGTGCTCACGCCATGGCTGGTTGCGATGGGAGGGTTGCTCCTCTCGGGGGTCGCTTATGGTGAATTGGGGGCAGTCCCTGCGCAGTGTTTAGCGCTGGCCGCCTGCGCCGCGGGCGGCTTCCGGGGGAAGGTGCCAGGGCGTTTATTGCCGCGGCGAGCAACGCTCATCCTTGTGGCGCTGCTTACTGGCGGTGCGAATGTCCTCGCTTGGCCGGCTGGTGCCGCGAAGGGGGAGCAGAATGAGTTTGGCTACTCCGTGGCGCCGTGGGCCATGCCGGCCACGGGCTACTCCTTCGAGGCTGCCTTCTGGGCTTCTCCACATGAGCCGCAAAAGCGCCCATCGGGGGCCATGGTCTCTCCGCAGGCAGTGCAGAAAGTACCGCTTGGAATCTCGCGCTTAAGCGATTCACCACACGCGCTACAGAACTTGCCGGGGGCCACGACGGCCGAGCAGCTCGGGCATGCGGTACCCGGGGTGGCTGGAGCAAGACTCTCTCCGCCCCGCGGGTCGCGCACGAGCATTTGAGCCATTCCGAGGCCGACGCCTAGGCCCGCTCCGCCAAGTAAACCTGCCGCTCCGCCTCCGCCTTCGCCGCCACCGCCGCCACCTGCGGCCATGCCTTCGCCAGCGCCCATCATGGCTTTGCCTGCGGCGAAGCGCTGGTAGTTGTCGACTCCGCCGACCGTCTTCAGGTAGGCCGCGTCTATGTACAGGGCTTTAAGGTTGTCGGCGTCCTCTTCATCGATGCCAATGACGAAGTTGCCCAATCGAGCGATCTCTATCCCGTAATCCTCCACGTGGGGCGTGACGCGACGGAGCATGGACTGTTCGATTTCTTCGGTGTAGGCACCGGAGGTGACGTCTAGTAGAGGCCACTTCTGTTTTACGATTAGCTCAGCAATCGTGTCGCGCAGAACTTTGAGTACCTGCTCCTTGAGCCAGGCCTTGACCAAGGCGGATTCAGCGCGGCCCATGCCGACCAGTCCCAGAATGAGCTTCTCAGGATCGGTGACTCTAAATGAGAATTCGCCGTGCACCATGGTCTCCACCGGTACCCCGCTCTTGGGATCTTCGACGTGTCCAATGCGGCCGCCGAATTTGATGCCGGGGTGCTCACGTACGTTGACGAAGAATACCTCCGAAACGAAGACGTTACCGCCCGTGAAGCTGTCGACCAGATTGGATAAGAAAGGCAGGTTGTCCGAGTCCAGGGTGTGCCGGCCTGGGTCGAGTACCGACACGACTTTGCCGTCACGAAAGAAGATGGCCTTCTCGTCGGCATCGACGGTGAGCTGACTCTTCATGGGGATGGTCGGATCGGGATGTTTCCAAACGACCTGGGCCTTCGTCCCATCTGGACGCGCGACCATCATTTCCTGGGTTCCGCGCTGGAACCATTCCAACATGCTCATGGGGTACCTTGTGTGCTCTTAGGGGGGGGCGGTAGTGTACCGAGGGGCATTCCTTTCATTCATGACTTGGCTAATTCAGTGCGGCTGCCGGAGCTTGGAACCTGCGGCCTGGGTGGGCTGGGCATTGTTTCGCGTCTCAGAATGGAGCAAATGGCCGTTCCCGGACCCAGGATCGCGACTTAGGGGTAGTGGCCGCAGCGCCTGCGGTCAAATATAGGAACGCTTATATGGGTACCCAACCTTCATTCCGGCGCAACAACGTTGTGCACACGATCAATATCCCAAGGCGGATTCCGGTTGCCGGGGGTATGGGCCCTGTGGGCGGTCGGGGGCAGGGTTTGCTGGCCCGCGTGGAAGGTGAGTTGCAACGGCTCCACCATGAGTTGGCCCGACTCAAATCCGTAGAGACCGGCTCGGTCCTACCTGGTCCTGGATCGGTTGAGGAGAGCTTTGCAGTGCGCTCCCTGCGGCAGCGGATCGAGGCACTCGAGACCCTTATCCCGGCGAGTTTCGTATCCCAATCCGGGGTCTTACACGAAGTCGGAATGGGAGTCTCCGGGCCGTTCGGTGAAGCTCCTCGCGAACCGCGGCACCGGGGCATCGACCTTCCGGAAAACACCATTGACCCAGAAGTAGAGGAAATGCGCTCGTCGGTGCTGGCGGAATTGCTTACGGCAAACCTCGAGCACAGGCGTCGGATGGTGGATCGCAGAAGCGGCGCCTGATTGCTTTTCGCTTTATCGGCTGACCGCGCTTGGGCGTCTTTGGCCTGTCCCGCTCTGGTGCAGCAGGCACGTGTTTTTATGAAACTGCGCCTATCCCTGTTCTTGATGCGAGTCGGGCAATGATACGATCTGAAATCTTCTAACTTCGTCACGCTCGTATCCCCAGTGAGGGCGTGGTGGCTCGCTCGTGGGAATTGAATTCCTACCTTCTTCATCATCCGGAAAATCTGATATGGCCGACACCAAAGCTTCCAAAGACTCCGACGAAAATAAGCAGGGCGTGCTCTACATGGGCATCGACTTAGGCACTTCGCGAACTTCGGTGAGCGCATCCAATGGTGTGCGGGAAACCGTGGAATCGTTTGTTGGATACCCCAAAGACCCCGTTGCGCGCAAACTTCTCCAGAAGGACGTGCTGTTCGGGCAAGAGGCTCGCGACAAGCGCCTCTCTCTGAACTTGCATCGCCCCCTCGAACACGGTGTTCTGAAATTCAATCAGGATGGAGCCGAAGATGGTGAAAGCCTGCGGGCTGCTCAGGATCTTGTGCAGGAGATCGTCCGCCTGGCAAAACCACGCAGCGACGAACTTGTCTACGCCGTGATCGGTGTGCCGGCCCAAGCGTCCATTCACAACAAAGATGCCATCCTCCAGGCAGCCAAGAAGGCGGTGGACTCAGTCATGCTTTGCTCTGAGCCCTTCTCCGTGGCCTACGGCCTGGACATGCTCGAGGACGTTCTCGTGATTGACATCGGAGCGGGTACCGTGGACCTGTGCCGGATGCATGGCACCATGCCTGAGGAGTCCGACCAGATCACCCTGACGACGGCTGGTGACTTTGTGGACAAGCAACTCAGTGAGGAAATCTCCGCCGCCTTCCCCGAGGCGCAATTCAGCATCCAGATGGTGAAGGGGATAAAGGAGCGCTACTCCACTGTGGAACCCAAGGCCGAAGGCCTCAAGGTTGACCTTCCTGTGCAGGGCAAGCCCCAGAGCTTTGACCTAACCGATCCTATTCGCACGGCGTGCAGCCGGATCGTGCCCCCTATCGTCGAAGGCTTGGGCCAGTTGATCGCTACGTTTGACCCTGAATTTCAGGCGCGCTTGAAAGACCGTGTGCTCTTGGCCGGCGGCGGTAGCCAGATCCGAGGGCTGGACACGGCCATTGAAGCTGAGATGGTCCGGACGCTCGGTGCGGGCCGCGTGATCAGGACTGAGGAACCCGTATATGGCGGGGCGAACGGTGCGCTTAAGATCGCCCACGACATGCCGGGCGACTACTGGGACGAACTGAAGTAGTTCGGGGCTTGTCCCCGTTCGCTACTGGATCTCGATGGCCGCCACGTTCCCGAACGCTCCAATACCCGGCTGACCTGAGAGGAAGCGCTGCCAGGTTAGGCAGTACCCCAAGGTTGTTCCGGATAGGTTGGGATCGGCGGGGATGGCCTCGCTGTAGCTGAGATTTCCACTGGCGTCGAGAGCTCCGGCTTGCTTACGAGTGAGGTTCCCGGCCAGCATGAAGTAGCCGTAGGGGGGGACTGCCACCGGGTTCACATCGCGAATGGCCGTCCCAAAGACCATGACGCAGCCATCTCCGGGCTGGCCACTGCTTATGGCCGTGTAGGCACCACCGGGAACCAGGGTCCCGGTGATGTTCACAACGGGAAAACCCAAGGCCTCGACGGCTGACCGCACGTCCGGGCGTGGGCCGATGGACGGGCCGCTGCTTGTTGGTGTGCCCGTACTCACCATGAGCTCGCGAAGTTGTTTGGGGCCGATGGTGAGGCCTGTCACTTGGGTATGAATCCCTGCAAGTTGAGCCGCAGCGCCGGCCACAATCGGGGTGGCGCTGGAGGTCCCACTGAACTGGGCCGTGTAGGTGGATAGGGGGCCTCCGTTGAAGAGGTCGCCGTACCCGGTGGTGGTGACGCTTGCGCCCCAGCCGTGGAGGTCCACACGGGTTCCGTAATTCGAGAAACTGGCCGCTGTGAGCGCGGCCCCTTGGGATGCGCCCACGATGACTGCCCCCGAGTCTCTCGCCGTGCGGTCGAACTTGCCCCCGTAGCTGGGGTCGTCTAGGTCGTGGCCCCCGTTGCCGGCAGCGGAGTACACGTGGATTCCGGAGGCCGTGGCCAGTCGCACGCTTGCGAAGATTGCGTCATCCCACTCGCAAGGGTGAGGGCCAAGGGGAGCATCCTGGCATTGCACTTCCAAAACGAGGAAGTCACCTGCCGTTAGGGCGGCGATGGCGTTGGTTATGGCAGCGGGGACGTTGATCGCAAATCCCTGGTGCGTGGAGAGCAGAATGTCTGCGTCGTACACCAGGCCTCGTACGCCCAACTCTTGATGCTCACCAATCAATGCGCCCAGGACGGCCGTACCGTGGTCCCAGGGGTAAGGGGCGCAGCACAGCCCGATGTAGCTGCCTTGTGCCTTGTGGGCGATGTCTTCGTGGTCGTCCGTCCAGCCCGTTTCCACGTCCGCAATGGTGATGCCCGTGCCAAGGCCACCGCTGTAGCTGTTGCCGAAGTCTGCATCGACACCCAGCGGGGCGGGCCCGCGGTAGCCTTGCTGCCCGCTGTATTCTCCGGTGGCCATCGGGGCGGCAACAACCGGGTCACTGACTGACCCGATGGGCCAGGCTCGGCGGACTACGTCGAATCGGTTGAGTTGGTCACACAGTCGCCCCAGATTCAGACCTGCTGGAAGGTGCAGGGAATAAAAGAGGGTCAGGTCGTGTAGAGGCTCTCCCGATCGGGCTTCGGCTTGGGAGCGCCAGGAATCCAGGGTTGAGTCTGGCTGAGGGAAGAGCCGTCGCACCTCGACCCCGAGCTGTTCGAGGAGCAGGGATACGGCTTGAGCCTCCGGATCTGCACCAGATAGCCCTCCCGCCCTTAGTTTGACCCCTGATCCATCGGTGAACTTGATTAGGGCGGTGTCCGTCTCGTGGCCGGGAAGGATCCGGGTGCGCTCGGGCTTTTCGGTCAGCTTAGGCAGCCCCGTTCGTGGGGTGTGCTGCGCAAGGGCGGAGGTGTCCAGGGAGCCACCTGCGCAAAAGGCGAGGAACGTGGCGAGGAGGGTTCTACACCCTCGACCGCGGCGCGCTAGCTTCCACGAGGGGCCGGATTGGGCATGGGGGAGGGCGAACATGGGAGTGGGTCGGTCCGGTGCGATGCGGATGCACCTTTATTGTAGACCGCTGCATGTGCTGGCAGTTGGTTTTGTCGGGTGGAAGGGGGCCTGAGCGTTCCCAATGAATGGGGAAAGCTTGAAATGGGAGCAGGGTCGGGCTCTCATCGAGTGGGATCCAATTCGACGGTTGCTCAGGATCATCCATGAAAGTTCAGCAGTCCCCCTCCCCCTCCACCTCCAACGGGCTCTCCTTTGTAGAGCGCCCTTGGATTCTGGGACTCGTGTGCTTGGTCCTGGGTGGTGGCGCGCTCGGGGTCCTGAGTGTCCTGCAGGAGGATCCAAATCTTACGGAGGCCATCTACTGCCGTGGCATCTACCCGGTTGTACGGACGCTCTTGGCTCCTCTGGGCTACCTACCGTTCTCCGTTGCCGAACTCTTGGCATCCTTGATCGTCGCGCTGGCGTGCTTTGGTTTCGTTCGCACGATCCGTAGACCTCGGGGTGTGAGGCGGCTTCTCGGGTGGACCTTGGCCTTGGCTGCGCTGGGGTTGTTCGCGTTTGAGGTTTCATGGGGATTCAATCACGCTCGCCAGCCCTTCGCCTGGCATGCGGGTTGGGACGTACGTCCTCGCGCGAAGAGTGAATTGGTGGATCTCGTTCGCTTCCTGGGTGGGGAGGCGGCCCATGAAAGGGATCTGTGTCTTCAACGGGGGGCGGGACCTGAGAATTGGGGGCTCGAGCTTCAAGGAGGTCCTGACGGGGATCGACGCTTGCACGACGCGTGGCTGTTGGCGGCGCGCACCTACCCGGTGCTGGAAGGGCGAGCCGTTTCGATTCGACGTCCGGTTTTTTCAGGGCTCATGTCTGCGCTGGGTATTTCGGGCATCTACTCTCCGTTCACTGCGGAAGCCCACGTGAATGCTCAGGTGCCTCTAACGGAGGTGGCCTTCGTGGCAGCCCACGAGGTGGCCCACGGGCGCGGTTTCGCCCGAGAGGATGAGGCCAACTTCCTCGCCTATGTCGTGTGCCGCTCTAGCAGCGAGCCCGGTATCAGATATTCGGGTTCCCTGCAGGCTCTCAGTCATGCTCGTGGTGC
>JAPKBO010000089.1 GCA_028823395.1 Planctomycetota bacterium | reverse complement strand
GCAAAGACCGAGTTGCGCCCCCCCGAGCCCGTGGACGCGAACGACCCGCGGGTCGAGGCCTTCCGTCTTCTGGTGGGCATCGTCGATCGTTTACGGGAACCCGACGGTTGCCCCTGGGACAAGGAACAGACCCTGGAGTCCATGACGCCGCACTTGGTCGAAGAGGCTCATGAGCTTGCCGAGGCTATCGAGACGGATCAGGACGAGAGCGTGGTGGGAGAGGCCGGCGACCTATTGCTGAATGTGTTACTCGTGGCCCGCATCGCACAAGATGACGACCGATTCGATCTGACTCACGTCTGCGAGGCCATCTGCGCCAAGCTCATCCGTCGGCATCCCCACGTGTTCGGAGACGCCGAGGCCGAGGACAGCGCTCAGGTGCTGAACCGTTGGGAGCAGATCAAGAAGGCCGAGCGCACCGAGGCCGACGAGGATGCCAGTGCCCTAGCTGGGATCCCGCGCGGAATGCCCGCCCTCCTGCGCGCCATGCGCGTGTCGGGCAAGGCGGTCACGGCGGGCTTTCGCTGGAGTGACGTGTCGGGTTCTCTCGACAAGCTGCGCGAGGAGTTGGGCGAGCTCGAAGCGGCACTGCCTCCCGAGGCTCTCTCCAGCCTGGGCTCCCCGGACCTGGACGAAGAGGCCTGGAAGTCCATCGACCACGAACTGGGGGACGTGCTGATGGCGGCTGCGTTCCTATCCTCCTATCTGGGGCGTGATCCCGAAACTCTCCTCAAGCGCGCCCTCGTCCGCTTCGACAAGCGCTTTCGCGCCATGGAAGCTGACCTTGACGGAAACTTGCAGCGCGACCTGAGTATGCTCCTTGCCGCCTGGAATCAGGTGAAGCAACGCGAAGACTAGGACTACTCCTTTTTTATCGACCCATGATTCTTCCGATTGCACTCGCCCTTTCGATCCTCATCCAAGGTTCAGGCCAGGACCCGCAAAAACGCTATCCGGAAATGGTCCTGCCGCACGTGATCTCCGGCCAGCCCGATCACTTCGATCCCAAGCGGCCTGTAGTGAACGTCCGCATCGGTGGGGAGATCGTGGCGGGAGACATCATCTTCCTGGATGCGGAAATGAAAGGAGAAATGGCCGAGCGCGGGTGGGCCAATCTGCGCAAGGAGTTGACGCGAATGTGTGGTCCGATGGAACTCAAGGCGTTGCCTGGGGGCGATCTCAAGGTACGCACCGGCAGCGTCCTCATTCGCGCCGACCTGAACTCGCCGTTCGCCATGACCCTGGGGGTGATGGAGGTGCTGGCTTCCGAGAAGGTGCGTGTCCATCGCATTGACTTTGCCGTGGGCGACGCCCGGGCACCGAAGATCAACCCCGCCATCGGCCTCGTGCCCCAATCCGTGCCCCAGCACGTGCTGCGTTACGCCATTCCACTGGACGTTGACGAGGCAGTGGAGGAGGGTGTGGGCAACAGGGGCACAGGAGCGTCCTCCCCCCGCCTGCCCGAGTTCCGCATTCGCGTGAAACAACCGGGCGATCGATTGGAGGTTCACCGGGCAAGTGCGAAGCCCTGGGGGGGAACGGGCCGCTTCCGCTTCGACATGTCCACGCGCCACGTGGAGTACTCGGTGGGTGGATCCAAAGTACTCGGCAGCGGTGCCTTCCAGAAACGACTGCAGGGCATGCAGTCGACAATCAAGGGCCAGCGGGCGAAGTTGGACGTGGGGCCGGGGGTGACGGCTGCCGAAGTCCTCGTCTTGTACGACTCACTGATCAGGCTCGGTGTAAAAGACATCGTCTTCACGAAGAGACCATGATGGATGGGCCTTTGGTTCGAGTGGAGGGACTCTTCAAGTTCCATGGGCAGAGCGGGGACCCGAACGCCATCCTGCGCGACGTCTCATTTCAGGTCGAGCCGGGGGAGTTCGTCTGCATCATGGGTCCCAGCGGATCGGGCAAGACAACCCTCTTACACCTGCTCTCCGGCCTAGACGAACCGTCGGCAGGAACGGTCGAATTGGGGGGCGCATCTCTCGCGGGTTTGAACACACGCAAGCGCACCTTGCAGCGCCGCGATCAGGTGGGCTACGTGTTTCAGTTCTTCAACTTGCTGCCAAACCTGTCCGTGCGCGAAAACATCCTTCTGCCCCTTGTCATTGCGGGCGGGGCCGAAGCGAAGGGGCATGCCGCGCTCGAAGAGTTGGCCCGCCGCCTCTCCATCGAGGCGCGTCTGGACGCCTTTCCGCACCAGCTCTCCGGCGGCGAGATGCAGCGCTGCTCCATCGCCCGCGCCCTGATCGGCGGCCAACCCCTGCTCTTGTGTGACGAGCCCACGGGCAACCTCTCCCAAAAGGCGGGGGCGGAGGTCATGGATCTCCTGCGCGGCTGCGTTGACGAGAAACTGGACGGCCAAGCGGAACGTTCAGTGCTGCTGGTGACCCACAACCCGCGGGATGCCGCCCGCGCCGATCGCGTTCTGTTCCTGGTGGACGGCAGCTTGGCCCCCGAGGCCGCCCTGCAGGGCCCGGGCCTGACCGTCGAGGCTGTTCACGACGCCCTCAAGGGCCTGTCCATCTAGCCCGCCCATGGGTCTGGCTATCACCGTCGCCCGGCGCAGCTTGCTGCAGCGACCGGGGCGCACCCTCTTCTCCCTTGCGGGCATCGCTCTGGGAATAGCGACTGTCGTGGCGGTGGTGGTCCTCGACCACAACACCATCGTCGGCCTGACGGGACCCTTACGCGCGGCCGGATCCCCGGACATCGAATTGCGTGCCGTGGATGGGGTGACTGAGCTGGATGAGATCGAGGGCGTCAGTCTGGCGACCCGTTACTTCCAGGCCGACGCCAGCGTTTCCAGCAAGCCGCCGGGTACTGAGGGCCGCCAGTCCAGAAAGCGCGCGGGTCTCGTGGCCATGGACTCCGCGCTGGCTCCCCAGCTGGGCGTCTACCGTCTGGCCGATGGCGAGGATCTCCCGGTGCACGCCGAGACGGGTCAGCGCGGAGTTCTGATTGGCACCAAGCTGGCGGAGAAGTTGGAGGTTGGGCTGGGCGACCCTCTGTGGATTTCCCGCCCCCGTCGCCCGGGCAAGAAAGTTTGCGAGGACGGCGTCCTCGTCGAGACCGAGGCACCCGAGGCCGACCCCTTGGAGCTTGAGTTCAAGGTCAGCGGAGTACTCACCCGCGAGCAGCTGGGCCGGCGATCGGCGGGCATGGTCGTGGTGATGGACTTCGACCTGGGCGAACAGCTGTACAAGGGAGTGCACATCGACCGGCGTTGGTGGGCCCGCCGCGATGCCGGCGTGGATGTGGAACGCTTGAAGTCGACTCTCGCGCGTACGCACTCCTATGAACTGAACAAGGCCGCGGTGTTGGGGCAGGCCGCCGATGAGCGAGCGTTCCGCACGGGCGTGAACATGGCGGGGCTGATGGCTCTGTTGCTCGGCCTATACGTCATCTTCCATACCCTCTCCATGTCCCTTACCGAGCGCATGCGCGAGGTGGGCACTCTGCACGCGTTGGGCACGACCCGCGCCCAGGTGGGCCGCATCTTCCTGTTGGAGGCTGTGATGCTCGCCGGAAGCGGGGCAGCATTAGGTGTGGCCGGGGGCCTGGCTCTGGCTCGCAGCCTCCTCACGCGCGGGATCACCACTCTGGGGACGGGAAAGCACGTGGATATCTTCCTCGTGCCCTGGGACGTGGTCTTGCCCCTGGGCGCTCTGGGGTTCCTGATTGCGCTCGTGGGCTCGGTCTACCCGCTCGTGGCCCTGGGTGGCACGAGCAGCGTCGGGGCCTTGCGAGGTGACGCCGCACTGCGCGACACGCGCCTAGGTCTGCGCTTTCATTTGCTCTATGCCCTGCTTCTGGGGCTGATCCTGCCCGGTGCGTACTTTGTTGTGGTGCCGATCGTGGGAGAGGCCACCACCGAATTGGTGATCGTCTTGCTCTCGGCGGTTGGGGTGCTGGGCCTCTTGGGGATGTTGGCCATGGTGCTGCCCGCAATTCTCTCGACGGTTGCTGCCGCGCTCATTCGGCCCCTATCGACTTGGCTTCCGTTTGCCGCCCATATGGCAGAGCGCAGCATCCGTGCATCTCCGGCTCGCATCGGTGTCAGCGCGGCCTCGCTCGCCCTGGTTACTGCTGGCCTCGTGGGTCTGAAAGGCATGACCCGTAGCTTGGCGGGAGAGATCGAAGTCTGGGCCGCGGAGGCCGTTCAGGACAAGGTCTGGGTGCGTGACATGCCGCCCACCAAATTTGCCGCGCTCAGCGAACATCTGCACTCCTATCCCGGTGTGCTCGGCTTGGAGAAGGGCAACGTGCGCGTGCACGCGCCCTTTCTGATCATGGGCGTGGAGGTCAGCGAGTTGGCGGGGTATGGCCCCTGCGCTGAGGACGCCAGCCTCATGCGTTCATTGAGTGAGCGCCAGGGCATGATTCTCTCGCGCCGGCTCGCCAAGGACCTCGATTACAAGGTTGGTGATCCGGTCCACTTGTCGCGCGCCAACGGGATGGTGGAGACGTTTCACGTGTGCGCCATAAGCGACGCCTACGGCCACTACCCCTATCCCGACGAGCGCATGTACGGGCTCATCGCGGACGATCACATGGAGGCCTATTACTGCGTGGATGCGGAGACCGTGACCGAGGTGGCGGTGCGTCTGGCGCCGGATGCGGATCAAGGCATCGTCGAGGCCGCGGTCTTCGAGTTCCACAAGGGCCCACACGGGATCCACTTCCGAACGGGCCAGACGGTTCTTGAAGATCACCTGGCCGACATCCGGCGGGACTTCACGCTGTTCGACATCCTCATCGTGCTGACGGCCGTCCTCGCCGGCCTGGGTGTCCTCAACGGCCAGCTGCTCTCGGCCCTGGAGCGCGCCAAGGAGATCGGGGTCCTCTCCGCCCTGGGAGTGACCCGCGGCCAGGTGGCGGGAATGGTTTTGCTCGAGTCTGCGGCTGTCGGGCTCCTGGGTGGGGGCCTCGGCATGTTGCTAGGCGTCCTCGGCGTGCCCTTCGTGGTGGGCAGTTTGGAGAAGATCGCGGGCCTCAGCCTGCCTATGACCGGTGCTGGCCCCTGGGCCTGGATCGGCTTTCTGGGGGCCGTATCCGTGGCTCTTCTGGCCAGCCTCTACCCCATCTGGCGCATGAACCGCACCGACGCCGTGCGCTCGGTGCGTACGGGCTAGGGGCGGCTTCGATTGGGCCCTGATCCCCTTCGCCGGGGTGGACTTGGCCCCGTGGGCGGCTATACTCCGCCCGACAACGCGGGGATGTAGCTCAATTGGTTAGAGTGCCGGCCTGTCACGCCGGAGGTTGCGGGTTCAAGTCCCGTCATCCTCGCCATCCCGTTCGCTCTCTTCGGCAAGAGGGCCTCGCAGGAGACCCCAGGCAGGTCTATCCGAGGCTCGCCCCTCTCGCACCCCGGTTTCCGGATTACATGACGCTTCCCGACCTTCCGCCCCCGATCCTCATCGAGGACGAAGCGGGGATGGATCGCCTGCTCAGTGACCTAGAGGGCGAGACCGAGATCGCAGTGGATACGGAGGCGGACTCCTTCTTTGTCCACCGCGAGAAAGTCTGCCTGGTCCAGATCACCCTCGGGGAGACTGATTATCTCGTCGACCCTTTGTCTGCAGGCGTAGACCTCAAGCGCCTCGGCCCATTGTTCGCGGATCCCGAGCGCACCAAGATCTTCCACGATTCGGAATACGACGTCCTCATCCTCCAGCGTGAGTATGCACTGGACTTCAAGGGTCTGTTCGACACCCGCGTGGCGGCTGCCACACTGGGTAGTAGTGCGCCCGGTTTGGCCAGCGTCTTGCACGAGCACTTCGGCGTGGAGTTAGACAAGTCCCAGCAGCGTTCGAACTGGGGGAAGCGGCCGCTCACTCCGGAGCAAGTGGCCTACGCCCGCTTCGATACGCGCTTTCTAATCCCTTTGATGCACATCCAGCGCGAGGCCCTGAAGGCCGCGGGGCGCTTGATGATCCTGGAAAGCGAGTGCCACCGCCTGGAGGCGATGGAGGCCGCACCCCTCGTCTTCAACCCCGATGAGTGGGTACGCATCAAAGGCTCCCGTGGTCTCAAGCCCCGGGAGCGGGCCGTGTTGCGGGAGCTGTTCATTCTGCGTGACGAACTGGCAGCGAAGGTTAACGACCCCCTGTTCCGTGTCATGAACAACGCAGCGCTCTTAGCCCTGTCCCAGCGCCTTCCGACTGATTCCAGGCAGCTGACCAGCGTTCAGGGCTTTTCGTCGCGCATGGAGCGTCGTATGGGTAAGCAGGTACTCGAGGCCATCGAGCGTGGGCTTGCA
Organism: Planctomycetota bacterium; assembly: GCA_028823395.1. Lineage (GTDB taxonomy): Bacteria > Planctomycetota > UBA1135 > UBA1135. The sequence goes on along the minus strand of JAPKBO010000089.1, from coordinate 7,638 downwards.
GCGGAGCCTATCCAGCATGCTCCCAGCATGCCCAAGAAGGATGGGACCGAAAGCCTCTCCGAGGTGGAGCTAGAGCTCTATGACCGCTTGCGGCGTATGCGGAAGAAAGAGGCCGACCGGCTAGGGGTCGAATCGAGCTACCTGTTCCATCGGCTACTCCTGAGCCGCCTGGCCGTGGAGCGTCCGGCCGACAGCGAGGCTCTGGGCGCGGTCGAGGGCTTCTGGGATTGGCAGGCCGAGATGTTCGGGACGCAGATCCTCGAGTTGATTGCACGGTTCGAGGATGACGTCAAGGGCGGCAACCTGCCGAAGCGCAAGGGCTGGCGCCGCTGATCCCGCCAGGGGAATGAGGCCTTCAGGGCCACCCCACTCGCTGTGGTTGAAGCCGCCTTCCCGGGATGGTGGAGAGGACGGGGCTTGAACCCGCGACCTTCGCATTGCGAACGCGATGCTCTACCAATTGAGCTACCTCCCCGACCGGGCGCGGATTGTAGGTCCGGCCCCGATGCAGGGGAAGACCCCGAGCCGTCAGCCTCCAGCGATCCCGGTAGACCCTCGAGCGTGTTAGGATGTCGCCCGATTTGCGGCCTAGAGGGAGATTCTCGTCCCATTGAGACTCCCTAGGCGGATTCCCCTCCACAGACCCCAGCCTTCCCAAGCATGCCCAGCCCCCTCCAGGATTCCTTCTCTGCCCGCGGCACCCTGACCGTTGGAGACAAAGTCCACTCCATCGTCCGCCTCTCTTCATTGGTCGAGCGCGGTTTTGACGTGGCACGTCTCCCGTTCGCGTTGCGCATCCTGTTGGAGAACCTGCTGCGTAATGAGGATGGCTCAAGCGTAACGGCGAGTGACATCGAGGCTCTGGCCGGTTGGGATTCGAAGGCGAAGCCCTCCACCGAGATTGCCTTTCGTCCTGGCCGAGTTCTGATGCAGGACTTCACCGGCGTGCCAGCCGTGGTGGACCTTGCTGCCATGCGCGATGCCATGGCCTCCATGGGCGGCGATCCCTCAGCGATCAATCCCCTGCAGCCTGCCGAGATGGTCATCGACCACTCACTGCAGGTGGATGCATCGGGCAGCGCGGATGCGCAGGGTGTGAACTCAGCCAAGGAATTCGAGCGCAATGGGGAACGCTACGGGTTCTTGAAGTGGGGTAAGAGCGCCTTCGAGAACTTCAAGGTCGTGCCGCCAGAGATGGGCATCGTGCACCAAGTCAACCTGGAGTTCCTTGCGCGCGGCGTGATGGTGGGCCAGGACGGCTACGCCTATCCGGACACTGTCGTCGGCACCGACTCACACACCACCATGATCAATGGCCTCGGCGTGCTCGGCTGGGGAGTAGGGGGCATCGAGGCCGAGGCGGCCATGCTCGGCCAGCCCGTTTCTATGCTGATCCCCCAAGTCGTGGGCGTGAGACTCAGCGGTAAACTCGCCGAAGGCACTACCGCGACCGACCTCGTCCTGACCATTGTCGAGCGTCTGCGCGAGCACGGCGTTGTGGGTAAGTTCGTGGAGTTCTGCGGCCCTGGTCTGGCTTCGCTTCCGTTGGCGGATAGGGCCACCATCGCGAACATGGCTCCGGAGTATGGCGCTACCTGCGGCATCTTCCCCATCGATGAGGTGACCGTGAACTACATGCGTCTCACCGGCCGCGACGAATCGGCAGAGCTGATGGAGGCTTATGCCAAGGAGCAGGGCCTGTACCACACGGCCGATTCGCCGGACTGCGAGTACTCAGCCCTGCTCGACGTCGACCTGGCCGCCGTGGTGCCCAGCTTGGCGGGACCCAAGCGGCCACAGGATCGCGTGGCCTTGAGCGACATGGTCCCCGCCTTCGAGCAGGCGCGTAAGGACATCCTGGGTGCCGTAGGCCTCGATGATCACGACAATAAGGTCAGCTTAGAGCACGGTGGAGAGACCTTTGAGTTGGGGCACGGGTCGGTTGTCATCGCAGCCATTACCTCTTGCACGAACACCTCCAATCCCTCGGTGATGGTGGCCGCCGGCCTCTTGGCCAAGAAAGCCGCAGCCCGGGGCCTCAAAGTGAAGCCTTGGGTCAAGACCAGTTTGGCTCCCGGCTCCCGGGTGGTCTCCGAATACCTCGACAAGAGTGGGTTGACGCCAAGCCTCGATGCTCTGGGTTTTCAGGTGGTCGGCTATGGCTGCACCACCTGCATCGGCAACTCCGGTCCTCTAGCGGGCGTCATTGACGCGGCCATTGACGATGGGGGCCTTGTGGTCTCCTCGGTCCTGTCGGGCAACCGCAACTTTGAGGGTCGTGTGCATGCCAAGGTCCGTTCCAACTACCTGGCCTCCCCGCCCCTAGTGGTGGCCTATGCCCTTGCGGGTAACGTGCAGGTCGACCTTCTCAAGGAGCCCCTGGGACAGGACGAGTCCGGGGTGGACGTTTACTTGCGCGACGTCTGGCCGAGTACCACGGAAGTGGCGGAGGTCATCGACTCGTCCATCGACCGGGACATGTTTAAGTCCAGCTATGAGGGCGTGTACGAGGGCCCCGCTGCCTGGCAGGCCATCGACGCCCCGACCGGCGCGACCTTCGATTGGAATGATGAGTCCACATACATCAAGAGCCCACCTTTCTTCGCGGACATGGGTGGGGGGCCCCGCGCGGTGAGTGACATCGAGGGGGCTCGAGTGCTGTGCCTCTTCGGCGACTCCATCACCACCGACCACATTTCGCCGGCGGGTAGTATTCCCGCCGACGGGCCCGCTGGTCACTACCTGCAAGAACAAGGTGTCAAACCAGTCGACTTCAACTCCTTTGGTTCACGGCGTGGCAATCACGAGGTCATGATGCGTGGCACGTTCGCCAACGTGCGCATCAAGAACCGGCTGCGTCCCGGCACCGAGGGTGGCGTCACGGCACACCAACCCTCCGGCGACGAGATGTCCATTTTTGATGCGGCCGAGCGTTACCGGGGCGAGGATTGCCCGACCATTATCTTGGCGGGCAAGGAGTACGGCACGGGTTCCTCCCGGGACTGGGCGGCCAAGGGGCCGTCTCTCTTGGGCGTGCGCGCAGTGATTGTGGAGAGCTTCGAACGCATCCATCGCTCAAACCTGGTGGGGATGGGGGTTCTGCCCCTGCAGTTCTGTGAAGGCGACAGCGCCGAGTCCCTCGGGCTGACGGGATCTGAGACCTACGACGTGGTAGGGCTCGCCGAGCGCTACGCCGCCGGACAGCCCACCGGGGGCCAAATCACCGTTCGGGCCACCCGGGGCGATGGCCAGACCACCGAATTCCAGGTTGATCTGCGTATCGATACCCCCGAAGAAGCCCACTATTTCCACCACGGCGGGATCCTGCGGTACGTCCTGAGGCGCCTGGCTGGGCAATAGGAGCCTGCGGGCCTCTTGCCCACGCGTTTCCGGTCAAGTCCGGGACCGTTCCCAGTCGATTACTGAGGGTTGGCCGCCCCCCGGCCACGTGCCCCATGCCGTCCCCCGAACCCGTCAGTACACCCCTGCGTATCCTGATCTGTCAGGGGGAGTCCGATCGTCGGCAGGAGCTGGTGGAGCACCTCGAGCGAGAGACCTTCGAGGTGGAGTGCGTCCAGGGCGGTAATGGCACCTGCGTGGAAACGGTCCTGCGATTCGGCCCCCACGTTTTGATTGTTGATGAGGATTCGACGCACTCATCTATTGTCAAACTCTGCCGCACCCTTCAACGCTCGGATCTGATTGACAGCCTCCCCGTTGTGGCTTGTGTGAGCGACGTCAGCACGGGGCGGGTAGAGCGCCTTGAACAGGCCGGAGTGGTGGAGGTCCTAGCGGCGCCCACTCACCCCGCCCTCATCGTACATTGCCTGAAGCGCCTGGAACGAATCGGCAGCTTGCAGGAGTCCGGATCCCAGCCCGGTTCCATGAGCCGCTGGGCTTCTGAGCGGGCCGCATTCGAAGCCTCGTTGCGTGAAGCTGAACAGCGAGGCGAGCTCGCGGTCTGCTATCAGCCTCGTGTGGATGCCGCCGATGGTGCTCTGCTTGGTATGGAGTGCCTGGTGCGTTGGAATCACCCGCAGTTCGGATGCGTCCCTCCAGACCAGTTCATTCCCCTGGCAGAAGAGACGGGCTTGATCGTCTCCATCGGTGAGTGGGTCTTGCGCGAGGCATGCACTCAGACCCAGCGCTGGCGCGACCAGGGCTTTCCGGACGTGCGGGTGTCGGTCAACCTGTCCGGTGTTCAGTTCCAGGATGCGGATCTATTCGCCACCGTGCAACGCGCCCTCAAGGACTCAGGGCTGCCGGCGCAGTGGCTTGAGTTGGAAGTTACCGAGAGCACCCTGATGGGGGATCCGAGCGCTACGGCACTCACCCTGGAGAACCTGAAGTCCCTCGGCGTTCACCTCTCTATTGATGACTTCGGCACGGGGTATTCGTCCCTCAGTTATCTCAAGCGTTTCCCCATTGATGCTCTCAAGATTGATCGTTCCTTTGTAGATGAAGTCACGACCAACCCTGACGACGCAGCCATCGCCACGGCCATCGTCCTTATGGGCCACAGCTTGCGACTAAGGGTTGTGGGGGAGGGGGTTGAGACCACCGACCAGCAGACCCTCTTGCGGCTCCTGGGTTGTGACGAGATCCAGGGCTACCTAATAAGCCCTCCCATTCCCGCCGAGCGTTTCGAGGAACGGTTCCTGGTACGTGATCGGGAAGTGGCCTAAAGGCCCCTGCGGGTCCTCGAGGGCCCCATTTCTCCAGATTCTCCAAGTGAGACAACCTTCTGCCGATCAATCCTACAGCTACCCCCCCTTAACGCCGAAAGCGTCTATCCGGGTTCACCCCCCCAAAGCTCTCGTATGCGGTAGAGTTAGCCTAGGGATACCTAGGCAGCCAGGGGCCCATTCGCTCCCTTCAGGCAAGCCCGCCTTCATTCCCGCACCCAAACTTGACCAGTACGATGAATAGTAAAGGCCGAATCGTCCTCTATCACCCCCAGGTCTGCGACTCACGTCGATCGACCCAGGCGGGAAACCACGTTCTGCCGCTGTCGCTTCTGACTATTGCTGCTTGGCCTCATCACGATGGCTACGAGGTAGTCATCATCGACGGCGCACTCTACGAAGATGCTTCTGAAGCTCACGACAAGGTTGTGTCGGCCTGTGATGGTGCGTTGGTCTACGGCACGACTGCAATGGTCGGCTATCAGGTCACGGACAGTTACAACTGTGCCAAGAGGGTTAAGGACCGCTTCCCCAATCTAGTCACGATGATCGGTGGCTGGTGGGCCTCGGTCATGCCCAAGATGGAGCTTGAGTCGGGCGTGTTCGACGCCGTCTGCATGGGACAGGGCGAGATCACCTTCCGCGAGTTTATTCAGGCCGTCGATGCCGGCTCGGATCTGGAAGAGGTACCCGGACTTGCCCTTCTGCGTGATGGCGAACTGATCAAGACCGAACGCCGCCCCATCGCCCGCTGGGAAGAACTCCTCAACACCTGTTGGGATCTCTTGGACTTCGAGCCGTATCGACAGGCTCAGCTTGGATCCGCAGGAAAGCGTATTACCGAGCGCAACCCGCGTCCGCGATCGTTCAAGGAAAACCGCCCCGTGGTGACCATGGTCTACCACGCGAGCTTCGGCTGCCCGGAGCCCTGCGCTTTCTGCTGTTCACCCGCCGTCACGAATCGCGGTTGGCGGGCTATGCCTGCGGACCGGATGCTCGACGATATCGAAGAGATCCAGGAGCGCTTCGACTTCGACGTCCTGCGTTTCTATGACGCCAACTGGGGAGTGCGTGAAAAGCGCACCAGGGAGTACTGCGAGGGCGCTATCAAGCGCAACCTCAACCTGCCCTTCCTAGCCCTGATGGAGCCCTTCTCCGTCCTGCACTACGATCCCTCTACGGTGGATCTGATGGCCGCGGCCGGCTGCTACATCGTGAACATCGGCGCCGAGGCCGGCTCCGACCCCATGATGGAGCGCATCGGCAAGCACACCGCCGGTGACGACAACCTCCAGGCCGCCGTCGAGCTCGCCAAGCGCGACATCGACAGCTACCTGACCTACATCATCGGCTTCCCCGGAGAGGACAAGGAGTCCATGTACGCCACGGTGGACCAGGCTCGGGACATCCGTGCGGCGACCCCCTTGGCTCACCCGTGGATCTGGATCTACCAGCCCATCCCCGGCACGCCCTTCTACGAACAGTCCCTGGCGGAGGGCTTCCAAGCTCCCCAGACCATTCAGGAGTGGGGCGAGTTCGGCGAGTACCACATCAGCGAGACGTGGGAAGGCCGCATCCCCGACGACGTGATGAAGCGCCGTCAGTTGTTCCAGCACTTCTCCAGCCTCTCCCAGGGTCTGACCCGTGGAAAGGTCGGCTGGTGGGAGCGGCGCGCGACCAACCGTTTGCGTTCGGGCCACTGGAAGATGGCGCGTGCGGAAGCCAAGGCTTTTGACGTCTACCTGCGCAGCCTGCGTTCGGTGGGTCTGTACAAGGGTGGCATGACCGTCACCCCGAGCGCCCAGTACTAGGTGCGCCGCGGGGGGCTTGGCCCCCCTTCATCCAGGTCTCGTTCTCCGCCCTAACGCCGGATGGGGAGAGTGATGGACTTGCATCTTCGATCGTCTTTCGACTCCTGACGATCTCCAGGCAATCCCGTATCCTCTCGCGCATGAGCAACCTCACGCGCGACGAAGCCTGGGATCACCTCACTTCCTGGACCGACACGGACAGCCTCCGGCGTCATGCGCGAGCCGTTGAGATCTCGATGCGTGCCGCGGCCCTCGCCTACGGGCCCGGCGAAGAAGCCGTGGAGGCCTGGGGCGTCGCGGGCATGCTTCATGATGCGGACTATGAGAAATGGCCGGAGGAGCATCCGAACAAGATCGTCGCTTGGTTGCGCGCGCGGGATGAAGAGGATCTCGCCCACGCGATCTCAGCGCACTACACGCACTGGGGCGTGGCCTATGACTCCGCTCTGGATCGCGCCCTGCTCGCCTGTGATGAGCTCACGGGTTTCATCATGGCATGCTGCTATCTCCGGCCGGATGGCGTCGTCTCGCTCAAGCCCAAGAGCGTGAAGAAGAAGCTCAAGGACAAGAAGTTCGCGGCCGGTGTGGAGCGCCACGAGGTTCAGGAGGGTGTCAGACTTCTTGAGGTCGACCTGACCGATCACATCCAGATGCTGATCGATGCACTCAGGCCCCACGCCGCTGAGTTGGGCCTAGAGGGCACGGGATCCTGAACAGCAGGCATGGAAGGCCTGGGCCTTACCGCTCTAGAAGAAGGTCACGGACACTGCATCCGTGAAGTTGGACGTGGCGCCGGGATTCTGGTCCTTGAACCAGGCCTGGAAGTGCCATGTCTGGCCCGGCAGCAGTGGAGAGGACCGCCAGGTCGGCAATGCGGAGGTGTTGACGGTGATCGCAAGCGACCCGGTCGAGCCCGTGGACGCCGCTTGCTTTACAAAACGACCGAACTTGCCGCCAATACACAGGTTGCCCTGGCTTCCTCGGGGCATGGGAATGAACGCTTGGGCATCTCCGAGCAGGAAGTAACCCATCTCGTTCGCCGGTAGTTGATCTGCGACCAGGGAGAGGAGGCCTGCCTCGGCCAGGGGGTTGCCCCAGGCTTCGATCTGGCCACTCTGGCCGGTTGAGTTCAGGTTGGCGGG
>JAPKBO010000301.1 GCA_028823395.1 Planctomycetota bacterium | reverse complement strand
TGGTGGTAGTAGACGCGCTCGGAGAAGTAGTAGCGCGCCTCCAGCATGCGCACGATCTCGCTCAGGATGTCCTCGCGCAACAGGGCATGCTTGGCCAGGTCGATGTAGAGGTTGCCGCTGGCGCGGTCGATCTTGAAGTAGCTCGTGACACGCGGATCCACTTCCAACCGCAGGCCAGTGAAGTAAGCGTCGCGCGCCAGGTAGTCGAGAATGTCTGCAGCGATGGTGCCGCCGATCAGCTGCGCCCAATAGGCGGGTACCTCCCGTCGGTCCTCCGTGCCCGGCTCGGTGAGGATGCTGAAGACGTCCTCGTACACATCCAGCTCCCGCAGCACCTTGCCCAGAGGGCGCGCCGAATCGAACAGACGCTTGAAGCGATAGGGCGTGTCGTGGCGCTCGAACAGACCGTCCTGATCCTCGATGCTGTGGCCGTGAGGGATGTGGGCCACGTCGTGCAGGAGCGCCGCGATGCGGATCACGCGCGCTTCCTCTTCAGTGATGGAGAGGCCACCGGTCGAGTCCAAGTCGAACGAAAGCCGGATGGCTTCGATCATTTTCTGGGCCATGTGCACGGTACCGATGGAGTGATCGAAGCGCGTGTGCACAGCCCCGGGGTAGACCAGATACGCCGTACCGAGCTGCTTGATCCCGCGCATGCGCTGCATCTCGGGCGTGTCGAGCACGCGCAGCTCCTCGTGGGTCAGGTACACGTCCCCGTGCACCGGATCACGCAGCACGCTGAAGCGCTTGGAGTTACCCATGGACCTCAGACCTCCAGGCGCGACTGGAGCCGGGCGACGTAGTCGGCCACGCCCTCCTCCAGGGAAGTAAAGGGAGCGTCGAAGCCCGCGGCACGCAGCCTGTCCATGCGCGCCTCGGTGAAGTATTGGTAGCGCTCGCGCAGATCCTCGGGGGTGGGGACGTAGTCGATCTGCGGCTCGGCATCGAAGGCCTTGAAGGTGGCCTCGGCCAGCTCCTTGAAGGAGCGCGCCGTGCCCGTGCCCAGGTTGTAGATCCCGCGCTCGATGGGATGGGTCAGAGCGAACAAGATGACGCGCACCACATCCTGAACGTAGATGAAGTCGCGCATCTGCCCTCCGTCCTCGTAGTCGGGATGGTGGCTCTGGAACAAACGCACGCGCCCCGACTCACGAATCTGATCGAAGGCCTGCAGGACAACGCTGGCCATGCGCTGCTTGTGCCGCTCGCCAAAGCCGTAAACGTTGAAGAACTTGAAGCCCGACCAGTGCGGAGGAGCGACGTTCAAGGACTCCTGCTCAAGCGCCCACAGGTCAAAGTCCAGCTTCGACTGGCCGTACGGATTGAGAGGTTTGAGGCTGGCCATCGCGCCCTCGTCATCGTCGTAGCCCTGGGCGCCATCGCCATAGGTCGCCGCGGAGCTAGCGTAGACCAGCGGCACCTGCATGACCGTGCAGAATTGCCACAAGCTACGGCTGTAGTCGAGGTTCACGCGCGTCAGATACTCTACGTCCAACTCGGTCGTGTCCGTGCAGGCGCCCAGGTGCACGATGCCTCGAAGTTGCGGGCGCTCAGATTCCAGGGTGCCGAGTAGCTCGTCCCGGTGCAGGACCCGGCCAAAGTCCAGGCCAGCATGCTCCTCACGCGCGCCCATCATCGACGGATCGTCGACGCTGATCAGATCAATCCCCTGCGCGTTGCAGGCCTGAACGAGCCGGGCACCGATGAAGCCCGCAGCGCCGGTGATAATGAGGGGGGAATCAGTCATGGGACAACAGTGAGTATGGCCTGCGATGCGGGCAGGGGAGACCCAGGACATCGAAAACGGACGGGCTGGCGAACCCGGACCGGGCCCCACAGGCTACCGTGCGACCATGACTCTCGCGCCCCTCAATGTGCTCGCTATCGAACCGTGGCTAGGGGGGAGCCATGCCCGGTTCCTCGAAACCTGGCGGGCCCTGAGCGGTCACAAGGTTGAGATTCTGGGCCTTCCCGCCCGTCACTGGCAGTGGCGCATGGAGGCCGCAGCCTTCACCTTGGCGCAGCGCGTAGGCCAGAGCGGTCAGGCGCCGGACGTGATCGTCGCCTCGGATTACGTGGACCTCCCGCGCCTACGCGGCTTCCTGCCCCCACACCTCAGGGCCACTCCCATCCTGTTGTATCTGCACGAGAATCAGCTCACCTACCCGGATCAGGATCCCGATCCAGACCGCAACCACTACGGCTTCACCAACGTCCTCTCCTGCCTCGCCGCAGACGCCATCGCCTTCAACTCACACTTTCACCGTCAGGATTTCCACGCCGCCGCGCGAACCCTGCTTCAGCGGCTTCCGAACCCGGCCCCACGCAAAGAGTTCGATGCGGCCATGGCGGACGCGCAGGTCATCTACCCGGGCATCGACCTGGATGCTCTGCCCCTAGGCACCGGGCCCCCTCCGGACTCTCCACTACGAATTGCTTTCAACCACCGATGGGAGCATGACAAGGACCCGATAGGGTTCCTTGATGCCGTCATCGAAGCACGGGATGCGGGAGCGAGGATCGAGGTTGTCATGCTGGGCGAGTCATTCGAACGCACGCCGGATGGAATGACCGAGAGACTAGAAAGGCTGGGGAGCGCCTTGTTGTGGTCAGGCTTCAAGCCGGACCAGGCTGAATACGCGAGCACCCTTGGCGCGTGCGACCTGGTCGTCTCCACCGCACGGCACGAGTTTTACGGCATGGCCCTGCTCGAAGGACTCGCCTGCGGCTGCTCGCCCCTGGCCCCCGACCGCCTCGCCTATCCGGAGCACCTTCCCAGGCCGGACCTCTACACGGACCACGCAGATCTGTGCGCCGCCCTGACTCGCGCGGCAGACCAAACGGACAGGTGGCGAAGACCC
>JAPKBO010000088.1 GCA_028823395.1 Planctomycetota bacterium | reverse complement strand
ATCTGGGATGCCTGCGGCGAGAGTCCCTTTTCAACCCAGGTGGCCACACCGGCCCTGCAGCCCACCGACGTGAACCCCTTAAGGGCCGATTTGATAGGACCCGTGGAGATTAAGATCCTGCACGTGGACAATCTCGAAGCGAGCGCCAGCCTGAAGAACCTGATCCTTATGCGGAGCTCGCCGACAGCCGACGACTGGCGCCTGCCCGCCGCCGAGATCCAGCGAGCGAAAAGGGCATCCGGTCTCTGACTCTAGACGAGGTCCGTGTGGCGCTTGAGGGCGTCGGTCGACGGAGCGCGTCCACGGAACTCCTGGAAGACCTCCATCGGGTGACGGCTGCCACCTTGCGCGAGGACAGTGTCCCGGAACTTGTGGCCCATCTTCACGATCGCCGCGTCATCATCGAGACCGGCCTCCTCGAAGGCGCTGAAGGCATCCGCCGAGAGGACCTCCGCCCACTTGTAGCTGTAGTATCCAGCCGAGTAGCCACCCGCGAAAATGTGACTGAAGGAGCACTCAAAGTGGTCCTCAGCAAGCGGCGGAATGATCGTAGAGACGGCGACCACCCGGTCTTTTACCTCGGCGACGGTCTCTTCGCCCGCCGGGTCAAAGTGGTGATGCAACTCCATGTCGAGGTGTCCGAAGTAGAGCTGGCGCAAGACCGCCGATCCTGAGCGGTAGTTCTTCGCCGCGACAAGACGATCGAAGAGCTCCTTGCGGAGCGGTTCACCCGTCTCGAAATGGCTCGCGAAGCTCATCACGGTCTCCTCGTGGTAGGTCCAGTTCTCCATGAACTGGCTCGGCAACTCCACGGCGTCCCACTCGACGCTCTCGATCCCGGCAGCCTCGGGCACCTCTACCCTTGTGAGCATGTGCTGGAGGCCGTGACCGAACTCGTGGAAGAGCGTCTCCACCTCGCGGTGAGTCATGAGGGAGGGACGCCCCCCAGCCGGCGGCGTCTGATTGCAGACGAGGACCGCAGTGGGAAGCCTCATACCCCCGTCCGCAGTCGGCGCCCGACCAATCAGGTTGTCCATCCAAGCACCACCGCGCTTGTCCTCAGGTCTTGAGTAAGGGTCCAGGTAAAAGGAGGCAATGTCCTCACCCGCGGCGTTCTGGATGCGGCAGTAGCGCACGTCCTTGTGCCAGACCTGCACCTCGCCATCGGCCGCGACGACCTCAACGTCAAAGAGACGCTTCGTCACCGCGAACAGGCCCGCAAGAACCTTCGGGAACGGGTAATAAGGGCGCAGCTCCTCATCGGAGAGCTCGTACTTCGTCTCACGCATGCGCTCTGCCCAGAAGCCTACGTCCCAGTGGTCGATCCCGAGCTCGGAATCCCCGGTCTCGCTTCGAGCGAACTCGATGAGGTCAGCATGGTCTTGCTTCGCTTTGGGCATCGCGGCGTCACGCAGCTCTGCCGTCAGCTGATCCACAGCCGAGACATCCTCGGCCATCTTGGTGGCGAGGGAGATCTCGGCGTGCGTGCCGTAGCCTAGAAGCTCAGCCTTCTCCCTGCGCAAGGCGAGGATGCGGTCGATGCGAGGCTTGTTGTCGTGCTCCCCCTCCGAAGCAACAGTGACGAGCGCGCGGTAGACAGCCTCGCGCTGCGCGCGATTCCTGCTGTGCATGAGGAAGGGACCGGCTGAGGGTCCGTCCAGGGTGATCCGCCACGGACCCGCCTCCGGGGTCGCGTCCTCATGGCCCGCCGCCTGCGCAGAGGCCGCCGCGGTCTGACGCATGGTCTCCGGCAGCCCCTCTGCATCAGCGGCATCCGTGATGACCAACTCGTAGGCCTTGCGGCTGTCGAGGACCGCGTTGGAGAAGCCTGTCGCGAGCTCAGCGAGCTCCTTTTGGATTTCGTTGAAGCGCCCCTTGGCCTCGCCGTCGAGTGAGATCCCGGAGAGCTTCATCCCCAAGAGCTCCTTCTTTACGAGGCGCTGGCGAGTCGCATCCAGCTCAGCCCACCCCTCACCGCCGACGAGAGCCTCAAGCGCCGCGTAGGTCGCCCTGCTCTGCCCCATCCGGGTGAAGAACTCGACCACATCTGGCTGAAGGCCCTCGTGGACCTCACGCAGCTCATCTGAGTTCTGCACACCCATCAAGTGACCGGTCACGTGCCAAGCAAACTCCAAGGGCTCGACGATCTCGCGTAGGCGCCCGAAGATGCCATCCCAGCTCGGCTCGACGGCCTCCTCGAAGGCGCTGAACTCCACGCTGGCCCTCTCCAAGAGTTCCGGGACAGCCTCTTTGGCGTGAGCCGGAGTGATCTCCTCGAAGCGGGGAGGAGTGCCGTGAGCAAAGAGAGGATTCGTGCTGGTTGCTTGCTGAGTCATGGGTATTTCCGGTGAATCGAATCAGCGCAGTCATGCGCCATCGGGCCCCACAGGCTGCGTGGGTTTGCGACGAGAGGTCTCGGGAGTCTGTCCAGAGTATGGTGATCGGGAAAAGGGCTATGGCTCCACAGGGAGGAACATCAAGCATCGCGCCACGCGAATCCGTCAGCGCTGACAGGAGGCCACGTAAGCCAACAGGCGTACATGCTGATCGTGGAAGTCGTGGCTGCCGCCCCCAAGCGGAGCCTTGAAGAAGCACGCCGTGTGCTCCATGACCCCCCCCTCCCCACGCTCTGCGGACAGATGGGCCAAGCGCACGAGATCTAGCACGAGGGGGGCAGCCAAGGAGGAATCGCAACCCGCCCAGGTGAACTGCAGACTCATGCTCGCTCCCAGGAAGCCCTCGAAGTGAATGAAATCCATGGCGGTCTTCCAGTCACCGAGTGAAGGCACGTAGTCGATGCCCACCTTGGAGTGGTGGCCCGAATCCGGGCCCAGGATTCCACGTAACACGTCATCCTTATGCTGGATCTTGGCGGCCGCATGGTTGGGGTCGCGCAGCACCTCGCCGTCACGGTTGCCCAACATGTTGTAGCCCTGCCAGGCGTGTACCTTGAGACCGCGAGCCGCAAACATGGGCGCTAGCACGGTCTTCACAAGGGTCTCGCCGGTCTTGCCATCAGATCCGCAGTGAGGGACGCCACGCTTCTCAGCCAGTTCACGCAGGGCCGGCACGCTCGAGGCCAGGGAAGGAGTGAAGTTGACGAGGGGACGGTCCGAGGCGAGCGCCGCGTAGGCGTAAATCACCGAGGCGGGCTGGGGGTCGCCGCGGTCGAGGGCCGCTTCGAAGCTGGCGAGGTCGGCCCACTCGGCCTGGGGCTTGCGCACGGCTTCGGTCGAGGCCACAAACACCACAACCGTTCGCTCAATGCCGTTTTCCTTCTCGAACGCATCCCAGTCGCCACAGAGTTCGGCGATCTGCTCCCGCGGTGGACGTGCACCCAACTCAGCACTGCGCGGGTCCAGGTCAGCCACACCCACGTCCGGTCCATCCAAGGGGCCTGGGCGAAGACGAGCCTCATAGGCTGCCGCCGCCTCAGCACCACTGGCCACCAGATCTGCATCGAGTATGCCGGCGCGCACCAACTCGCCCGCAGACGAAGAGATGTCGCGTTCGCAAACATCGTGTCCGCCCAACACCAGATTCTCCATGGGCATCAGAGGCAGGCCGCGGAACGGCTCGCTTTCCGTCACCAGACCGACGGGCTCCAACAGGCCCTCTTGCAGGCCGTGCAATCCGTACAGGAGGCAAGTGGAGATTGCCCCACGCGCTCCGACGAGCCACATCCCCGCAGGGCACGAAGCATTGGAGGTAGAGGCCGCCTGGCTATCGGATTGGGATTGGGGCATAGGGTGGGGCGTCAATCGTCGGACCGTTCGCGGTCGTGCTCTTCCAGGGTCTTGGCCCAAGCCCCCACCAATTCTCGATGACGGGCAGGCCAGATTCCAGCACCACTCAAGCCGCCGTACTGGGACTTGGGCTCGAGGGGAGGCTCAGGGTTAGATTCGGGGGTGGTTGGAGTGGGCGGTATTGTGCCCGACTCGTCGCCGGACGCCAGAGAGCCAGAGGAGTTGTCCCCGGCGGCACTGTCCGCTACCTCATCCGGTGCCCCAAAGGCCCCGCTTCCCATGTCCGCGTCCTCCCCCGAACCCTGTGAGGCTTGCCCGAGGGCATGGCGAGCGCTGTCCAGGTGGGCCAAAGCTCGCTCTATGGCGCGCCGGGGGGCCTGCCCCTGTTCGGCCGCACCCGAATCTGGGAGGGGCCCGGCAGGGTCGGAATCCAACTGCTCAAGATGACCCTCCAGCTTCTGTTCCATCCGATCGAGTTGTTCCGAGAGTTGGTTGGCCTGGGTTGAGCCCGGCTCCCTGGCGGGCATGGAGCGCTCGCCCTTCGCGGCCAGGGCCCGGGCCTCGCGCTCCAGATCCGCCAGCAGAGAGACGCGTTCTTGTGTGGTGAGTCCTGAAGCCACGTCCTCAAAACCCATGCGCTTGGCTTCCGCCAGCGCATCCGCCATCGCCCCCAGCGCCGGTGCGAGAAAGGCACCGGGTTGGACGAGCTCCTCTCCTCCACCGCGCACGCTCACCAGCACGACCGTCGCCAGCAAGGGCGCGGCGAGATAGGGCAGAGAGTTGGGTAGGGCCGCACGCAAAGCCTGAACAACTCGGACCCGCGAACGCACACGCAAAGAGAGGAGTCGAACCAAGGGGCCGTCCGCACCCGTCTGTTCAGACTCGAATGCCGTCACCAGCGCACCGCCCAAGCGCAATCCCTCGTCCACGCCCCGTGCAACGCGGTGTAACTGTGGGCGCTGCTCGATACGCCAACTGATACCGAAGACCACGCCGGCGAAGAGAGCCAGACCCAGGGCCGTCCAACCGGATCCGGCACCGGAATGCCACGCAGCGGCCAGCGTCAGGAGGGACAGGCCAGAGCCCAAGAGCAGAGCTTCAGCCGTGCACGCGAGCCGGGTGGCAGTCCACACACGAAGGACCAACGGGGTCACGCGCGGGGTGTTCACCGGGGCTGCCGAATTCATTCTCCCCCTGGGAGAAGTACGTCGATGGAGTCAGGGAGAGAGTTGAGGCGCTTGCCGGCAAAAATCATCAAGACGTCGCTACCCGTGGGTGGAAGGATCCAAGCGTTAGGCAGCCAAGTAGTCTGGTTCACGCATTCCTCTAGAGCGCCCGTGATTAGTGTGTTGCCCTGAGCGAAGAAGGAGATGTTGATCAGGTTGCCCTCAAGCCCCGCGGCAAAAGCCTCGGGCTCGTCCGGCCCACGATCCACCATGCGCGACCCCAGATAGACCCAAGGGTGACGCCGCATGGCTCGCCCGCGTTCCAAATCCCGGATCAGATCTTCAAGGCGGAAGATGTAGCGCTCCTCTCCCACGCGCCAGGCAAGGTAGAGAAACAGGCCGTCTCCTTCCGGGGGAAACACGTCGTAGGCGCTTACGCCCTGGCGAAGCTCGTCTTGGCTGGGAGCGGGGTCCTTCTCGACCCAGCGTGCGTTCTGGCCCGGCTCCAATCCGAGAGCCAGGATGGCCGTGTTCAGAAATTCGGCCCAGACCACGGCGTCCTCCGGTGCGCGCTGGCCGCCAAGGACCAGCATGGCCTCGTGCGCGGCGCCGTGAGGCAAGACGGCGAGGTACTCAAGAAGCTGGTCTGTGACCTCGATCCGGGCGAGCGTCGAGACGGCCTGGTGCTCGAAATTCAGATGGATGTCGGCCTGAGCCAGGGTCTTTCTAAGGGCCTCGCGAGGGTCCTCAGCGGGAACCTTCGGGCCAGGGTCCTGCAGCGCCGTCTCAAGCGGGGCACCATCCAGGTACGCACTCGTACCGGACAGGCTCAGGCATACCAGGAAGGAGGCGACGTGCAGGTGGCTGGGAAGTTGCATGGGATGCAGTGTAGAGGGTCGGCGGCCCAGTCTGTAACGATCCCGGGGAGAGGGGGTTCAACCCTGAATTTGTACTCCCTACGGGCTTTCCGCCCCACCCGTCTACTCGTCCCCGGTCAGATCGATGCCCAGTTGCTCAAGCTCAGGAGCCAAGAGGTCGCGGATAGCCTCCGCATAGCGGCGAATTTCGTACTGGGCATCGGCTTTCAAGCGCTGATCCAGGAAGTGCAGGACGCCCTGTAACGAAACGGTCCAGTAAGCCTGAGAGTAGAGAGTCTGGGGCAAGCACATGCGCGCGATCTCCTTGGCCACGCCGCGCTCGATGCGGTCCTCGTAGAGGCTGTACTGTGCATGACACTCGGCCATCATGGTCTCCCGCTCGCCGGCGTGGTCGAACTCGGGCGGCAAAGAGACCGAAGCCTGCTTGTTCCCATGGGGAGGATTGGCACGCATAACGGAAGGCACGTAGAACTCCGGCGTCCACTTCACGTAGCGACCCGAGATCTCATTCCAAGAGCAGCCCTTGTCGGTGTCGTACATCACGTCGAAGACTTCGATTGCGACCTCGTTGCCATCAACATCGTAGGTGCGCCAACCGGAACCGACCTGATACTTGAACGCCTGCCGAAAAACGAACAGGGGCGCCTTCCAATGGAAGGTGAAGAAACTGTGCCGGAAGGGAGATGTGTGCCCGTGCTTCCAGAGGAAACCCGAGAGCTTGCGATCTCCTTCGCCCACGGAGGTCTTCTGCTTGTCGTAGGAAATACGCGCAGAGTTGACGACCTTGAGGGCGGCGTCCTGCTGCATCCGATCCACTAGGCCCACAAAGCCAATGCCGTCGTCGAGGGCCTCGATGGAACCTTCGGGAATGGCGACTTCTAGAATACTCATGGGGCTGTGGCTTGCGGGTTGAACGGACGGGACAGAGGTATCTTACCGAGGCGGAAGGCGAGGGGGGGAAGAGGATTTCGGGTCGGGTGGCGAGATCCCGACGCTCCCCTGTGGGAAGGTTCGCTCGGCCACGGACCCAACTCGCCTCGCTACTCCGGCAAGGCCTCCATCAACTCCGCCTGCCCCGCCCGAGCGTGGTCCGACCCCCCCAGCCACGCCTCTGCTTCAGCTGCCAGGGCGCGCGCGCCTTCCTTGTCGCCCCGGGTCAGAGCTTCCCAGGCACGGGCCTGGAGCCCAGCGGCACCCAGGTCCGCGAAAGGATCCACCCCCGCCCTCCTATCGAACCGTCCTAAACGCTCCTCAAATCCCTGGCTTCTCGTCCCGCGCAGCAGTGTTTCAAGTAACAGCCAGGACACGCTATGACGCACCTTCCCCCAATCGCCACGCTCCACACCCAGCCTGTAGCGCAGCCACACCACCCGATCCAGGAGCCCCGCCATGTCCGTACCGAGCGGCTCTCCTTGCAAGGCGACCCGGGCCGCGCGCAAGAGTTCCAAACCCCACTCCCCTCGGGCGTCCACTTGTGCCAGCTCGAACAGTAAGCGGCCGTCCAATCGCTCCCAGGCCCCCGCGTCGATCAGGGCTCCACCCAGTCGCCCGCGTTCCGCCAGCGCCTTGGCAGCCGTCAACTCCAAACGGAAACGGAATTCAGTCGCCGCCGGGCGCAATCCACGGAAGCGCTCCAACAGATCTGCACCGCTAGCCTCTAGCGCCCCAGCAAAACAGCGCCGTTGTAGTGCGCGGCCACCGGCCCCCGCTCGGATGCAGGCCAGCAGCAGCTCCCCAGCCACCTGACCATCACCCACGCGTTCGCGATCCGAACCCACCCGCGCCTCTACTCGCGACAGTGCGGCAGCTAAGGAATCCCCCACCTCGGCCTCCCCGGCTGCGGCTCGTACGCCCAGAGCCGAGACCGCATTCAAGATCAATTCTGGTTGCTGAGCGCGCCGTAGGACTTCCTGCAGGTCCTCCGTCCACCCAAGTGCATCCAAGGCAGCCAACCGGCGCTCCATCGCATCACCAGAAGCCAGCACCACGTCCACCAGAAACCTACGAGCGGCAGTGGAGTCTGACGCCTCAAGCGCCTCGAGAACGCGTATGCCAAGATCCACGTCACAGCCCGAATAGTCTTCGAAGAGCACACCTTCAGCAATCCGATTGTTGCCGCCGTTACGGACGAGACCGATACCGGCCTCGACGCGCACACGACGCGGAGTCGCCGGCCCAAGGAATGGCAACAACTCGTGGCGGCCCTCGGCACTATGCGCGAGCAACCCGGCGAGAGTCTTGGACCACTCCGGGTCGTAGGGAATGGTGCCTTCAGCGAAGAAGCCAGGCTGAGGTGGATGGGCGACAACTCCAACCAGCCCCGCTGCCAACGGCTTTACCGAACGCGCGCCGAGCGCCAATGCGAGGGCTTTGCCGCGCCACTGGGCCGCGCGATAGGACGCTCCGCTGTCCGCCTGCTCCAACTCCACCAAGGCCTCTCCATGCCAGGACTCTAGGGTGGCACGCACATCATCCCGTTCACGGAAGAGCCCTAGCAGCTCAAGGATCGGAGCCGTTCGTCCTGACGGAAGAGCACACAGAGCTAGGAGGTCTGGGAGAAAGGGGCCCGCAGCCTCCTTGCGGGGCAGGGATCGCAGGTGAAGCCGTCTCTCCTCCGGATCCAGTCCCACCCAGCTCGCATGCAGGCGCGCCACGCGTCGGGCAAACCCGGGTGCATCGCAGAGCCAGCGGAATACCCTCCGGCGCATATCCCTGTCCGGATCATCCAGTAGACCAAAGAGCATCTCTTCAACCGTTCCGCTCCGGGCCTCTCCGACCCAGGACTCAGCTATCACCGAGGCGGCGGTCCAGCGCAGAGAGCGCGAGCGCTCCGCATCTAGCGCCCACTGCAATCCCTCCCAATCGGAATCCGCGTTCATGGAGTCGGTCCGCGCGCTCGCCAGAGACCAGACCTCTTCGGCCAGCTCATCCGACAGCAAAGCGGAAGAGCGGAGAGCTTCAACAGCGGGCAGGGATTGTGCAGCGCACTCAAGCAAGAACGAAGCACCCTGCCCCGGCGCGCCCAGGAACTCCTCCGCACCCACGAGATGATTACCGAACTCCGGAGTGGAAGCGCCGGCACCAGGGGGTGTGCTCTCCAGCTGGGCCAACTCGACGCCCGCGCGGAACAAGATCCGTCCCAGCTCTACGTCCCCTTCCCGAGCCCAACCGGCTCGCAGAGAGTGAGTTTGCCGACGCCATTCGCTGTGCAAAGAGCCATCCAGATCTCCAAGTGGAGCCGGACCCAGCAGGAACCAGCCCCTCACCATCCGCTCCCGGTTCGCAAGGACCGCCGCACCATCGAGTTCGGCGTGCAAGGCCAGCCCTTCCACGAGCACGCCTCCGGCGGAATCCTCTCTCACCAGCGCACGCAATCCGGCAATGAGGCGCACCGAAATCGGAGCTCGCTGAAGATCCTCAAGGTGTTCGAGTAGGGCCGACTCCAGTCCATCCCTCTGAGAAGCCAAACCCTTCAGTTGCTGAGACCATGCCCGTGGACCCGAGGAGTAGAGCACTCGCCGGGCCGCCTGGGCGGCTGCACCATTCCCTTGGGCCACCAGCAGGAGAAGATTCGAGCGTCCTTCCGGCTCGGCCGTCCAAGCCAGGTGCCGCACCAGAGCATGGCGCACGCGCTCCAAAGTGTCCCCAGCCAGAGCGCTGGCCAGAGGACCTTCAGGATCCAGGCCGCGCTGCGCGAGGGTGCACAGATCGAGGGTTCTCGCGCGCACGTTGGGGTGTGGATGGCTAAGGAGATCAGTGGGCACACCCTCGCCATCCACTAACTGGGAGAGCCCCCAGCGCGCGCTCTGTTCATCTCGAGCCAAGGCATCGAGGGCGCCGTAGACCGCGCTCCAATCTTTGGAACTCAAGGCGTGCATGATGGTCTCGCGGTGGACTTCAGGTTCGAGGGCCCAGCGGCGGGCACGCCACTCGTTCCCTAGACCATCCGAAACCTGAACGGGTGCTGGCCCCATCGCGGCGAGGACGGTGGCCGATGCCAAGAACCCCGTCACCAGAGCCAGGACTCGAATCAATCCCGCGCCCCTTCGAGGTGTGCTTTCTGTGCTGCGGGAAGGAAGTCGATCAGATCCGTGGCCACGACCCCCCGCACACCCTTCTCATCACAAGCCAGGTCCCCCGCCAAGCCGTGCACGAACACGGCGGCGCAGGCAGCATCCATGGGCGTGAATCCCTCTGTGCAACAGCAGAGGTAGGCGGCCAGGATTCCCGCCAGCACGTCCCCTGATCCCGCCGTCGCCATACCCGCGTTGCCCGTTCCGTTGCGGAAAACGACCTCGCCATCGCTGATGACCGTGCCGGCACCCTTGAGAACGCAAATCGATCCGGTGGTTGCGGCCAACTCCTTTGCGACCTCCTCCCGGCCCGCATCATCTTGAGGAACGGGACGGCCCAGCAAGCGGGTCGCCTCTCCCGGATGGGGTGTGATCACCAGCGGCCCCTGACAGGCCGTCAGGTCGGCTGGTTCCGTGGCGGACACGGTCAAGGCATCGGCATCGAGGACCAGCGGCCCTTTGAAATCCGAGTTCACAAGCGCCGCCGTCAGTGCGCGGGTGCTACCCCCGGTTCCCAGGCCAGGCCCGGCCACGCGCACGTCATGCAGGTGGGCGTCGATCTCCTTGGGAAGGCGGCCGGCAAACAGGGCTTTGCTCCGCGAAAGGTCGAGGAAGGTGGCTTCGGGTGCGCCCGGACTCACGCTCTTAATGACCTCGGGCTGAAAGACGGCGAGGGTTACCAATCCCGCCCCCGCACGTTGGGCTGAGCGCAGCACGAGCTGCGCCGCTCCGGGCATGGCCACGCTCCCGCACAAGCACAACAGACGCCCCGCCTGCCCCTTGTGGGCGCAGGCCTCCAAATCGGGAGGGGGAATAGGAATGGGAACAAATTGAGCCACGCTTCCATCCTAAGGCCCTGAACCGTTTCGGGCTCGCCCCTCTCGCACTGAGTCACACCAAAAAGGCGGGATTGCGGTCCAATGAAGTCCTGGATGCCCAAGCCCCGCCACCCCTCGTCAACGCCAACGTAAGGCTGTTCATCATGCGTCAAATTCAACGACTCGTCCCCCTCGCCCTGCTCCTCGGTGCCCCTCTTTTCGCGCAGGGCCCAAAAAATGGCGCGGCCTTCATCCAACCCATTACGGCGCCGGTGCTTGATGCGGGCATCTATCACGTGGGCACGGGCACCTGGACCAGAGGCTCAAGTGCCAAAGCCAACCTGGGCCCCGACATCATCTTCAACGCCGACACCGGGATGGGTTACTTCTCAACCCTCCCCGCGAACGCCGAGGTGGTCGACGAGGGCATTCTCCCCGGGACAGGCAACACCAACAAGACTGGAAATGCCGGACCGAATGACTCCTACTTCATAGATGGTTTCCAGTTCGGCTATTGCAATACATCGACATCCACAATCGATTGGGACTTCAAGTTCTACGATAGCTACGTGGCCTGCGACCTGCCGTCCACGCCTGGTTGGTGTACAAACCTGGCGAGCGCCCTGCCGTCACTCACGTTGCCAGGGGCTGGCTTTTGCTGGCTCGCCACGTTCGATCTTAGTTTGGCTGGATACGAGTTCTGCATGGAAGCAGATGGCGGCATCTGTGCCACCGGCTACGACGGCGGTGGCTTGGGTCTGGACGGGTTCGGCTGGAGCCATTCATGGTCCTCCACTGGGGGGGGCGTTGCCGGGGCCTTTGTTTCCGGACACGATCCGGTCTGGTCCCCCGAAGGAGAAGGGACGGTGTACCAGCCCGCCTTCACCAACAACTGCGGATCGGGCTACGCCACGGGTCTAGGAAGCCAGGATTTATTCGCCATCGACCTCAATCCGACCGTCAGCCCCGGGTGCTATTGGTTTGGAGGGTACGTCAACGGCAATGGATGCGCGGGAGCACCAGTCAATCCCGGGGGGCAGTTCTTCATGCGGATGTACACCAACGCATCCAGCATCTGCGGGGATCCGTCCTGCACGATGGTCTTCTGCGACAGTCACCCCGGAAACGTCGCCGACGCGAGCCTCTCCACCTGCGACTGTTCAATGGGCTCCATCATCTTGACCCTGGACACCTCGGGCGCCTTCGAGGGCCAGTTCACCTACCCTCTGGTTGGCCTCGGAACGATCCCCGTGAATCCAACCGGCACGTCCGAGCTGTGCATGGCGGGCTCCACCATCGGACGCTACAACATGGACGCCTTGGCCATCACCGGCGGACTGGCCAGCATTGACCTGCTCAACGCACTCTCGGCCCCCGGGGGAACAGTGCCCACCATCGGCGGGTCCTTGTGCAACGGCAACACCTGGCGCTTCCAGTGGTGGCACCGCGACGGCATGAACCCCTCGCGCTTCTCCAGGGGCATCGCGGCCACGATCAACTAGAGCAAGCTCGGAGCTCCCGGATGGAGGCTCCTTCTCGCCACCGCCGTGGAGCGGATCCTAGCCACCAACTTTGGACACCACACCCTTGGGGTCTTGACGGGGTTTGGGGATAGGCGAGCCCGGTGATCCTTACCGTGTCCATTCAATCCAAAGGTGATTCCTGCAGATACCCTTCATGGCAAGGGCTGGAAGCTGATCACGGAACGAAGGGTGAAGGACATTCATTCGGTGTTTAGGCGCTAGGTTGCTTTTGGAAACAAATGAGGTGTAATTCCCCCGTGACTAGAATCAATGTCGTCCCTCCGGAAGAGTTAGCCGATCAGCATCTCGTTGCGGAGTATCGAGAGATCTTCATGGTGGGGTCAGCCCTGCAGAGATCCTTGCGGTCTCCTAATTGGGCTAAGAATAAAAAGACGTGGCCATCTACGTTCAAGTTGAACGGCGGCCACGTGAAGTTCTTCTATGACAAGGGAAAGTACCTTCAAAAAAGATATCGAGAGCTCATTGCAGAGATGAAGCGTAGAGGGATGAACCCGGATCCTGCTCGCCTGTTCAAGCGTGACCAATGGCCGGATGATCTGTACAACGATTGGACTCCTACAGAGACGGCAAGGAAAATTGTGCGTCAGCGAATACGGGAACGAATCGCAGCCAGGCCTGGCTGGTATCGCTGGACTAAAGGACCCACCTAAGAAGTTTTTTTCAAATGTATGATGGTCTTCCAGACTTCATTGCTTGTTGAATCCTGCTCCACAGAGGGACTATAGCTTCGGTCCATACGGCGTCAGGTTCCCGCTGGCCATGTCTCGCAGGAAGGTGCCGGGCCGGAGAGTCTGATTCGATCGCTTCTCAGGATTCCCTCAGTGTTGGGGCACCCTCTCTTGCGCCGCGCCCCACCCACGCTGGGTCGCAACCCGCCTGGCCCGACACCAAACGCCCCCCGCGGTCACGACCAACTAGAGCAAGCTCGGAGCTCCCGAATGGGGGCTCCTTCTCCCCACCGGCGAACTCCTTGAGGACTCGGGCAGCGAAGCCAATCCGTGGGCCGTAGACTCTCTCCTCCCATGGCACCTCCGGTCCGCCCCCACTTTCTTGAGCGCCATCCGTGGTTGATCGGACCGCTGCTTATGGCCGCCACCGCCGTGGGGTTCGGCTTGGTGCTAAAATCTCCGGACGGCCTAGCTGTCTGGGTATTGGGTAGTGCAGGCGCATTGGCGCTGATCTGGATCCTGTGTACGACGCTCTGGCCTTCCCGGGCGGACCGCACATGCCCGGAATGTGGGGCGGAGGGGCTGCGGCGCATGGATCCTGCCACGACCAGGGGCTTGGTGTGCGCCTCATGCGGCCACACCGATGCCGAGGCCAGCGGGTGGTTCCTTGCGGAAGAAGAGGGGGCCTTGGACGAGGTGATTGCCAAGAGACCGCGGGGCAAACGGTGAAAGCTGCCCCCCCATCGACCATACTCTCACCATCGTGAGTGATGAACAGATGACCTCCGTGCGCTTGTCGCGCCTTGTCCTGCGGGACGACAGTGATCAGCAGTGGCTGTTCCTGACGGAACGCGATGGGGAACGCACGTTTCCCATCGTGATCGGTAACCCAGAGGCTTCGGAAATCCAGCGCATCCTCGCGGACGAGGAGCACCCACGACCCCTCACCCATCAACTGGCCTTCGACGCTGTCTCAGCCCTCAATGCCAAGCTGGCGCGGGTGGAGATCGTGGACCTGCGTGAAAACACCTTCTTCGCGCGCCTCGTGCTGACCACGACGGCCTCCGAAGCGGAGATCCAGGTGGACGCACGGCCGAGCGACGCCCTGGCCTTGGCCATGCGCGCCGGGTGCCCCATCCACGT
>JAPKBO010000300.1 GCA_028823395.1 Planctomycetota bacterium | reverse complement strand
AGAGCATCGGGTACATCGAGAGCCATGGAACCGGAACGGCTCTCGGAGATCCGATCGAAATCGCGGCCCTGACCGCCGCGTTCCGTGAGCAGACCGAACGAACCGACTTCTGCCGTATAGGCTCCATCAAGACCAACATGGGTCACTTGGACTCCGCCGCCGGCGTGACCGGTCTCATCAAGGCCGCATTGGCGGTCCACCATGCGGAGCTGCCTCCCAGCCTGCACTGCGATGAACCCGATCCGAAAATCGACTTTCCGAGTACTCCGTTCCGCGTTCAGACCAAGCTTGAGAACTGGGAGTGCGATGGGCTACGGCGTGCCGGGGTGAGTTCTTTCGGTATCGGCGGTACCAATGCACATGTGATCGTAGAGGAGCCGCCGGGGCGGGAGGAAATCGAGGATCCTGCAGGGCAGCAGTTAGTTGTCCTCTCCGCTCGCACACCCAAGGCCCTGGACGCGGTCTGCGTTAAGTTGAGCGAATTCCTCGAGCGCAACGATTCACTCTCCCTGGCCGATGTCGCATGGACGCTTCAAAGCGGGCGCAAGGACTTCCCGGTGCGCCGGGCCATGCGCGCGACGGACCTCGGGGATCTGCGTAGCCAACTGGTCAGTGACGAGGGTGCGCGCACCATGACTGAAGAGGCGCATCAGCGGTCGGCTGTGTTCCTCTTCCCCGGACAGGGCGCCCAGTACGCGAATATGGGCCGTGGGCTCTACGAGTCCCTGCCAGCATTCACAGCCGAGGTGGACTCCTGCTGCGAACTCCTTCAGCCTCACCTGGGCCTCGATCTGCGCGAAGTGCTCTTTCCGGCTCCGGGTGCGGAAGAGCAGGCGAGTGAACAGCTCAAGCAGACCTGGCTGACCCAGCCCGCTCTCTTCGTGATCGAATACGCCCTGAGCCGGTCCTTGATGCAGTTGGGCGTGAAGCCCTCGGCGATGATCGGGCACAGCATTGGTGAGTATGTGGCGGCTGCACTTGCGGGCGTCTTCTCCTTGGAGGACGCCATCGTACTGGTGGCGGCCCGGGGCAAGCTCATGCAGGACTTGCCGGAGGGGGACATGCTGGCTGTGTCCCTTCCGGAGGCGGAGGTCGAAGCGCACCTTGGTGCCGAACTTTCCTTGGCCGCCGTCAACGAACACACATCTTGCGTGGTGTCCGGACCTGGGGAAGCTATCGCCGCCTTGGCCCGTTCACTTGCGGAGAAGGGTGTCGCCACCCGTGCCTTGCACACCTCCCACGCTTTCCATTCCGCGATGATGGACCCCATCCTCGATGAATTCACGGAGCGCGTCCGGCACGCAGATCCTCAGGCACCCACTTTGCCCTTCGTTTCCACCCTGACCGGAACCTGGATCCGGGACGAGGAAGCAACCGATCCGAGTTACTGGGCAAGACATCTACGCCACACCGTGCGTTTTGCGAAGGGCTTGGAGACCCTGCTTGAGGAGCCGGGGCGGGTTTACCTGGAGGTCGGCCCGGGGACGACTCTCTCGACTCTGTCCACGCGCATTGCTCGTAAGAGCGAACACCCCGCCGGTAACAGCCCAGGCGTCTTTCAAGCTTCCATGCGCCACCCGCGCGAGGACACACCCGACGGTGACAGCCTCTTGGATGCGCTGGGGCAGTTGTGGATGGCGCGGGTACCAATTGACTGGCAGGCGCTGCATGGGGGCATAGCGCGGCGACGCGTCTCTCTTCCCGGGTACGCATTCCAGCGCAAACGTTATTGGATCGCCCCTGGGAAGGGCATGCTGGCAGGCACTGGCGGCAAAAAGAAAGATGTGAGCGACTGGTTCTACCAGGCCTCTTGGCGCCGCCGAACGGGCACTTTTCAGGGCGCGGGCACCAAGGTGCCCGGGCGCGTATTGCTTCTTGCTGAGGAAGGAAGTGCGAGTGCGGAGCTTGCGGAGCATCTGAAGGGCCTCGGGAGCGAAGTTATCTGTGTGCATGCGGGCGAGACTTTCAGTGTCGGGGACGAGGGCGACTTCACCCTGCGCCCCGGCGAGCGGACGGATTACGACGCCTTGGCTGGCGCGCTGATGGATCAAGAGCGGCGCCCCGATGCAGTCTTCCATCTGTGGAGCCTTGCAGAGTTCAGTGATGATTCGCTGAATCGCGGCTTCTTTAGCGCCTTGTTCCTTACCCAGGCCTTGTCCGGTGACGTGCAGCTAGACGTCACCATCGTGACCACAGGAACGGCTGATGTCCTTGGGGATGAAAAGCTCCAGCCCGAGCATGCCACTCTGGTCGGGTTGGCACGGGCTATCACCCAGGAGTGCAAGACTACCCGCTGCCGAGTGATCGACTGGGCGGGGGACGCGGCAGATTTGGCTCTGGCGGCGGAGCTGACTACTGAATGCGACGAGGAGTTGGTTGTCTGTCGCGGCGCTCACCGCTGGGTGCGCTGGTACGAGTCTGTTCCCGTGGGCGGCGAAGAGGTCGCACCCCTGCGCGCCGGAGGCCACACCCTGGTTGTAGGAGGGCTCGGTTCCGTGGGTTTGGAAGTGGCCCGCTGCCTGGGAGCCGCCGAGCAGGCCAAGCTGACCCTCATCGGCAGGAGTTCATTCCCTGGCCGCCAAGCCTGGAATGGGTGGGTGGATTCCCATGAGGACGACGACGATGTTTCTCACGCCATCCTTATTCTGCGGGAACTCGAGAGTGGCGGCAGTGAGGTCAACGTTCTGCAAGCCGACGTGACGGATCCGTCGAGCTTGACGGAAGCGATTCAGATTGCGGAGGCCCAGTTCGGTGCGCTGACGGGAGTTGTCCACGCCGCTGGTGCGGCAAAGAACATGGCTCTCCTGCAAGACACCACGCGTGAACAGGTAGAGGAACAATTGCATCCCAAGGCGGCCGGACTCAAGGCTCTGGAGA
>JAPKBO010000299.1 GCA_028823395.1 Planctomycetota bacterium | reverse complement strand
CCCATGGGCCTGGAGGCTGATGCCGCGCTCGTTGTTGCGAGTCCCGATCCGGATGGTGCTTGGCTTGCAATCGGCCGACAACTGTTCTTTGACCCTGTGCTCTCTTCGAGCCATACGGTTGCGTGTGCTTCTTGCCACCAGCCTGGGTACGGCTTCGCGGATCCGCGTCCTCTCTCCATTGGGGTGGAAGGGCGAACGACCTTACGTCACGCTCCTACTCTCCTTAACCGTGCTCTTGGGAAGTCCTTCATGTGGGATGGGCGCATCTCCACGTTGGAGGAGCAGGTGCTTCAGCCCATCGTGAATCCTCTGGAGATGGACCTCTCATTGGACGAGGCCCTGACACGCCTTAGTTTGGATGACGGTTATGCGGCCGGGTTCAGGGAGCTCACCGGCGGTAAACCCACCGAGGCGGACCTGAGTCGGGCCCTCGCTACGTTCGTGCGCCACCTCTGGCATGCAGGGAGTGCCGTGGACCGGTTCCGATCAGGGGACGTAAGCGTGCTGTCCCCCGCAGAGAAAGCGGGCATGTGGGTCTACGAGAGCCGGGGTGGATGCTGGCGCTGCCACGGCGGAGCGAACTTTACCGATGAGGCCTTCCACAATACGGGCGTCGGGTCCCGGAATGGAGTGTCCCTCCTGGGCCGGATGGGGTTCACCGGAGCGGAGCAGGACCGGGGTGCCTTCAAGACTCCGACTCTAAGGGGGGTCGCTCTCACCGGGCCCTATATGCACGATGGAAGCCTCGCCAGCTTGGAGGAGGTCATTGAGTTCTATCGCCGGGGGGGAGAGCCCAATCCGGGTATAGATGAGAACCTGCGGGTTCTGGAGCTCACCGATCAGGACGTGATCAACCTGGCAGCCTTTTTGCGGGCACTCTCTCGGGTGGACGGCCAGTAGTCGGCGCGCTCAGCCCATTGGATCGTTGCGGGGTTCGTGGTTGCTATCCATACTCGTCGGGCCCGCCTCCACCCCAAACCAGTTCTATTCTTATGCTCACTCAGTTGTTCCGCCCGGCGCTTCTCTTTGTTGGCCTCTCCTCCCTGGCCGGTGCTCAGGGCACCCCCGCAGTTCTCGAAAAGATCCTGAACGAGGGCAAGGAGAATAGTCACGTCTGGGAGACGCTGATCTATCTCTCCGAAGAGATCGGAACCCGACTAACGGGCTCAAGTGGTTTGGCCGAAGCGAATGAGTGGACGCGTTCGGAATTCGAACGACTGGGTCTGACTAATGCTCACCTCGCTCCCTGGGGCGAGCTTCCGGTTCGCTTTGACCGGGGACCTTCGCGCGCTGGAATGGTGGCGCCCTCGGAGTTGCCCTTCGAATTTACGACCCGCTCTTGGGGTGCTGGAACTGACGGTCCGGTGCGCGGGCCCGTCTTTCTAATGCCGACGACCCAGGAGGAGTTTGACTCCATCGAGAATAGCCTCGAGGGTGCCTGGGTTATGGTTGAGAGCCGACGACGCGGTCGGCGCTCTCGGGATTCTGAGGGTGACGAGGAGGATGGAGCACGTGCCCTAGCGGAGAAGCTCCGCGCCGCCGTCGACGAGGCACCTCTCGCGGGGAAGATTTCGTCCAGTCGCAACGACCTTGTGATCACCGGAGGGGAGCGCGGTTGGCGCGAGTTGACCATGGATACTCTCCCGACGAAGGTTGAGATCATGGTGCGTCGCAGCGACTTCGAGGCCATGCAGGAGCTCCTTAAGGCTGGTGAGTCCGTTGAGGTTGAGGCCGATCTCGACAACCGATTCAGCGCGGGGCCGATCACCTTGAACAATACAGTGGCCGAGATCCGAGGCACCGAGTGGCCCGAGCAGGTTGTGATCCTCTCCGCTCACCTGGATTCCTGGGACGGACCCGGCTCCATGGGCACTCAGGACAACGGAACGGGCTCCTCGGTCATGCTCGAGGCTGCACGAATCCTGATGGCCGCAGGCGTTCAGCCGAAGCGCACCATTCGGTTCTGTCTGTGGACTGGCGAGGAGCAGGGACTATTGGGCTCCAAGGGCTATGTCGACGCGCTGTCCGAAGAGGAGCTGTCACGTATCTCTGCGGCGTTTGTGGACGACGGTGGGACCAACTACCAGGGTGGCCTGGTGTGCATCGATACCATGGAGGGCATGCTGGAGACGGCGCTTGCCCCGGCCGTGGAAGCGTTTCCAGAATTTGACATCCTCAACGTGGTGCGTGATTCCATGCCCCGCGGCGGCGCCAGCGACCACGCGTCGTTCAATCGCAAGGGCGTGCCTGGATTCTTCTG
The DNA here is from genome assembly GCA_028823395.1 of Planctomycetota bacterium. Taxonomy (GTDB): domain Bacteria; phylum Planctomycetota; class UBA1135; order UBA1135. The sequence continues at coordinate 627 of JAPKBO010000299.1, read as the reverse complement.
GATCGAGAAGGGCATGGGCGGTCGGGAGGATAAGAACTACGGCTTTATCCACCACACTCAGCACGACACCCCGCGCTATGCGGTTGAGGAATACCTGGTCCAGTCCGCCACGACCTCGGCCGTGACGGCCTACAACCTAGCTATGGCAGACGAACTCCTTCCGCGCGAGGAGCTGGCGGACGATGCGGACGGCACACCCGAACCCGCTCCCGCCAAGACCGTCGCGGGCCCCATGACGGGTATTTGGGACGTCAACATGATGCTGGGGGAGGGGACGGAGCCCATGAAGGCGCAGTTGACGTTCGAGCACTATGCCGATGGTGGCTTTGGAGGCGTGAGCGAGTCGGCCATGGGCCAGGTCAAGATCATCAAGGGGCACTTCAACCCCAAGACCCGAGAGGGGACCTTCGCGTTCGCCATGGAGGGCGCAGAGGGCACAAGCCGCTATAAGCTGGTTGATGGCCAGGTCGAGGGCGAGTTGTTCATGTTCGGGGAAACCACTGGGTCCTATACGGGGAAACGGCAGGAGACGCTTGAGAGCCCCCTGAACGGAGTGTGGGTAGGGAGCTTCAGCGAGATGGACGCCACATTTACCCTGACCCTTGCCCTTTACCCCGGTGGGGTCGT
>JAPKBO010000087.1 GCA_028823395.1 Planctomycetota bacterium | reverse complement strand
CTCGGGGGCCGAGCTTGCCATGCCATCACCAAAACCAGGAGCCGAGTCCTTGGCCGGGGTGGCTTCCTCAACCGCGCGCCTCTGCACGGGCTCGGCCGTTTCCTCCACTCGTTCGGAACGGCCTCCCCCACCACCAACGCGTGTCCCGTCTCCTCGCTGCCTAGGTCCGCGCTCGGAGCCGCCACGTCCGGAACCGCCGCGCTCGCCACGTCCGGAACCGCCACGTCCGGAACCGCCGCGCTCGCCGCGTCCGGAACCGCCACGTCCGCGCTCGCCGCGTCCTTCGCGGCGGATGCCGTCTTCGTGAATTTCGCCCACTTCTATGGAATCCACGCCAATGTCTTCTGCCAAGTAAAGGGCCGTACGGTCGTAGAACTTGGAACCATCCTGCGCCGCCTTCGCCGCATGAACCTTGATGACCGCGTACTCCGGCGCGGCGCGCCGGCCCATCTCCTGGGCCTCCTCGTAGGTGAGGGCCAGGTGCAGGAACGCGCGACGCCCACCTCGAAGTCCGTCCTCCTCAGCACGACGTGCGTCCCGACTACCGACGCCCACGTACAAGAACTCTGGCGGATCCGTGTTCTCGCCAGGATCCACGGAGAAGGAGTGTCCGTACAGGGCGCGAATCCGCCCGTCCTCGATGGCGTAGCGACTGCGGCCTCCAGCATCCAGGGCCACCTGGACGTCAGACGCCTCAATGTCCTCACCCAAACGATCACATAGGGCGTTGACAACATCCCCCAGCTCTCCAGCCCCGTGGCCGTCCAGATCCAGATCGAACTCCTCGGGACGATGCCGAAGCATGTAAGCCAGGGAACGGGTGATTCTCTCGGTCAGGGTGCCTTGGGTCATGGGTGCGATCGGGGCCACGCGGGCCACTGCGGGTCATTGGGGAGGAGCGAGGGTGCGGATTCTACTCGGCACCGAGCCAAGCCGCCACGCTAGCCAGAGGTGATGGGCTCCAATGGCCCGGTTTCCCCTTCCGTGCGGGCGATGATGGCCGCCCCACAGGAATCTGACCATACATTGACGCAGGTGCGCAGCATGTCCAGCGGACGATCCACCGCCAGCAACAGGGCGGCACCTTCAATGGGCAAGCCCAGAGCCGAGAGAATCGTGAGCATCATGACCAGACCCGCCGAGGGAATCCCCGCCGCCCCCACGCTGGCCAGGAGGGCCAGAACCACGATGAAGGCCTGATCTCCGAAGGTCAGAGTGAACTCGCTGATCGACGCGTAGTACTGGGAGAGGAAAATCACGCCAATACACTCGTACAGGGCTGTTCCGTCCATATTGATCGTCGCGCCCAGGGGCAGGGTGAACGAGGTCACCTTGTTACTCACGCGACCGCGCTGCTCCACCGTGCGCATGGTTACGGGAAGCGTCATGCTCGACGAACTGGTACTGAATGCCGTCATGATGGCCGGAGACATGGCCTTGAACCACAATCCAGGCCGCATCTTACCCACGAACTTCAAGAGCATGGGCAGGGTCAAGGCCGAGTGGATGAGCAAGGCCAGAGCAACGGTAAACATGTAAAGCAGGAGCGCCTTGAAGGGCGCAAAACCCGTCGCCGCCGTGACCTTTACCAGCAACGCGAAGACTCCGTAGGGCAGGAGCTTCAAGACCCCTTCTGCCATCTTCATCATCACTTCGAAGAAGCTCTCGAATAGCTCCCGGATACGCGTGCCGTGTGGCTCGGCGGTCTGTGTGATGAAGTAGCCGAGAAGCAGTGCGAAGAAGATGATTGAGAGCATCGCCCCGTTGTCTTGCAGGGCCGAGAAAATGTTGGACGGGATAGCGCGCTTGATCACCTCCACAAAACTGTCGTCGGTCCCCATGCCGCCTTCAGTAAGAGCTGACAGTCCGAGAGCTGCCCCATCACCGGGTCGAATGGTGTTCACAAGAAACTGGCCGACGAGAATCGCCAACAAGCTGGTCGCCATGTAGTACGCGAAGGTCTTCCCCCCCAGTCGCTTCAGGTCCTTCATGGTGCCCACGCCCGCCACGCCGGCCACGATGGAAGAGAGCACCAGCGGAACGATGAGCATCTTGAGCAGGGCGAGGAATATGTCCGCTGCAAACTTGAACGGTGCAATCCAGGCCGCACGTGCACAGCCAGGATTCATGCTCAAGGCAACAGCCTTGGCTCCCTGGAAACGCAGCTCGCCCGTGGGTTCGCTCTGAACGACCTCGATGGCTGGTAGGAACCAGATCACCTCTCCGTTAGAGCTGCGCTGGAGGACGCTGTCCACGCTCTCCGACTCGCCCTCAAGCGAGGAGAAGGCAACGACCTCCTCATCGGAGCCCCCACGCCCTAGGGCCACCGCTCGGAACACGTCGCCGCGGGCCAACCCGGCCCGGGCGGCGGGGCCCCCACCCGTGACGGACAGGACCTGCACACCGCCAGGGTGAGCGGAGAACTCCGCACCGGCCCAAGCCGGTGCAGGAAGCGTCCACTGCATAACAAGGCCCACGAGAACGCCGGCCACCATCCACACAAGCACCTTCCAATGATCACTCATCGTTGCAGGGTAGCAGGAGGCACTCTCGCGATGCCAGAGATGGCCTCCGGAGGCTGGCTCAATACCGCTGCAAGGTCGAATCCACCTCTTGGGCCCAGCGCTCTATGCCCCCCTCGATATTGATCACGTCTTTAAAGCCGGCCTGGGTCAGGAACCCCGCCGCCTGCGCACTACGGATGCCGTGGTGGCAGAGCATCGCGTAGGACCCCTCCGGCTCCAACTCCGCGAAACCGGTGGCAAAATCGCTGAGCGGAATATGAACCGCATCCGGTAGGCGGCAGATATCCAGCTCACCGCCCTCGCGAACATCCACGATGGTGATCTTTTCGCCGGAATCCAGGCGTTCTTTCAACTCGCTGGGAGAGGTGCGCTGCATTACTTACGCACCAGAGCCGGCAGGTCGAAGTTCGCCGGGATGGGCACTCCCAATGAATCCAGAACTGTGGGCGCGATGTGCATCACGCTGACGCCTTCTTCAGGAACCTGAACCGGCTTGCTGCTGAAGAAAATTCCAGTGACCAGGTGCGGGGAGTTGGACGCGTGATCTCCGGACCAGTTGTTGCTGTTGTCCCTGTACATGGGACCCGGCACCACAGCACCGGCCTCGTTCTTCACCAGCTTCAGCTTGCCCGAGACCGTCCCCCAAGAGGCGCGGTAGAACTCGGCGAATCCCACCTGCATGTCCGCGCAGGGATAGTCCGCCCTTCCCCACTCCTGCGGCCCCTGGTAGAGATCGTCCATGATCGCGTAGTCAAGAACCACCTGCTTGGGCTCGGCGAATGGCGCGTCCTCGGGCCCCGAATCGCGCAGGTCCACGAGCTTGGATCCGATCTCAGCTAGAAGGGCTTTAGCCTCGTCCATGGGCACTATCCCGCCCTTCTCACGGCCTTCCATGTTCACATAGATCATGCCCAGTCCCAAAGAGTAGGCCTTGGTCTTGCTCCAATCCGCCGCCAACAAAGCCATGCTGTTGCTGGTCTTTGTATTACCCGGCTTGAGGGTCAGGTAGCCCTCCGACTCGAGCCAGTTGTTCACTTCTAGGCCGCGCCGGTAGCTGGTGAATCCGTGATCCGCGCAGAGCATCAGGGTGTCGGTGGGGTCGAGCTTGGCCATGATCTCACCCACCGTCACATCCATCTGCTCGTAGATGGCAGGAACGATGTCCTTCAGGGCCGTCGGCTTACCGAAAAAGTCCACCACGCGCGCCGATTCCACTGGGTCGTGGAAGGGATGCAACGAGTCGTAATACTTGTACATCATGTGCTGCACCCGGTCGGTGGTGCTGAACACACTGAAGAGCACTTCCCAGTCATCGCGATCAAGTACTGAGTGGGTCAAGCGCCTACGCCACTTCATGGTGAATTCCACGTCCTCGAGGAAGACCTCCACGGGCACCTTCTTGTCCTTGAGTTGGTTGGTCATGCAGGACCAACCCAGGGTCTCATAGGGGCCTCCAGCCCAACCGGCCAGTTCGCCCGCAAAACCCGCAGGCTGGCTAACCTGCTGCCAGATGGGAGGGTTCTCAGGGTCGATGTCGAAAGTGTGCAGGTACACGGTGATGACCTCCCCCAGCTCCATGACGCGCACACGTGTCAAACCACCCGCCACAAGGCCAGGGGCCAACTCGAAGGGCAGTCGGAACCATTCGGTCCACCCATTCTCTGGGGCAGTCTGGGTGTCTCCGTTGATCGTGATCGCCAGTTCCTCACCCCTGCGCTCCAGAGTCATGGGCAAGCTAACGCGATGATCGTGGGGAGAGCTCTTGAGCCCCTTAAGCTCTGCCTCGAAGGCCTTGCGCTTGTCGCGCAACTCCCCGCCTTTTTTCCAGCCTAGATCAGGACTCTTCAAGGCCTCGTTGATTTCAGCAATCTGAGCCTGGAGCGGAGCCTTCTTTGTGAAGTTGACCGGCCCGTAAACGGCCGTCACGATTTTGCCACCACGCTCGTCCACTCGGAAAGTCGTGCCCGTTCCCGACCCCTTGGTGTCCACCCAACCCTTGGGTGCGCGGTGCACTTCAGTATCCTCAGTGGTGTAAATAAACCAGTTGCCGTTGCCCGCTCCACGCACGTCCGGCAGACCCAAGCCAGCGAGCACGCGCGCTCCGGGAACCGTCTCCTGATCAAAGGCCAGAGCCGCGTCGAGAACGATGGCGCGCTTGCCGCCCCGAGCGGCGATATCCCAGAAACCCGGCTGTGTAACCGCGTTCTTGAACACCTGTGGAACCTCGTAGGTAGCGGGAGATGAAGTGACTCGGTTGGCCATCCAGGTCATGCCCGCATAACCACCGGCCAGACTGATTAGCACCGACAGTGCTGCCGCCAAAGGCAAGTTGACCTTGAGTAGGCCGCGGAGCACGAACATGAACCCCACGACACTCACGAGAACAATCAGTAACCCTAGGCCAATATGGGGCTCGAACGGGGTGGACTCGGCTGCCGCCATGAGTCCGGAGATGAGAGCGCTGGATGGGGCATCTATCACCATGTCTTCCTGATAGATGTGCCCAAAGGCGGGCATCTGCGTCCCCTTAGTGTTGCGCTTGATGAAGCTGGGGACACCGTTCTTGACCGGGTTGGTGCCCGTGTTCAGGGCTGCCCACCCCGCGGCCGACTCGGCCGGGTTAGTGGAGATGAGCGGCGCAAAGGTCCCGCTCTCGGCCAGCTTGGCCAAGTTGGGCAGACGGCCCTCATCAATCATGCGCCGCGTGGTGCGAGAGTCCGCACCGTCAAATCCGACCAGGATCACACGGCCCTCCTGGGCGGCCCCCTCCATCGAGGCGTCCGCGGTAGGGACCGGTATCAGAGCACTGAGGGCGACAAAGGCACCAAGCGCGAGGAGGAATCGAAGCGGACGCTGGCGGGAGGTCAGAAGGTGCTGTGTCATGTGTCTGGGCAATCCCCCACGAGGAGCAGGGGTGGCTATGATGTCGGGCCCGGTTCGCACTACCCGTGGGGGCAGTCCGACCGGAAGAAAGGCGTCGCATCCCGGAGCCCCTCTTTGGGGAGCAGCATCCAGGCCATCCCAAGGAGCCTACCCATGGGGTAGGAAGCCTAGGTAAGGACCACGAACCATGTCAATCGACCGATACAACCCACACCACGCACAAGCGAGTGCCTTTTTCCGAAGGGTATCGCTGCTTCCCGGCACCCGGGGCCTTGCCAGCCTCCCTGACCCGGGAACCTCCTCCCCTGCCCGTGGGAAGACGCGTGGCTCCAGCAGCACGGGCCTCTTGATCAGCCTATGCCTCCTGCTCCTCGGAGGCCTGGTGGTCGGCCTGGTCCTGATTGGTGGACCAGGAGAAGGGCCCGCGGCTGGATCGGACCCGAACTCGACCGGAATGGCCCAGGGAAGGGATGCCATGTCGCCCCCTCCCCACTCCACCGGAGACCTGACCCCGGTTGCCAATGGCGGCATTCAAGTCGGTCTCCCCATGGAGTGGAGGAGCTACGAAAAGACCTTCGACGGGTCCTGCATCATCAGCGGCATGATCGAAGTGGACCCGGGCGTCGAGTTTCCCGCCCAGTGGCGCCTGGTGATTAAGCCCTCCCAATTGGCACTCGGCCGCGACCGGGCCACCGAACGCATCGTGGAGTTCGAGGGCGCTGAGCGGACCTTTGAACAATTCGACCTCCCCATGGGTGGCTACCGGGTGCACGTGGAAGCGGCGGGGATGAGTTGCCGCGGGCAGGAGGTGATGCTCTTCAAGTTGAAGGGATATGAAAACCTGCCGGGCAAGAACCACGCGCATCTCTTGCTCAAGTTGATTCCAGCCGGAGTAGCGGAAGGCATTGTGCGAGACTCCGATGGCGTGGGCGTAGGCAACCTGCCCGTGTTCCTCGAGAATCAGCGCGACCGGGGCCGACAGAAAACGCAGACAGATGGATCGGGCTACTGGCGCATCGAAGAGGTCATCGAAGACCCCTACCTCCTATCTCTTGGGAATATTGATCGTCCACTCATCGAGGCCCAGCCATTTGGAATGGTGAGCCCTCTCTACACCCATCCCGACCTGACCATCCCTCGCACGCGGACCATTCTCGTACACGTGGTAAACGAGGACGGCGCACCTGTAGCCTCAGCCCGTCTTCGTGGATACGGACGACCGGCGGGTGTCATCGAGGCCTCCAGTGAGGTGGATGGAACCGCTGAGATTCCCTTCCTGCCCGACGGGGAGTACACCCTGCGGGGCGAGGCCCGAGGGCAACTGCAGGGTGTAACCGTATTCCAGGTGGGCGAGGACTCGCCCAGCCGAGCCGTGACCCTTCAACTCACGCGGCGGCGCTAGCCCCGGGGAGCCACGCGGGCTGGCCCAAAAGACGAATACGCTTGGGGAACTCCAAACCAGACGGCCCGCAGCCCGCAGCGGGTGCCGCACCCGCCCGTGTCCGCGATGTGCTGCTGCTGGCCTGGCCTTCAGTGCTTTCGTTTGTCTGCAACAGCGCCTACCGGGTCAACGATCAGTTCTGGGTCCAGGATCTTGGTGCAGAGGCCCATGCGGCGCTGGGTCCCTGCACGTTTCTCCTAACCCTCAATTTCGCCTTCTACTTCTTGGCGGTGGGCGGCTCCCTGACCCTGATTGCGCGCTGCACGGGATCCGGCGATCGGGTCGGACGGGACTCGGTGATCCGCCATTCCATCCTGCTGGCCGTGTTCGTCGCCACTCTAGTCGGCTTTTTGGGCGCGTCCAATATCGGGGTCCTGACCGGAGGCATCGGGCTGGTCGGTAAGACGGCAGAATTCTCCCAGACCTACCTCGGGATGATCTATGCCGTGACGATCCCCATGGCCCTCGCTCCAGTGGTGAGCACGACCTTTGTGGCCATGGGAAACACCCGTCTTCCCCTGATGCTGCAGCTTGTGGCCGTGGGCTGTAATTTCGTCTTGAACCCGGTTCTCATTTACGGCTGGGGCCCGATCGAGGGCATGGGAATCGCGGGCGCTGCACTGGCGACTGGAATCTCACGTGCGGTCAGCGCAGGGCTCGGCCTGTTCTTTCTCGTGCGTCTCTACTCCGTTCGACTCTTCTCATTCGCAGACCTCTCGCTCCGTCGATTCAGCCAGATCATCAGCATCGGAGTTCCCTCGTGCCTATCGATTGTGGTCTACGCCGGAGTCTACTTCGCACTCCTACGCACGACCTTGAGTCCACTGGGAGACGCCGTCCTAGGTGGTTTGAGCATCGGGTTCAACGCCTTCGAGGGAGTGGCCTTCCCCTTCTTTCTGGGGATCGCGGTGGCCGGGTCCTCTCTTGTGGGCCGGAATCTAGGAGCCAAGTCTCCGCAGGGTGCCCTCCAAGCCGTGCGCAGCTTGCGGATCCTGGCCTTAGGGACCGGAACCTTGTTCACGCTGATCTTCTGGTTCGCTGGACCACTCATCGTGCCCATCTTCACAGATGACCCGGGAGTCGCCCGTGAGGCCATCCGATACGTCCAGATCCTGGCTGCCTCACAGCTCTTTGTGGCCTACGAGGTCATGCACGAGAAAACCCTCCTGGGAGCGGGCTACACGGCTCCGCTCTTCCTTGTGAGTGTGCCCGGTAATCTCCTCAGACTGCCTCTGGCATGGTTCATGGCGACCCACTTGGGCCTCGGCGCTGCGGGCGTCTGGTGGGCCATCAACATTTCGACCGTGCTCAAGTCTGCTGTCCTTGCCGGAATCGTCCAGAGGGGTCGCTGGCTCCAATTCCGTCCGGACGGGGTGGGTGCTGAAGCCTGAGGGGGAATGTTGGATGCAACCATCCGGCTGCGTACACTCCACGCGCCATGGCAAGCCAACCCCTCATTGATTTCGACACCCTAGACCTCTCCCAAACAGTGGTCTCCCGAACGGAGCTGGACCAATACCTGCGCCAGAGTGGTCGCTTCGCCATGCTGGATGGCGTCCTACATGAGGATGTGGAGGGTCGTCTGATGATTGGCTACAAAGACATCGCCAGCGACGACTGGTGGGCCAAGGACCACATCCCGGGCCGCCCCATGTTTCCAGGAGTTCTTCAAATCGAAGCGGCCGCACAGTTGTCGGCCTTCGACTACTCAGCCCACCGAGTGGATCAAACGGGAGATGGAACCCAGCCGGGCAAATTCGTCGGATTTGGCGGAGTGGACAAAGCCCGCTTTCGCGGTCTCGTGGAACCCGACTGCCGGCTCATCCTCTGCGTGCACCTTCTGAAGTGCTCACGGCGCATGTTCCGCTATCAAGCTCAGGCCTTCGTGGACCAGTCCATGGTATTCGAAGGCGAAATCCTAGGCGTGCTGGTCTAGCGCAGAAGCTATTCGGAGGAGGGCGGAGCCTCGGGAGTATCCACGCCGCTCCCGAAAGACTTGGGCAAGGAGCGGGTGGGAGCCACCCACTCGTTTTCGCCTTCCTCGTCCAAGATCCCGAGCACGTCCAGCTGCATGCACTTGCAGGTCGTCCCACTGAGGAGCTCCCCCAATGAAGGCTTCGTCTTCTCGCCCTCACCGGAAATAGCTTCCTTCACATAGGTTCCATGCTGCGCGAGTACGACCAGATCCCAGCACCCGTCGTCCCCAGCCTTCAGCTCCTGGACTTCGATCCAACGCTCACGTATCAGATCCGCTCGGCGGTGAGCCACGCGAGAGGGGGTACGCTGCGCCAAGGGAATGCGCTGTCCCACAAGATCCGCAACCGTCTGGGGATCCACTTCGCCCTCGACCTCAATCCGGGCAGCGTAGCGCTTGGCGTGTTTGCCCTCCTTGAGGACTCGCACTCGGGGCTTCTCAGACCAGTGCAGGCCCTCGATTTCGATACGCCCTTCGTTGCGTTGATTGATCACCTTCTCAACTTCAGCCAAGTCCACGTCTTGGGTCTTGGGGCTGATTAGCTCCAGGATGAAAGGGCGCCCGCTGCCGAGCATGCGTACGTCCATATCTTCGCGGCCCGCACCGTGGAACTTGTGCTTACGCGTGCCGAAGGCTTTGCCCAGCACCCAACCCACCAATTCCTGGACGGAATCGCGTGTCAGCTTGCCGAAGCCCTCACAATACGTGCACTTACGGCGCCGGCGGGGGTGCCCCTTGCACTCAGGACACCAAAACACGGTCTGCGGCAAGTCCCGCACGAGTTTGCGGTAGCGCCCTTCGAGGTAGACCTTGACCCGGGGTTGATTCTGCTCGCGATGATGCATGGCCCTTCCTTCGGGCGAGGGGGCTGTCGGGCCCCGAACGACTGGAACGTTCCCGTGGATCGGATGCCCACGATAGGTAGGCGCGCAGGATAGCAATCCCGCGAGAGGCATCAACCTCTCCCGGGAGGAACTACAAGGCCAGGGATATCTGGGTGCCTGAGGCCGCATGTGACTACAATCCTCGACGTCTGGCACCCCTTTCCGGCCCCACCATGTACCCCATCCTCTTCACGGTCCCCTACTTCGACTTCCCGATCACGACGTTCGGCCTGATGGTCGTGCTGGGATTTATCACGGCCTCGCACCACTTCGTAAAGATCAACCTGCGCTACACCACTACCCCAAAGGAGTGGGCTCCCCGGCTGGACGCTGTCCCCATGTGGGTTCTGGCCGGCGTCATCTTGGGCGCGCGATTTATGTACGTGATTGTGGAAGTGGGTCAGGGTTCAGCCGTGGGCCAGCGGTTCGTGGACAACCCTTTGCGCATCCTTTTCGTTCACGAGGGAGGACTCGTCATGTACGGCGGAGCCTTTGGCGCAATCCTTGCCGGATGGTTTGGTACACGCAAATACGGCCTACCGTTCACGCAATGCCTGGACGTCGGTTTGCTATGCGGCTTTCTAGGATTAGCCATCGGCCGAATTGGATGCCTCCTTGTGGGAGACGACTTCGGAAGGATCGTTCCCGAGCATCTGGCACACCTCCCCTTCCCCATCACACTCCAAATCCCCGAGACCCTGCGCGCGGGTAGCCTGTTCGGAGCGGACAATGCTGGTCAGGTTCTCTGGGCCACCCAGCCCTGGATGAGCATCAATGGCCTACTGCTGTTTGGAATCGGCAACTGGCTCCTGCGCCGTCGACGTTACGTGGGCCAGTTGAGCTTGCAACTACTGAGTCTCTACGCCATCAGCCGCTACACCATCGAGAACTTCAGAGGAGATTCGATCCGGGGACTCTGGTTCGACGGCTCCATCTCCACGTCCCAGCTCATTTCGTGTGTGGTGTTCGTCATCTGCACCGGGCTCTTATTGCGCAACCGTGGCCGCAAGGACGCTGGCGCTCAGCCCGTACCGGCGACTGAAACTAACGAGACAGTATGAGCCACCCTACTCGGGTCATCGCAGGCATCGACGAGGCCGGACTGGGGCCGCTGTTGGGTCCGATGACCGTGGGCTGGTCGGCGTTCCGTGTGCCCCGGGGAGAGGTCAATCTGTGGGACGTGTTGAGTAAAGTCGTGACGGACTCTCCCCGCCAGGACAGTAGCCACCTTGTAGTAGCGGACTCCAAACGCGTCTTCTCCCGCAATCCCCGTGGGGCACGGCGCTTGGAATTGACAGCCTTGGCATTCCTAGATCAGGGCCATGCTGAAGGGCGTGGACCGCGAACCCCGAGCGAGCTCCTGCAGTTACCCCCAGCAGGTCTTCGGGTATCCGATAAGGCTTTAGTCCGTCACCCCTGGTACAGCAAGCTACCGGAGTCTCTTCCGCACGCGGTAGATCAAGGAGTTCTCTCCATACGCTCCGGCAAGTTGGCGCGGGAGATGAGCCGCGCCGGGGTCGATTTCCTAGACGGGGGTTGCTGCGTACTCCCTGCGGGAGAACTGAATGACTCCTGGCAAGCTACGGGCAACAAGTCCCTCTCCCAGTGGCAGGTGTCCGGTCGCCTGCTTGAGCACTTGTGGGAGTCGTTTGGCGAAGAGCACCTCTCGGTTTTTGTGGACCGAATGGGCGGGAGAAGCCACTACGGTCGCTGGCTCTCAAGTCAGTTCCCAAAGGCGCGCCTTCAAGTACGGCAAGAGACCAGCCCCTTGAGCGAGTACGTCCTAACACGGTCGGTGCAAGGGGTAGAGCAACGCATGCGGGTGGTTTTTGCCGAACGCTGCGAGGAGCGCTCTTTCTCAGTGGCCTTGGCCTCGTGCTTCGCCAAGTACGGCCGGGAACTGGGGATGACGGCCTTCAACAGCTACTTCGGGGGGCTCCAGCCGGGGTTAAAACCCACCGCTGGGTACACCACGGACGGGCGCCGGTGGTTGAAAGATGCAGAGCTAGCCCTGTCCTTGGCAGGTGTACCGCAAGGTGTGCTCATTCGGGACCGATAGAAAAGGGACAATGAGTGTGAAACCGAACAATAGACCAGGCCGTCTCAAAAGCTCTCCCCTGGGTGGGTGGGGGTTAGGGATGGTGCCTCACCCCGAGCTCCTGATGGTCCTGCCCTCCCCCACTGCGGAGGTCCGCTAGTGAAGCTCGCCATCCTGGGCGCCGGGGTTTCTGGCCTAAGCTTGGCCCGTACCCTCGCCGATGGGGGATTCGATCCCGCCGACCTCACCCTTTTCGAGGCCGCACCCGTACCTGGCGGCCTCTGCCGGTCCCGGACGGTAGACGGGTTCACCTACGACGTTGCCGGTGGCCACATCCTCTACAGCAAAGACACAGAGGTTATGGACTGGATGAAGGCTGAAGCGGGTGGCCCGGCCGCCTTCACCTCGTGCGAACGCAACACCAAGATCCGCTTCGAGGACCGGTGGATTCACTATCCCTTCGAGAATGGCCTTGGAGATCTTCCACCACAGGCCAACTTCGATTGCCTCTCCGGTTATGTGCAGGCTTGGCATGAACGCTCAGCCTCCAACTCCACCGCTCCCGACGATTTTGGAACCTGGATTCAGTGGCGCTTCGGCAGCGGCATCGCCGAGCATTTCATGAATCCCTACAACGAGAAGATCTGGAAACGTCCGCTGACGGAGGTGAGCAGCGACTGGGTGGCGGGGCGAGTACCCGATGCTCCCGTGGAAGACGTTATTCGCTCCGCTGTGGGGATCCGTACGGAGGGCTACACGCACCAGTCCTCATTCTTCTACCCGCTGAATGGTGGTTTCCAGGCAATCACCGATGGGATGGCTAGACGTATTGCTGATCGCATACGGCTCAACACCCTTGTTGAATCTCTGCAGCGCACTCCTTCTGGGTGGAACGTCAACGGAGAGTCCTTCGACCAAGTGGTCTCGACCCTGCCTCTTGATTGCTTGCCCTCATTGCTGGCGGAAATACCGGCGGAGGTCGCCGAAGCCATGCAGACTCTCGAGTTCAATGGATTGGTAAGCTACCTCGTTGCACTGGATCGACCCGAGCAATCGGACCTCTCCTGGATCTACCTGCCCCACGAATCTCAAGGGCCCGCCAACCGCGTGACCTACATGTCCGGCTATTCGCCGAACAATGCTCCAGAGGGAAAGAGTTCGCTGCTGGTTGAAATCACCTGCCGTGGCGGCGCCGCGGCCCCAGGCCAGGAACTAGAGAGGGAAACCCTAGAGGGCCTCGAGTCAGCGGGCCTAATTTCCCGCTCCGAAGTGCTCTTCACCGACCGCGCCGAAGTGTCCCACGCCTACGTCGTCTTTGACCACAACTACAATGCCCGTCGCGAGGCCATCTTCCGCTGGATGGATGAGGTCGATCTGATCCCCCTCGGACGTTTCGGGCGATACGAGTACGACAACTCGGATCTGTGCGTGAGCAAGGCCCGTTCGCTGGCTGCGAAAGTACTCGCGCGCGCCGACCGCGGTTAGGTGCGTCTAGACGCGTTTCCACCGAGAGAACTACCGATCCCGCGGACCCCGCTAATCAAACCAATCAAGGTGCCCAGCGGCAGAAATCTGGTCCCCGGCACTCCACAGTAGACGGCACCCAATACGATCAGCCACAAACGCCGACTGCCGCTCAGGCCGAGCTGCCGGCCGAGCCACCAGCCCACGCCAGCCCCGATGGGAAAACCCAGCTTTCCCAAGCCCAAAGGGGTGATGAAGTCTGCAAGGTCCACCACGAGGCCGGCGATGATAGGTCCCGCCGATCCACGGAATGGGCTATCCCCAGAAGTGTGCAAATGGGATCGAGGGTCCTCGTCCGACTCTGGACGTTCCACTTCGACCTCAATGACCTTGGGATCTACACGCTCCGACATCCGTAAGAGCTTGTGCTAGAGGGGGCATAGGCGCCAAGGGAGAATTGAAGAAACATCCGGGAGCGACCGGACGTCCAAGAACTGCTTTGGAATGAGGGCCAGTGAGGACTATCTTCATGCTGGTTCGATGTAAGGTTCCCGTGTGATGGACGATCAGGGCGGCAGATTTTCAGTTTCCCATCTCTCTGCCTTGCTAGCCCACGCTCTCCCGGCGGTTTCATCATGGCACCCTCAAAACACCCCACACGCCCCGCGATCCAGTCACGGACCAGCATTGGACGGCCCGCGATCTGGCTTGCCCTCGCCCTCCTGGCAGGCTGCAACTCCGGCGGCTCATCCAACTCGGAATCAAGCTCCGACTCCGAATCGGGGCCCACGGGGCTTAGCTATCCGGATCATGAAGAGCGCCAGTTCGTCCATCTCCCCATGGACCCGTCTTTGCCCACCTACTCGGGGACAGTGGACTCTTGGTCCATCGCCCCCAGCTTGCCCCAGGGGCTCACGTTGGATGGCCT
>JAPKBO010000086.1 GCA_028823395.1 Planctomycetota bacterium | reverse complement strand
CGCTCCATGACCAAGATCTCGTCCGCTTCCCGAATGGTGGAGAGGCGGTGGGCCACCACCAGGGCGCTGCGCCCAGAGAGGAGCGAGCGGGTAGCCTGCTCGATGCGCCTCTCGGTCGTCGAATCCACACTTGCCGTGGCCTCGTCCAGGATGATGATGTCGGGTCGTCCCGCGAGTGCGCGGGCGATGGCCAGAAGTTGGCGTTCGCCCGTGGAGAACGTGGCGCCACGTTCGGCCACTGGGGCGTCGAGTCCACCCTCCAGCCCCCCGACGAATGGACCGGCTCCGCTGGCGACGAGCGCTTGGGCCAGTTCGTCTTCACCGATGCCCTCCCGTCCCATGACCAGGTTGTCGCGTACGCTTCCGCTGAATAGGAAGTCCTCTTGCAGCACTAGGCCGAAGGGTTGCCTCAGATCCTGTGCTTCAAGTTCCGCCAAAGGCACTCCCCCCAAGCGCACCTGTCCTGCACCGGGGTCGTAGAAACGAAGGAGTAGATTGACCAAGGTGGACTTGCCCGCACCCGTGGCACCAACGACGGCCACGGTCTTGCCCGGCGGAATCCGAAAGCTCACGTCCTGCAGGACAGGCGTTCCCTCTAGGTATGAGAAGCTCACATGCTCGAAGCACACCTCCGCGGGCAGCCCCTCGCTTGCCGGCAGAGGGGTGGAATTGGGTGGAATGGTCAGTGTTGGTGACGTGTCGAGTACTGCGAACAATCGTTCAGCGGAAGCAAAGGCGGACTGGAGGATGTTGTAGCGCTCCCCCAACTCGCGGATCGGGCGTACGAGCATGCTGAGCAGGAACCAGAACTGAACGAACTGCCCGTAGCTTAGGCTGTCGGAGGCGATGGCCTCGATGCCCACCCAGAGAGCTGCTCCTTGGATGAGGAATACGGCCAAGGACATGGAAGGGTAAAACAGAGCGAACAAAAAGATCGTTCGCCGGTTGGCCGTGAAGTAGCTATTCAGGTGTTCAGCGAAGCGCGCGGAAACCCGACCTTCGCGGCCGAATACCTGGACCACTCGTATGCCCGAGAGCACCTCCTGTAGGTAGCCGTTGAGCCGGGCCAGGCGTGCGCGTACCAGGCGGTGCGCACGGCGGGCGCCGCCCCGGAAGGCTATAGAGAGACCGATGAGTATCGGTGTCATGAGCGTCACGACGAGTGCCAATTGTGGGTTGATGGCAAACAGCAGGCCCAGGACCCCGACGACCTTGATCACGTCGAAGAACAGAATCACCACCCCTGAGGTGAACATCTCGCTCAGGTTCTCAATGTCGGTCGTTACTCGCGTGACCAGGGCCCCCGTGGGTTGCCTGTCGAAGTAAGCGAGATCCAAGTGCTGCATGTGCCGGAAGACCTGGCAGCGCATGTCGTGGATGACCGCTTGGCCTGTGCGGGTGAGGGTGGACACCTCGAAGTAACGCAGCACTCCCATGATGGCAATGAGGGCGATATAGACTGCGACCCAGCCGTATAAGGAACGCACCAGGGTGGCGCGCGTCTCTAGGGCGCTCAAGCCAGCCGGTATGGCCTCGGCTACGGGCCCGTCGATGGCGCCGCGCCAGACCCAGGTTCCGCCGAGTTCCAAGAGGAACAGGCCCATGAGCACCGCAAAACTCTTCGCGAAGAGCACGCGATGGGGCCGCGCGAATTGCAAGAGGCGCTTGAACAGGGAGTGGTCCCAGGCCTTCGTGGCGATGACTTCTTCTTGCTCGTCGCTCACGCTTGCCCCCCCAGATCCTGACGGAATTGCTGCTGGTTCCATGTGTCTTGGTACCAGCCGGCTTGGGCCATGAGTTCGGCGTGGGTGCCCACGGCTTCCACCGTGCCCTTTCCGGTTAAGACCAAGATCTGATCAGCTCGTGCGACTGTGGAGAGTCGGTGGGCCGCAATGAGTACTGTTCGCCCGCGACCCTCTTGGCGCAAATGATCGATTAGCGCCTTCTCCGTCTCGCTATCCACGGCGGATAAACAGTCATCGAGAATAAGCACCCGTGGAGTCCGTGCAAGGGCCCGCGCGATGCACGCCCTTTGGCGCTGACCGCCGGACAGCGTGACCCCGCGCTCGCCGACGAGGGTCTGTGCACCCTCGGGGAAGGCGGCGACCTCAGCTTCGAGAGCGGATCGCCGGATCAACTCCTCGACACGCTCAGTACTGAGCTCCTCCTCGGTTCCGAACCGGATGTTTTCGTGGAAGGGCTCTGAGAACAGGAACGAGTCTTGGGGGACATACCCCAAGGCTTGACGTAGATCCTCAAGGTTCAGCTCGCGAACGTCCGTTCCGTCGAGGCAGATCCGGCCAGATTCGGCGTCGTGTAAGCGGCCGACCATCTCGAGGAGGGTCGTTTTTCCCGCACCGGTTGGGCCGACCACGCCCAGGGTGCTGCCGGCGGGTACGTGCAGGTCGACGTCTTGTAGAGCGCAGGTCGTCGCCTCGGGGTACGTGAACCCCAGTTGCTCGAAAGACAGTCCGCCCTTGACGTCTTCTTTGGCTACCCGGGTTGAACCGCTCTCGATGTCGGAGGAGCGCCTGAGCAGGTCCCGGACACGCTCTGCACTGGCTACGGCGCGTGGGTACATGCCTGCAATCCAGCCCATGGCGATCAGCGGCCAGAAGATCTTCAGTGTCAGGTCGATGAACTTGAACAGGTCTCCGAGGGGCAGGGTGCGGTCGATGGCGGCCAAGCCTCCTATGACGAGGATCACGGCGAAGGTCGTGTCGAAGGCCGTGTGGATGTACGCGTGGGTCAGGCCGCGCGCTTCGCCCAGCCGCACTTGGTTGTCACGGTTACTGGAGCTGGCTTCGGAGAAGAGGCCGGCCTGTTGGTCCTCGCGGTCGTACCCCTTGACCACCCGGATGCCGCTGAAGTTCTCCTGCGCCCGGTGGCTGATATCCCCCAGGCTCTCCTGCACGGTCATGGAGTGCCGGTGCAAGCGGGGGGTGAGGAGCTTCATGACCAAGGCCACGCTCACCATGGGGATGACCATGGTGAGTGCCAGGGTCTGATTGAGCGTGAGTAGGATTCCGATGCTGATAGGGACAATGACGAGGGCGCCTGCGCTGTACATGAGCCCTGGGCCCAGAAACATGCGCAGATTTTCCACGTCGCTTGTGAGGCGGCTCACAACATCCCCCGAACGGCTACGGTCGTGGAAGGCAAAGTCCAGCGATGTGAGCCGGTCGAAGAGATCCTGCTTGAGGTTGACCTCGACCCTGCGTGAGACCACGACGATGCACCAGCGCTGGAAGAAGCGGAAAACCGAGTGCAGGAGGGCTGCGCCCACGAGGAGCCCCAGGATGCGCGGCATGTAGTTGGTGTCCCCTGACTGCGCCACGCGGTCCAGGGCTTCGCCTATCAGCAGCGTGATTGCCACGTCTGCCAGTTGGGCAGCGGGGATGCAGAGTAGCCCCCCAAGGAGGGCTCCCCGGTAACGCAGGAAGCGCTTGAAGAAATGCCAGAGCAAGGACATGGGGCGAGCATCCTACGGGGGCCCGCGTGCGGATCCGAGGGGAGCGTCGGTCTTCTCGCGCCGATCAACTCGATTGGATTGCCGTCGATGAGTTCGTAGGGTGCGGCTATGGCCGCTGCGGATCCGACCCAATCACCCAGGTTTGCCTTCGAGGCCGTGCTCTTCGACATGGATGGCACCCTGGTGGCGACGGATAGGTATTGGCCCCAGGCCGCCCAGGAAGGGGCTACACGTGCTTTCGAGGAGCTGGGCCTCGATGCCCCGGTGCCCTCCCAGGCCGAGTGGATGTCTTTGGTGGGAGGGGAGCTGAGCAGCGGGGTGGCGCGTCTTTTGCCGGACCTGGACGAGGCGGCGCGCGAGCACATCCTGCGCCGCTGCATCGAGGCCGAGCACGCCTATCTGGCCCAGGGCAGAGCAGGGTTCTTGCCCGGCGTGGAGTCGACCCTCGCCCTACTGCACGACGCCGGGGTGCGGCTTGGGATCGCCAGTAATTGTTCGGGCCGTTATCTGGATCAGCTCATGGGCGACCTAAACCTCGGTCGCTGGATCGAGGAGGCGCGCTGCCTGGACTCACCGCGCGTGCGCAACAAGGCCGACATGATCGAGGACCTTTTGGCCGTCTTTGATACGCGCAGTGCCGTGATGGTGGGGGATCGAGCGGGGGATCGCGATGCGGCCTGGGCCAACGCGCTGCCCCATGTGCACTTGATTGACGGCTACGCGATGGCCGGGGAGGACGTGACCGCCCAGGCCACCCTGAACTCCATGGATGGGATGGCCGAACTGTTAGGTGGCCGTGCCAGGGACCTCGGCACGCTGCTTGGCGAGCTCGTGCCGGGTACCGGAGAGGTCTTCACCCTCGGCATCAGCGGAGATCTCGCCTCGGGCAAGACCCTTCTGGCCCGAGATCTTGTCCGGCTTCGACCGGGAGAGGTGGAGTGCATCGAGCTGGAGTCGGTGCGTCGGCATCCCAACCGTGCGGGCGTTGACCCTCTCGATGAGGCCTATGACCTGGAAGCGCTCCATCGCCGACTCGCCCAGCCCGCGCGCACGCCCCTGCGTATCCTGGAGGGTCCCATGCTGCTGGACCCGCGTCTGCGAGATCTCTGCCAGGCTCATTTATATCTAGAGGTGCCGACTTCAATCAGCCTCGCACGTGTCCAGGGACGGGACGCTCGCCACTCGCCGGTCGCAGTGGAGTTCGCCTCGGAGGTCCTTTTGCCCTGGCAGCGTCGGTGGAATGAGGCCCATGCTCCAGGCAAGTTGGCCCAACGGACCCTGTCGGGACACAACCCCTTGCGGCCACTTGAAGAGGGCTAAAGTTCGGCTTGGAGTACCCGGTTGGGGTTGTCTCCGACGCGACCCTCGGCGTAGACTGGCCTGTCCGAGTTCCCCTCTGATTCCCTTTTGGCACGATTGGCCTGGCGAGGCCGATCCGCTCGAGTCCCTCCGCCACTTATGGATTTGACCCTTCCCCAGCGTTTGCAGCAATCCGTCCAGGGATCGTTTCACAAGACCGCGCTCCTCCAAAAGCGCGTGCGTGAGTTGATTCGTGGTGCCGCTCCCCTGATCGATACCCGCGAGACGAATCCGATTCGCATCGCGTTTCTTGAAATGGAGCGTGGCCTGATCGAGCTCATTCCCGACGAGGAAGGATTGGGCGAAGCTGGGATGGATTCCCGGTCCGGCGAATCCTCTGACGAGGAGTAGGCTCCACGCCCTCGGGCGTGGCCTGTATGTCATTGGGGTCTGAAGCTCCCCACCGCCCGGATCAGGTGCTCACGCGCCGAGGTGGAATTGTGGAATGCCTGAGGGCGCCCGCCGCGCTGTTTGGTGCTGCGGCACAACTGCGAGGTTGGCTCTACGATCGCCGCCTCCTCTCGTGTTGGATGTTGGACACGCCCGTGATTAGCGTGGGGAATCTGTCCGCGGGCGGAACGGGTAAGACGCCCATGACGGCCTGGCTTGCGCGCGAGGCTTTCGGGCGCGGGTTGCGTCCCGGCATCCTGTCCCGCGGGTACAAGCGCGGATCTGCGGATGCAAATGACGAGGGGCAGCTCCTCGCACAGCTCTTACCCGACGCGATTCACATCCAGAACCCGAACCGCGTCGCAGGTGGGATGGAACTGGAGCGGCAGGGTGTCGACTGGATCATCTTGGATGATGGATTTCAGCACCGTCGTCTTGCGCGGCAATTGGACGTGGTACTCGTCGACGCAAGCCGGCCTTGGGGTCTGCCGGAGCCCTCTTCCGGTGGGTCTCCCGTGTGTGCGCTTCTGCCGCGCGGCTTGCTGCGAGAGCCCCCCGCCGCCCTAGCGCGAGCGGATCTCCTGGTTGTCACCCGCTGTGATTCATTGAGTCCATCAAGACTCGACGCCCTGCAGGCCGAGCTGCGCCGTTGGGCTCCTGGGGTCGGTCAGGCTCTTGCCTGTCACCGGCCTGTGAGGGTGCGCACGCTTGAAAGTGGGCAATGGGTGGAGCGCGAACCGTCGTTCCTCGATGGACTTGAAGTGGACCTGGTCTCCGCCATCGGTAATCCTCAGGCTTTCGAGCGCACGGCGCGGGATCTGGGCGCCCAGATCGCGCATAGTCGGAGCTTCCCCGATCATCACCGCTACAAGCCCTCCGATCTCGAAGGCCTTGGCCTGCGGCCTTTGCTCGTCACCGCCAAGGACGCGGTCAAACTGATGGACATGGACCTTCCCCTACACGTGCTCGATGTGGAATTTGCACTGGTTGAAGGCGAGTCTTTGGTGCAGGCCCTTCTCGATGCGCTCCCGGTTTCTGCGCGCCGCTCTGATAGAGACGCCCTACACGCGGGGCTCCATGGCTGAGTCATTCTCGGATCGGATCCTCGCCTTGCCCGTAGGTGAGCACGTCGAAGTCCAGGCTCCGACGACCAAGCGAAGCCGCCGGGGTGCTGTTGCCTGGTTGGAGTCTATGGCCGCCCGAGCCTCGATTGGCATAGGCGTACTCCTGCCAGGAGTGCTGCGTGAGGTTTGGATCAAGCTCCTTGCGGCGTTGGGGCGCAAGCTGGATCGCCGACACTCCTTGGCTGCGCGGGACTTCATTCAGAGCGCACTGCCAGACGCATCGGCTGAACGGGTTGAAGCGTTGGTTTGCGGTGCGTGGCGGCACTTACCCCGGGTGGCCATAGAGAGCGTCGAGCTGAGCCGGATGGTGGGGCAGCGCCTGGGAGACTTCTTTGACGTCGAAAGTTGTGAGGGCCTCGACGAGGTCCTCGCGGCCGAGAAGGGAGCCATGGTGGTTACTGCTCACGTCGGCACCTGGGAGGCCTTATCTCTGCCTCTCGGAGCGATCGGATTCTCGCCCTTTCACGCCGTAGCCAAGCCCCCGAGGAACGTCTTTCTCGCCGATCACATGTGTCGCCAGCGCCAGGCGTCAGGTGCGCTCATGATTCCGCGCAAGGGAGCCATGCAGGCCGTGCCGCAGGTGGTGCGCGCAGGGGGGAGCGTCCTAATGCTTCTTGACCACCGCGCCAGCAAGAAACCTATTGTGGCGCCCTTTTTTGGCCGTCGGGCCGCCTGTGATCGGAGTGCCGGAGTGCTGGTGCGGCGGGTGAAGGCCCCATTGGTGTTCGCAGCGTGTTACCGTCAAGAAGGTCCGCGGCCCTACCGTATCGTGTTCAGTCGTGTGGTTCTGCCTGAAGAATTCGATGGCCTGGATGCCTCCCAGGTGATGGAGTTAGTGAATCGCGAGAGCGAACGCTTGATCCTGGCCTGCCCAGAACAGTATTTCTGGTTGCACGATCGCTACAAGGGTCTCCCGCGCGGCCTATAAGAACCCCTCCCCCCATGTCCTTCCTGAGCCTAGAAGATCAACTCAAGAGCCTTGGCCAACCACGTGTGTTGGTCGTGGGGGATTTGATTTTGGATCGCTATGTGTCGGGTGAGGTGCGACGGATCTCTCCCGAGGCGCCCATTCCCGTGCTTGCGGCTGAGTCCAGCGAGCACCGGCTAGGTGGAGCCGGAAATGTGGCCGTCAACCTGGCGAGCATGGAGGCTCGCGTGCACGTGGTGGGGGTCGTCGGGGACGATCGGCCTGGCGGCATGATCAAGGATGTCCTGGGACAGCAGGGTATCGGTGCTGACCTTGTGGTCGATAAATCCAAGCCCACCATCCAGAAGTCACGCATGCTTAGTGGCGTTCACCAGATGCTTCGCGTCGATTGGGAAGACCCGCGCGCGATTGATGGTGACGTGCTACAGGAAGTACGCGGCCATGTAGAGAACCGCCTGCCTCAGAGCGACGTTGTCGTGCTCTCGGACTACGGCAAGGGCACGCTGCCGCCGGCACTGCTTGCCGTTATCCTGGCTGCCGCCCGAGCTCAGGGTGTGCCCGTGCTTGTGGATCCTAAGGGTGCGGACTACTCGCGCTACAAGGGCGCGACCCTACTCACCCCGAACCTGCGCGAGGCCGAGGTGGCCGTGGGGCATGTGTTGGATTCGGATGAGGCCATCGTCGAGGCCGGAAACCGTCTGAAGGAACAGGTCCAAATTGACAAGGTCGTGATTACCCTGGGCTCCCGGGGGATCTACTTCCGAGATGCGGACCGGGGCGGCGAGCGCGGACCTGAAGGTCGCATCCCCACCGTGGCGCGTGCCGTCTACGACGTGACAGGTGCAGGGGACACGGTCGTAGCCATCCTAGCCATGTGCATGGCGGAGGGTTGGGACCTTGAGCCCGCTGTGGATCTTGCCAATCACGCCGCTGGAATCGTGGTGGCCAAACTTGGAGCCCATTCGGTGCAGCGCGCCGAACTTCTCGGCAGCCTGCGCGCGCCGCCCGTGGCGGACGTACCGCTTCGAGTTCCCGAGGCGGCCCACCCTAAGCGGCTCGACCCGTCCAGCCTTGCCGAGCAGGTTGCTATCTGGAAGAGGGCGGACCGTCGCATCGTCTTTACCAATGGCTGCTTTGACGTACTCCACGCGGGGCATGTGCAGTACCTGCGGTTTGCCCGCTCCCAGGGAGATGTCCTGCTGGTGGGAGTCAACTCCGATGCCAGCATCAAGAGGCTCAAAGGTGAGAGCCGCCCGCTCCATCCACTGGGTGATCGGTTGAGTGTGCTAGCTGCTCTGGAGATGGTGAATGGCGTGATTGATTTCGATGAGGATACGCCTCTCGGTCTGATCGAGCAGGTCACGCCCGACGTGCTGGTTAAGGGTGAAGATTGGGCGGGCAAGGGCGTCGTAGGCCGCGAGTGGGTGGAATCTCACGGTGGCCAGGTGATTCTCGCACCTCTCTTAGAGGGTCGCTCAACCTCGGCCGTGATTGAATCGGTGCTGCGCAATGCAACCCCGTCCGTTGGCGACGGTCCCCCCGCGGCGGGAGCTCCCGGCTCGGTGGGGAGCAGCGCGGATTGAGTTCTGCTTCCGAACCTGACGTGGGGCAGTCCCCGTCGAGGGTCATGCTTGTTGGGCTGGGATTGCTTGTCGCCTCGTTGTGTTCGATGTGCGGGATTGGTGGGGGCGTGTTCGCCGTGCCCATTCTTCACTACATCTACGGCATACCTCTAAAGCGGGCGGTGGCCACGGTCCTCTGCCTGGTTTGGTGCGTGTCGATGTCCTCAACCGTCACTGAAGCTCTGCACCCGGACTCCGCCCTCAATCTGAAAGTGGTGGCCTTCCTGGTCACGGGAGTCTTCTTTGGCACGCGCATAGGCTTTGAGCTTGCCAAGCGTCTACCCGTGCTTCGGCTGAAGTTCATCTTTTGCCTACTCTTCGCCGCCATGGGGCTGCGCCTTGCAATGGACGGAAGCCCGGATCCGGTCGCCTCTGGTCTTGGTGGCTTTGAGTTGGCTTACTCCCGGGCCTGGGTCGTTGTGATCATTGGGATCGGGGCGGGGATCTTGGTGCCCATGCTTGGCATTGGGGGCGGCCTGGTGATGGTGCCTGCCTTGGACATGGCTTTACCTGGCCTGGGATTCCTGGGTGCCCGCGCAGCGAGTTTGGCTACAGCGATTGTGGGTTCGAGCCGTAGCCTGCTCCTGTACCGCAAGAGTGGACTGGTGGACTGGCGAGTGGGTGGCTGGTTTGGATTCGGAGCCGCAGTGGGTGCGATCCTTGGCGTCCAAGCTGTGCACTTTGAGGCCGTGACGGCCGTGGGCCGTTCGGGCCTGGGTGCGGTCCTCCTTTTCGCCGCCCTGCGGTTCGGGATCGACAGCTGGCGCGCGCGAAACGCTCAGGCGTAGAGGCCGCGCTGCCGGTCCGCTTCGGCCACGCGTTCCACCGCTAGGGTGTGGGCGGCGGCACGTAGGCCGACCTTCTCGCGAGTCTGTAGGGAGCGCGTTGCGTTCCAGGCTTCAGCCATGAAGCGCTTGAGACGTCCCTCGATGACCGGTTCGAGCCAAGCCAGACCCTGACGGTTTTGGACCCACTCGAAGTAGGAGACGACGACCCCTCCGCCATTGGCGAGGATGTCAGGTACCACTGGGATTCCGCGCCCTTCCAGAATCCGATCGGCCCGGACCGACGTGGGCCCGTGGGCCCCTTCGACGATCAGTTTGGCCTCCACGAGCTCTGCATTGTTGGAGTGGAGCGCATTGGCGACGGCGCAGGGCACGAGCACGTCGCATGGCTGGGCAATGAACTCCTTGCCCGTCATGCGCTCAAAGTCGCCTGTGGCATCCTTGAGGGATCCGTGGCGTTTGCGGTGTGCGAGTAGGGCAGGAATGTCGAGGCCCTGGCGATTGACTAGTCCACCATGCACATCCGACAGGCCTATGACTGGTCGGCCTGCGGCGTGCAGTAAGCGCGCTAGATTGCCGCCCACGATTCCCGCCCCCTGGATTATGATCTCTTGGCTGCCGCCACCTATCTGATAGTGGGCCATGGCCAGACGAAGGATCCAAAACAAGCCGCGGGCTACTGCATCTTCGCTTGCGACCGTCCCTGCCAGTTCAGGCGGCTTGCCCGTTACGGCCGGGTTGGCAGTGTGGCGCGCGTGAATGGAAATGGTGTCAAGGATCCAGGCCATGACCTGCTGGTCTGCGTAGATGTCCGGTGAGAAAATGTCGCGCTCGGGCCCGATGTCTCCCAGGAGGTTCGCGGTATAGCGGCGCACGGTACGCTCGAGTTCGTCCTTGCTATGAGCGTGCTGGTCCATGCGGATGCCACCGGCCGAACCACCGAAGGGGACTCCTAGGACGGCGCACTTCCAGGTCATCCAGGCTGCCAGGGCGCGCAACTCATCGATGCGCAGATCCGGGTGGATTCGCAGTGGACCCATGAAGGGCCCCAGTCCCTGGCTGTGCTGGATACGGTAGCCGTCGAAGACTGCCACGTTTCCGTCGTCGAGGGGGACCGGGATGGAGACGGCTACCTCGCGGTCTGACTGACGCAGGACGCGGTACTCTGCTTCGTCGAGCCCCAAGCGCTGAGCCGCATCATCGAAGCTCGCCATCATGGTGGCGAAGGGAGTTTCGTCATCCAGTAGCGGCGTTTTCGGCATGTCCGCCGAAGGGGACGCATCGTGATTGGGGGCGCTTTCGATCATGGGGTGAACTCAGGCGAACATGCCGCGCAGCCGGTAGACCGTGGCCACTCGGTCGATGGCGACGATGTAGGCCGCCGCTCGCAGCGAGATGGAGTTCTTAGTGGCGGTTTCGGCCACCTCCTGGAACGAGTTGACCATGATCTGTTCGAGCCGCGAATTGACGACCTCCTCGGTCCAGAAGTAGCCCATGCGGTCCTGGACCCATTCGAAGTAAGACACCGTCACACCCCCAGCGTTGGCCAGGATATCAGGCACGATGATCACTCCCCGATCGTCCAGTATGCGGGCGGCCATGGCGGTGGTTGGGCCATTGGCCCCTTCGACTATTAATTGGGCCTTGATCCGGTCCACGTTCTGGGACGTGATCTGGTTCTCCGTAGCGGCGGGAACAATCATCTCGCAATCCAACTCGAGCTGTTCCGCGTTCTTCATGCTCTCAGCCTCGGGGAAACCTTCCAGGCGCCCGTTGTCTTCCAGGTAGCTAAGGACGGCATTCACGTCGAGGCCCGAGTCGTTGTAAATCGACCCGTACATGTCGCTGAGGCTGACGATGCGATAGCCCTGGCGGTGCATCAGCATGGCGCCGATGCCGCCGACGTTGCCTGAGCCTTGCACCACCACACGCGTGTCTTCCGGGCGTAGGCCCTTCATCTTCAGGGCTTCGTTGGCGGAGATCATCACTCCGCGGCCGGTAGCCTCGCGACGTCCGCGACTGCCGCCGATGGAGAGGGGCTTACCGGTCACGATTGCCGTGGTCGTACTGCGCACGTGCATGGAGTATGTGTCCATGATCCAGGCCATGGTCTGCTCGCCCGTGTTCATGTCGGGCGCAGGCACATCCCGGTCGGGACCAAGGATGTCCATTATGGCTGCGGTGTAGCGCCGGGTGAGCTGCTCAAGCTCCTTCATGGACATGGTGCGCGGGTCGCAAATGACACCGCCCTTGCCTCCACCGAAGGGGATATTCACCACCGAGCATTTCCAGGTCATCCATGCGGCCAAGGCCCGAACCTCGTCTAGGTTGACCTCGGGTGCAAATCGGATGCCTCCCTTGCAAGGGCCGCGCAGGTAGTTGTGCTGCACACGGTAGCCCGTGAAGACCTTGATGTGCCCGTCATCCATCATGACGGGCAGGGAGACTTTCAACTCCCGATTGGGTGTGCGCAATACTTCGCGCAGACCCTCGTCCAATCCCAAGTGATCCGCGGCTCGATCAAACTCCTCCGCCATGGAGAGGAAGGGATTGAACTCGTCCGGGTTGGCCGAACTGGGGGCGGTAGCGGGTTGTGTGGTCATCTGGACCGGTGCGGCGGGGGCCGTGGGGGAGTCGGATTAGATGGAGGGCTGCTTGGGAAGGGAAGTCCTTATCTAAAGGACGGTGTATAACCCAGGGGCCTGTACCATTCGAACCCACTCAACTGGGATAGGGGACCCTGGCCTCGGTTTTTTTGAGCGAGCTGCAAACGGACCCAATTCGAGACACCGGGCCGGAGCAGGCGATTCACATGAGACAAGCGCAGGGAAGGATTCAGGGCTGGCTCGACTCGGACTGGCTCCGAGGGGGCAGCATTGCCCAGGGGGTGCGGGAGTTGCTGCTTGCCCGCCCCGTAGCGCCGTTGCGCTCTGTCCCCGCCCGCCAGACCTTTCCTTGGCCTTCAGAGGCTCCGAGGGCCATCGTCAAGAGAACCCTGGGCGATCAATTTAGGGATCGCTGGTATGACTACCTGCGTGGGAGTTTTCGGTGTCCTGGTCAACGGGAGTTCGAGAACCTTCGCGAGCTTGCCGGTGCGGGCATTCCTGTGCCCTCTCCCCTCGGCTGGGGTTCCATGGGGCCGCTCTCGTTCGTCCTCATGGAGCGCGTAGAGCACAGTCAAACCTTGCGCCAGCATCTGGAGCAGGGGGAAGGAAGTGTGGACCACCTGCTGTTGGAGGACCTCGCCCAGCTCGTGGCCAGGTTGCATCGTGCCGGCTGGTATCACCGGGACCTCTACCTAGAGCACGTGATCCTGCGCACGGACGGGAGCCTGTGCCTGCTGGACCTGGGCCGGTCCCGGCGGCAAGCCTCCCCCCGGTCCCGCTGGCTGGCCAAGGACCTGGGCGCTCTGTTGCATTCCCTACCTGATCGCATTCCGGCCGCCACGCGCCTGCGCTTCCTGGCCCGCTACCTCGATCTGTGCGGTATCCACGGAGCCCGCGCCCGGCGCGGCTGGGCGCGGGCGGTTGAGCAGCGCCGGGCGCGCATCGCCTCTCACGCTCCGCGCCACGTGAGCGTGGCCAATCCGGCGCCTTAGAGCTCCCGCACCCAGATGTTGCGGAAGCGCGTGGGGTTGCCGTGATCCTGGAGCTTCAGAGGCCCCGCGGGTGCGTGCGGGGAGTACGTACCCACCCGTCGATGGGCCGTGGCTCCGATGTACTCCTGATCCCATTGCGTGACGACCCCATTGTGGATGACGGTGACGCGAGCTGGCTGGAGCAGGTCCTTGCCCTCGAAGCGGGGCGCCCGGAACAGGATGTCGTAAGTCTGCCACTCCCCCGGGGCGCGGCAGACATTGACGAGGGGCGGTGTCTGACCGTAGAGAGCCGAGCATTGGCCGTCCGGGTAGCTGGGATTCTCAAAGGAGTCGAGGATCTGAACCTCGTAGCGGCCCATGATGTAGATACCTGAGTTGCCCCTGCCCTGGGACGATCCCTTGACCTCGCTCGGGGTCTGGAACTCCAAGTGAAGCTGGATGTCTCCGAACTCTGCCCGGGTGCGAATGTCACCTTTGCCGTTTACCTGGGCATAGCCATTCTCCACCTCCCAGCCCGCGTCTCCGCCATTGCCTTCCCATGCGTCGAGGTTCGCTCCATCGAAGAGCACCGTGGCATCCGAGGGCGCGACCGCCGGGCCCCCAGGTTGCACCACCTCTGGCCAGGGCCGTTCACCGTGCACGCGATATTCGCTATCGGGCAAAAGGGGCGTGTCGTCGTAGGTGACCTTATCCTGCAGTCCCAGGGCGAGGGCCATGCCGATTGTGGTGAGGGGGAGCGCGAGGCTGGTGAAGTGGGCGTGGGTCATGGGGGTGAGTGGCATCGGGTTGGGCGTGGACGGTGGAGTCCCCCCCAGAATAGCGAGCCAGAATCACTTGTGGTGAGATCTTGACTCAAGTCACAGGCGATCTTCATTGCCATTGAG
>JAPKBO010000085.1 GCA_028823395.1 Planctomycetota bacterium | reverse complement strand
TGAAAGGTGCCTCGGTCGTCATCCAGGCCGTCCACGAACCAGTTGATCTCAGGGATCGATGAAACGAGCTCGACATCGTTGCGGCGCTCCTCCACCTCTTCATCGATGCGATCACCCAGATCACCGGCCATGGAGAGCAGGTGGAAGCGCACCACGTCCTCACCCAGCCGCTCGCTTACTTTGATGTTAACGAAGTAGGCAAATACCGAAAATGGGACCACAACGACCGCAAGGACCGCCAACAGCCACTTCGTGGAGATGCGCCGTATCATCTCCGGCTCACTCTACCCCTCTCCCCACATGAACGCGCAACCGGATCTCCTCAATCGTCAGTCACTTTCACCCGCAGGGGGGAAGCTGCAGAGGATGCGCCTGTGAATCCCCCAGAACCCAGCCGCATCCTGCTCGTGCGCCTTTCCCACCTGGGGGACGTGGTACATGCCCTACCCGTATTTCACGCCCTCCGTCGCCGTTGGCCCGCAGCCAAGCTGGCGTGGATCTGCCAAAAGGAATTTGCCCCACTGCTCGCAAGCCTAACCAGCCTCGACGAGTGCTTGATCTTCGATCGCCATGCGGGCCTACGCGGTGTATGGCAGGCGCGGCGCGCCATGGGTGCATTCGGTCCCGACCTCACCGTGGACGCCCAGGGCAACCTGAAGAGTGCGCTGCTGTCGCGACTATCCACAGCGCCGCGCCGGCTCGGCCTCGCACCCGTCCACTGGCAGGAACCGCTGGGCTCGCGGTTCATGACCGAGTTCGCACCACGGGCCGCGGGGCCTCATGCCATTCACAAGGCGGCATCATTGGTTGAAGCTATCGGAGACAAGGGCCCGCTTTCTACCGATCTCGAGCTTTCGGCGACAGATCTGAACGAGGGCGCCAAGAAACTCGCCGAGAAGTTTGGTGCCGGTCCTGGGCAACGCTGGGTTCTCCACCTTGGCCTGGATGGGGACCCGCGCACCTGGCCCTCCGAAAGATTCTCCAGTCTGGCCAGGGAGCTCGCTCGTCGCGGCGACCGCGTACTTATTCTCTCGGGGCCAGCAGAGGCGGGCGCTGGCGAGCAACTGGCCCAGGAACTCCGAGACGAGGAACGTGTGAGCCACTGGATAGGCCAGAGAGACCTGCACCAACTCGCTTGTTTCCTATCTGCCGCTGCCGCCGAGAGCGTTGGATTCGTAGCCTGCGACTCAGGGCCAAGCCATGTGGCCGCCGCCTGCGGGTTGCACGTGCGGTTCCTCTCAGGCCCCCAAGATCCTCTTCTCACGGGCCCCTGGCCTCTAGAGGGGGCTCCGGAGTCCGGCAACCGGATCATCCGCGCCAACCCCGAAGGGCTCGGACCCATGACCGAGTTGGACGTCGAGACGGTCTTGGACCTTCTCTGAGCGGCGACAACCCAGGCGGGGTGGACTAGCGCGGGGCCCCGCAGCGGATCACAATGGGCCGCGATGCGCATGATTCACTACTTCGGGGCGGCAGCAATTCTGACGATTGTCTCGCTCCTCGTCTCTGCCTGGCTCGGTATCTCGGGACAGCTGGAAGTCCACTTCCGCGTGGCGCTGGTGACGGCCATCCTCACCATCGGTACTCACTCGCTCTTGATCCTTTTCATGATCATCACGGGGCGGATCATCCGCGAGGCCATACTGCATCGCGACCTCCCCTCTGAATTCCTGACGGAGTTGAACGAGTTCTTCAAGCGCAAGAAGGCCTACCCAGCGGCCCTCCTCGGTGCAGTCTCCATTGTTGTGGCGGGTGTACTGGGCACAGCTCAGTCGGCGCTAGGCCTGCCCGCCATGACCCACATGTTGGCTGGGATCCTGGCCCTTTGCGTGAACTTCTTCGCAATCATAGTAGAGACCCAAGCGGTCCTCGCTAATCAGGGACTTGTAGATCGGGTGGCCGCTGCCCTCGATAAGATCGATCACGAATTGGCGGCGGAAGGCCAGCTGCCGGACGACGACGACGAACTTGACCCTCGCGCCAAGTCACGCGCAGCCATGGCTGTCTGCCTGGGAGCCTGGGTCCCGTACCTCTATTGGGGTCTGGTGGTCTGGCGCGGAGATTTCGCACAGGTGTCGATACATCCCTGGCTCGAGATCAGTATCGCCGGCTTAATCGTCTGGGGCCTCGCACGCACAGCCCTGGAGTCGATGCTTCAGGAAGAAGCGCGCGACTCCTAAGCGAGGTCAGGAACCGCTGGTTCCCAAGAGATCTTGGATGTCTTTGTAGTCGGGCCAGAGGGACTCGATTTCCCTCAAGAGCCTCTGCCGCTTCTCTAGGTCCTGCTCGGCGGCTTGAGCCCCGTAGAGGGCTTTTACCTGCTCAACCGTATCGCGCAGGGTATCGAGGCGCGCCCTCGCATCGAGGAAGAAGTCTCGGCCGTCCAAAACGGTCTTGTACTGGGCGATAGCTTGCTCAAAGCGGAAGTCGTGCTCGAAGTTTAGGGCCCGCTCGTAATCCTCAGCTGTGCGCGCATCTTCGAGTTGAGTCAACGCCTGATCAAAGGCCGCCTTCTGCATCTCTGTCGTCTCGCGACCGGCCAGCAAGACCTCCTCGGCCCGGTCCCAGTCCTCGCGCAATACCCACATCTCGCCCCGCTTGAGGATTTCGAAGGCTTTAGCCTCGCCGTGCATACGCTCCAACCCTTCATGGGCCTCTGCGCAATCGGAATCTCGTTCCACGGCGGTCAAATATTCCACCCGCGCGGCAGAGAAGAAGCCCGTCGCCTCCAATGTCTTCCCCAAAGCCACGTGACGCCGTGCAAGCTCGCCTTTGACCTCCATCAGACGTTCCTTAGCACGCCCCTCTCCATGGGAGTACTTGTCGGCATAACTGAAGCGACTACCCGCCACCTCAAGATCCCCGTTCCGCAGTTCACTGATGCCCTCGTTGTAGTACTCCGCTGCCAGACCCTCATGAAACTCAAGCCGCTTCTTGATGTTCGCGCCTACATGCTCAAGCCCGGGCAATGAGGAGTCGTACTCGGCGGCCATGACAAAGGCATCACTAGCCTCTGCAAGATCTCCACCTGCAAGCAACTGCTCCCCGCGTTCCATCCAAGCTGACGCGATCTTCGCACGCGTCTTGTCAATCCACTGCTGGGGCTGGTCGGGGGTACGGGCCAAGCCGGATCCACCTGCGCTCGAGTCCGCTTCAAACTCGGGGGACAGAGAAAAGGCGCGGGCCTGGCCAAACGCCTCTAGGGCCTCTTCGTCGTATCCAAGAAAGCTCAGTTGCCTCCCCCAGTCCAGAAGCATCGCAACCGATGCCAGCCGGTGCTCATCGCGGGCCTGGGCATTGTTGGGCTCCGCACGGACACGAGCTTGAGCAGCCTCGACCGCGGCCGTGTACTCCCCAGAAGCCACGAGCAGGTGGACTTCATCGAATTCGTGGGCGCCGGGCACCAGGGACTGGCAGGCCAGAAGGCCAGGCCAGGCGAGGAACAAGAGGCTGTGCAGGGGTCGGAGAAAGGTCGGAATGGCCATGGAAGGTAAAATGTGGGGTGCGCTGGGTCTCAGACGCTGCGGGGCAGTGCTTCTTCCCCGGATTCGCGTGCTCCCAGGCGGGGTCAGGTGCGCACCGAATCAACGAGGGCAGCCCCCAAGCTGCCAAAAAATAGGACGGGCAGCCAGGACGCCAGGATCGGAGAGAGCCCGCCTGTCAGCCCATAGCCCCGGAAGACGAAGTCAATGCCGAAGTAGAACACGCACAGGAGGCCTCCTAGCGCCATGCGCTCGCTACCGCCCCCTCGTTCAAAGTCAAACATCAGGGGCAAGCCAACGAGCAAGAGAACCAGATTCGCCAAGGAAAATGTCAGGTGGTAGTGCCAGAGAGTCTGCCAAGCGGGATTGTCTGGCTCCCGACGGATCAACTGCTCGACCTCGCTGAAGGTGAGCTCCAGGGGTTCGGACTGAGCGCGGTTGTAGGTGAGAGCAATACTGGGAGTCACGTCAACCCCCACCAGACGGTGTACCTGTTCCACCTCACTCTCCACCTCAGATACGACCTGCCGCCGCCCATCCTCCAACATCAGATCATCGCCTACCCACTTGGCACTCGAAGCTCGGATGCTCGAATAGACATCCCCCTGCCGCTGGCGCACGTGGAGCCCAACCACTCTGGGCTCTGGTTTACTCGGCGAGCCCGGGTAGAAGCGATCGAGGACCACAATGCTGCCGGACACGTCCCTTACTACGAGGTTTTTAATGACACGTTCGTGGCGCTGCTCCGCGAGCATGTCCTGCAAAGCGTCACGCTCCTCTGCAAACCCATAACGCACCCCCTCGCGCAGGGCGAACATGCCCAACGCGATAACGGCCCCTCCGATGTAGACGGGCAGAAGGAGACGATGAATGGAAACGCCTGCCGACAGGACTGCCACGACCTCGTTCTTGCGCAACAGGCGATTGACCGTAAACATCCCCGCGAAGAGTGTCACAAAAGGTGCAATCTGGAGCAGCTGGTAGGGAAGGTTCAGCAACCCGAAATACAGCACGGTGGTCAAAGGAATTTGCGTCCCATCCTTCCAGGGCTCGAAGTACTCCACCTTCCCAGCGAGGTCCAAGATGACGAACATCCCTACCATCAGCCCCAAGGTGGCGCAGTAGCTCCAAAAGAAGTGCGCGCCCACATAGCGATCGAGGCGTGAACGGATGGAGAGGTGGCGTTCCGAGATCATCGCTTGAGGGCCCGATGCATGAAGGGCACGGCAATCAGGAAGCCGATGATCGTTGGAGTCCAGGCACCGGCTTCCGGGGAGAAATAGCCCCCGAGGCCCAGATCTTTGGCCAGTTTGATGTTGAGCAGGTAGTGCAGAAGTCCGTATCCGGAAGATGAGGCCAGAGCACCCAATTGCGTCCCTTTACGCAGGATCAGGCCAGTGGAAACACCCAACAACATGAAGAGGAAGTAGGCCGACGACAGCACGTATCGATAGTGGATCTCGTAGCGGTAGCGATCACGTTTCCCCGCGGGAACCTCACCCGCGTCTAAGCGCCGTTGTATTTCGTTCGACTTGATGTAGCGCGGATTGATGGAGGGCACGACCCCCTGCTCTTCGAGCTGATAGTCGAACCCGATCCACTCAAACGTCCCCATGCTCCCATCCACCGGATCGACAGACAGCAAGTCGGTCATTTCAACGGTCAAGAGACCATCGTGAACACGCATGCTTGCAGTCTGGGCATGATAGTCGCGTTTGGGTCGCCCTTCCCTCTCCGGCTCGCGTACATAGACGTCGTGTAGAAGGCCTGTATCAGGATCGTGCCAGAGCGCCTCCACGAGGACCTCTCCCAACTTCATGTGGGTACGACCGGGACCCAGGTTGCCAACGGAAGAAGCCACCGCCTCAACCTTCAGGCTTCGCAGACGCTCCTTCATCTGGGGCGACTGGGTCGAGACCATCCAGAACGTGCCCAGAGCCAGCACACAGGCCACCACTGCAGCAGGCATGATCATTTGCAGGGGGCGAGTCCCGCTCATCTGAATCGCTGTCCACTCCCGGTCCGCGGCCAGTCGCCCGTATGTTGCAACGCATGCCAGCAAGAAACACATGGGCAGCACGTAGGGCACCAGGGTCTGCAAAGTCAGAGGCAGGAGCCTGAGCAGCACCATGAAGTCCGCATGGGGCATCTTGTGAATCGTGGAGACCGCTACACCGGGTAGGGCCACGACCAATAGACCGCCCACTGAGAACGCGCAGGCGATGACAAGCTGGCGCAGGATGTAGAGCTGGAGCTTCATGGAACCTTCGACCCACGCAAGATACTGATCTTGAGCCAATTGCCCGAAGAGA
Source organism: Planctomycetota bacterium (assembly GCA_028823395.1). Taxonomy (GTDB): domain Bacteria; phylum Planctomycetota; class UBA1135; order UBA1135. The sequence goes on along the minus strand of JAPKBO010000085.1, from coordinate 8,426 downwards.
CAGGGCAACAACTTCCAAGGCATGGCCTGCGGCTCGGTATCATCTGCCCCATGGACTCACCCCTGAAGCAGGGCCCCAAGCGCACAATCCTCCTTGAGGGCACTTCCAGCCCACGTAGGGTGGTCAAGCGTTTCCACTCCCCGGGGGCGGTGGATGGGCTCAAGGACGGGCTGCGCGCCTGGCGTGAATACCGGGCCCTGCGCCGGCTGCGACGTCTTGGCCTGCCGGTACCGCGGCCACTGGGCGTACGCCGTCGCTCCGGATCCTGGGAATTGATCCAAGAGGAGCTGGCCCAATGCGTACCTCTTTCCCGACTTCTCTCCCAGGCCAGCCCTTGGCCCACGACACGCCAGAGGATAGCCCGCGCCCTCGGTGAGCTCCTCGCCGATCTCTGGACCGCTCGCATCTGGCACCCCGACCTGCACATGGGCAACGTGTTGGTTGGACCCGAAGGAGAAGTCTATTTGATCGACTTGGCTCGGGTACGCACGCGCTGGACTCGCAACGTTCCGGAGTTCCTTCTGCCCTTGGCCGCCGGCGCCCGTGAATGGGCCGACGAAATCTTCCGCGCGCGTGTTCTGAAGTCCTTTACTCAATCCTGCCAGGCCGCACAGCCCCTTCTCGGAAGCGCGACGTTTGAACAGCAAGCCCGCGAGCGAAGACGGGAAGACGTTCAAAAGAGGCTCGTACGTTACCGGCGAGTTAGTGGCGCCATGGCGCCCCTCCATGAAGGCAATGCGCACGGACTTGTACATCGGGATCAGACCGCGGGTCACGCGCTCTTAGCGGCACTCGATCCGGGTGAGGGATTCTCCATGGCCGACTGGAATCCGGAGCGGGAGATGGAAGTAGTGGACGGCCCCTTGGAAGGCCCACTGTTGCAACGCTGGAACGCGGCCGCCCGGTTGGAGTCACATGGGATTCCGGGTGAGCGACCTCTGGCCTGGATTCAAACAGAAAGGCCGCGTGTGATCTTTGATCGCCCAAGCAATTGCCGGCCAATTACCGAGTGGCGGGTGTCCTGGTCTCCGACCGAGTCCCTGCTTGCAGCCACAGCGAGCGGAGCCATCCTGGGTGCCCTGCAAGACAGAGGGCTTCAGCTGGATGCGTGCAGCCCACTCACGATCCTGGCATCCTCCCCCACCCAGCTCATCTTGGAGGCCCCCAGCCTGCACGAATCAACCGAGCTCCAACCGGCCAGTATCCTGCAGCAGTGGATAGAATCCTCACCAGGTGCCACCCCAGCTGAGGCTGGAGCCTGGGCCCAGGCCTTCGCCAACGCTCAACACGCCACCCGTACCGAACGCATGAGAATCCGCGCACGGCTCCACAGTCAGGTTTCACACCGTGGTTGAGCCCCTTCGCCGTACCCTGCGCTCCCATTCCCTGGGTGCCCTGACCCGTTTGAGCGGGGTCATGCCCCAAGCCCTTCTGGGCCTGGGCCTGGAAGGCGCTGCTGCCCTGGTTCGACAAGGAGCCCTGGGTGCCCGCGCGAGAGACAATCTGAAGATCGCCTTCGGGCAGGAGCTCTCCCATAAAAAAAGAGAGGCCATCCTGCGCGCGAGCTTCTCGCACTCAGCCAGGTTGTTTCAGGAATGGCTGCATCTGGCACGCGGCGCTCCCCCCGTCGGACCGCATAGCCACAAGGGGCTTTGGATCGAACGCGCGGTCGCCATTGACGATTCCATTGAGCATCTGGAGCGCGTCATGAGCGAGGGGCGTGGAGCCATCCTCGTCAGTGCCCATCTCGGAAACTGGGAGCTGGGTCCAGCTCGATTACTTCGCCTTGGTTTGCAGGGACAGGCCGTCGGCCTAGAGCGCAAGCGCGACTCCTCTTCAAAGTGGATCACAGGCATGCGTCGCAGCTATGGCCTCGAGTCCCTGGCCCAGGATTCACACCCCAGGCGTCTACTGGAAGTATTGCAACGCGGAGAGATTCTCGGCCTCGTATGCGACCTGGAGGTGCGCCGTCTGGCCGGAATCCACGTCCCCTTCTTCGACCGTCCGGCTCTCACCATGAGTGCCCCCGCCGCCCTGGCCCGGGCCCACAAGACTCCCTTGATTCCGATGCGTTGTGTTGCTCGCGGGAGGAACTATTCCCTCCTGTTCGAGGAACCCCTCGCCCTGGATCGCGACGCTCCGCGTTCGGAAGCCACGATGGACCTCTTGCAGCGCATGAACGGCGTTTTTGAGAACTGGATCCGGCAGGACCCCGAACAGTGGGCCTGGCACCAGCACCGCTGGCGCACGCCCCCCGAGTCGGGGCCCACCTCCCCCCTGGCCTCCCGAGGCCTCCCGGCCCATTCGCTGACGAGCCCGCCAAAGGCGTAGAATCACGCGCACTACCCTGCCATGTCATCCTCTCCCAGCATCCTCTTCATCGCCTCCCACCTGAGCCTCAGTGGCTCCACGGAACGCCTGCGCCACTGCGTGGACTCCCTTGCCCAATCCGGAACTCGGGTCACTCTGGCCACCCCCGGAGGCTGCCGCCAAGATGAGTTCGCCGAGTTGGACGTGGAAATGGTCCACTGGCGAGGTGAGCTCAGCCCCTGGCAGGTGCCCTTCGTGGCTCGCCGCATGCAGAAACTGGCTCGGGCTGTCGAAGCGGACCTCACCTATGTGCTGGGAGCCGAACTCGCGTCCCTCGGTGCGAGACTTGCGGGGCCATACGCCCTCGAGCTAACAGGCCCCATCCGTTCTCCAATAGACCATCACCCGGGACATCTACGGGCCGTGGTTCACCCGTGCAGTACCTTGGAGGAAGGTGCCGTCAATCGTGGCGGGCTGCCGCGCGATCGCATGCGCATGATCCCCCACCAACCGGCCCACCCCGCACGCCTGGTCCCGGCGTTCAAGCGCAAGGGCGAACGGCGGGTGGGCTGCGCGGGAGCCATCTTGGATACGTCGGGCGTCGAGGTATTCCTGAAGGCGGCACGTAAGCTGATTCAGAGGGGTGAAAAAGCGCACTTCATTATATTGGGCCAGGGTCCAGCGGAATCCCGAGCGCGGCGCTGCGCCCTGGACCTCGGGCTAATGGATCGCGTCATCTTCGCCGCCCCGGCCGCTCCCTCAACCGCCGAAATCCTCTCCACCCTCGACGTGTTCGTAGACCCACGTACGGCAGGTGCGCCCGGCTGGCTTACCCACGAGGCACTGGCCATGGGTCTGCCATGCGTGATCACGGAGGTGCAGGGAGCCTTCGGTCTGGTTGAAGACCAAGAGGACGCCCTGTTGGTCCCTCGCAACGAACCCGATGCGCTGACGGGCATGCTCGCCGATCTGCTGAGTGACAGCGACTGGGCCCGCAAGTTGGGCAAGAGCGCGCGTGCTAAAGCGCGCAAGCGTCACGCCGAGCAAAATGGCTGGGGAGCCTTGCTGGAGGAGTTGATCGGGGATCGCGCGGGGGCCTGATTGAGCGGGAATTGAAGCGCGGGGGGCACGCACGATTAGCTCGACAGCAATCGGGCGTGCTTTGTACACATTCCTACTGCGGCACCATCCCACGCTACAGACGGCGACTACAGAACGTTGTTGCTCTCTGCGTAGGCACGCAGACTTCCGTTCCCCATCAGCGCATCGAAGGTGCTGACACGGTCGCGCTGGTAGGAGCGCAGGTAGCCGTCCAACTCGGGAATCTTCAGCAGAAGGTCCGCCGCCTGATTTTCCATGGCCGGATCCCCAATCTTTGCCACCAGTTGGGCTAATTCACCAACCGCCTTGTTGGGCTCCTTGTTGTCCCAATAATAGGCGGCCTGCAGAATCCGATCATCGAAGAACTCCTTGCGCTCCGTCGTCTTCTCCTGGATCAAAGCCTTGGCGGCCGACTGCTCGCTACCGCTCGCCGTGAGCAGGAATCCCTCCAGTAGCTCGAAGGACTTCTTGTAGTCACGCGGGCGGGCCCAGGTAAGAGTCTTCACCTCGAAGGCGAGGTCTTCCATCGTGGGCGACTCGTTCAGCTTGGCAATCTCGGCATAGCGCACCGCCATCCGATCGCACCAATCCAACTTGGGGTGACGCGGATAGTCAGAGCGAAACTGAGCGATACGCTTGAGGAAGACCCGCGCTTCGGGACGCGTGTTGCGCTTCAGATAGCTGCTCTGAAATTTCTCAAGCTGAGTCGAGAAGATCTTTGTCCCTGTGGTGTTTCGCGCGAAGAGCTGGGCCTCGGCCTGGGCAGCCAAAGCATCCTTCTTCTTGAGGTCAAAATAGGTGCGCCACTCTTTACTGAGCTCTGCGCGGTTCTCATCCACCCACTCAAGCTCTGAAAGGATGCCCTTGTAGTCCCCACCCGTGAGCTTCTCCTCGATCTTCCCCTTGCTGCCCATGGGCTCAAAGGCACGAACCGATGAGCTTCCTGCCCATCCGGACATGAGTTGCAAGACGATGAACGCCCCGCCCAGCCCAAGCCCCACCACGAGTGCAGTAGGAACGCTGGGTTTGGATTTACGCTTTCGAGTCAGGGGGGCCGCCGAATCATCCTCACTGGCGCGACTGCGCGAAGTACGCGAAGTACGCGAGCCGCTGGTCTGACCCGCGCGTGGGGCATGGCCGGACCTGGGTGCGGAGCGTGAGGATCCGGCCTTCACTTCCCCTTCTTCGGCCTCAATGCTGATGCGCGCTCCACCAATGGCGGCAGATTTGCCTACGGTCAATTTGAACGCCGCCGAGTGGGACTTGCCCCCCACCTTGATCGGTGCCACACCCGCCTCGGGTTCAATGGTCACGATCCCGTCCTTGAAGATCAGCGCCGCGTGAATGCGGGCCACCCCGTCCGATGTCAGACGTAAAGTCGCCTCCTCGCCGCTGCCAATGGTCAGCTTGCCAGGGTTGAGACGGAAGCGGCGTCGCTTGCCACCTTCTTCGACGATCAGTTTAGCCATGGTGAGAGGGGGGTTGGGGGGGGGAGCAGTATAGGGGGAGGCGTTCAGGAGCGGATATGTGAAGACAAGTTGCTGGAGCGAATGGGGCGGTCGGTCAGGGCCGCCGCCCTACGCATCTCGTTTTCCAGTTCGCGAACGTTGCCAGGCCAGTGCCAGTCGCCCAGGGCCTCGACGGCGGAGGGAGTGAACACGACGCTGCGGTCAAGTTCCCTACCGATGACCTCGGCAAAGTAACGCACAAGGTGCGGTAAGTCGCCAGATCGCTCACGCAGGGGGGGCAGATCGACTCGTACCACGTTGAGGCGAAAGTACAGGTCCTCGCGAAAAGTCCGCTCCTTGCACATCGCAGCCAGATCCCGATTCGTCGCTGCCACCATGCGCACGTCCACAGTTCGCGCCTGGTTTGATCCCACGGGGCGTACCTCCCCACTTTCCAGAACCCGCAGCAGCTTGGCCTGCATATCCAGGGGCATGTCGCCGATTTCATCTAGGAACAAGGTCCCGCCGTGGGCGGCCACAAAGTGCCCGTCCCTGGAAGCCACGGCTCCAGTGAATGCTCCCTTGACGTGGCCAAAGAGCTCGCTCTCCAACAGGTTTGCGGGAACAGCCGCGCAGTTCTCGGCAAGGAAGCACGCACCCTTGCGAGGACCATGCTCGTGAAGTGCCCGCGCAACGAGCTCCTTCCCCGTGCCGGTCTCCCCCTCAATGAGGACACTGACGGAAACCTGGGTCAGGCGCTCCAATAGTGCGTACACCTTCTGCATGGGCGGGCTAGCACCCACCATTCCAAAGCGGATGGGCACCTCGCCATCCGGGACGGGGTCTGGGTCGGGCGCGGCGTCCTCCAGCAGATCAAGGAGCTCCTCAGCAGTCTCCGCAAGCCCCGCCGCTCGGGCATGGTCCAGAAGAGCCTCAAACCGAGCACGTAGCTCCCGAGCAGGATCGTCGGGTGACATCAGTTGACCTTCTTCAGGTTGGCGTAGGCGAGCAGCAACTCCTTGGTCCCCGAGTGGATGAAAGCAACGGTCGCACGCCCGTTGATCCCGGCTCCGCGAATGTTCTCGATCCGACCGACACCAAAATGGTCGTGCTTCACGCGATCGCCCACATGGAATTCAATGCTGCCCTCTGCCGGTTCGTAGGCGCCAAGACCCCCGTTGCCAGAATCCTTGGCGGCTTCGCCATCCTCTTCCAGCCCCTCGACCGAATCGGCGGGCAGCTCGTCCAGGAAGCGTGAGCCGTTTTGCCAGCGCTCCGAACCGAAGTAATTGCGCACCGTTACGTGGGTCAAAGTCAGGCGCTGTTTGGCGCGGGTCATCCCCACGTAGAACAGGCGTCGCTCTTCCTCCTCCCCGCCCACGGGGTCCTCCTCCAGGGCGCGCGTGTGTGGAAGTAGCTCCTCCTCCAAGCCGGTGATGAACACCGCCGGGAACTCCAACCCCTTGCACGCGTGCAGGGTCATCAACTTGACCGACTCTCCATCCGCAGCCGCCGCGTCCGAGTCACTCACCAGCGCCACGTTCTCCAAGAAACCAGCCAGGCCCACCGAAGGGTGATTGCGGTCGAACTCCTCAGCCGAGGCGCACAGTTCGTCCACGTTTGCCTCGCGGTCTGCGAGACTATTGCCATCGTCCATTTCCGCGATCCAGCGTCCCACGTCGATCTCATCCAACACCATGGCAAGGGCATCCGAGGCACTGGCCCCGCGAGCAGCCTCCAGACCATTGAGCACGCCACCAAACAGAGCCAGCCCTTTCCTGCCTCGCCCTCGAATTCCAGCCAGGGCTTCTTCCGAGCGGCACGCCTGACTGAGAGGCACTCGTCGGTCGGCCGCCCAAGCAGTCAAACGCTCGACGCTTGTCGCGCCCACACCACGTAGCGGAGCATTGACCACACGCCCAAAAGCCACGTCGTCAGCAGGGTTCACGATGAGGCGCAAGTAGGCAATCAGGTCGCGGATTTCACGGCGCGCGTAAAACTCAAGGCCTGCCACTACCTGGTAGGGCACGCCCGCGCGGCGCAAGCCGGCCTCCAAGGCCCGTTGCATGAAATTCATGCGATAGAAGATGGCGCAGTCCGAGTAGCTAGTGCCATGTGCCTTGAGCCCCAGACATTGGGCGGCGATCTCCGTGGCCTCTTCGTTCTCGTCACCGCATTCCAGGACAACTACCGGATCGCCCTTGTCCCCCTCGGTGAACAGCTCCATCTCCTTGCGCTCCTGGTTGTTCCCGATAACGGCGCTGGCCACCTTCAAAATCGTGGCTGTAGAGCGATAGTTCTGCTCGAGACGTACGGTCTTGCTACTCGCATGATCGCCCTCAAAATCCAGGATGTTACGCACATCCGCCCCACGCCAACGGTAAATGGACTGGTCCGGGTCACCACACACAGCCAGATTCTTGTGGTGCCCCGAGAGGTGCCGGGTCAGTAGGTACTGCACACGGTTGGTGTCCTGGTACTCATCCACCATCACGTAGCGAAAGCGCCGCGAGTAGGCATCGCGAATGCCGGGATGCAGGTCAAAGAGCTCCAAGGTTTTCACGAGGAGGTCATCGAAGTCCAAGGCGTTGTTGTCGCGCATGGCCTGCTCGTAGCGCTTCCAGACCTTACGGAAGACTTCGTCATCCATTCCCTCGCCCGACTCAAGCGAGAACTCGCCCGGCTCCGCAGCCATGCCGTTCTTGATATTCGAAATCCAGCCGCCCATCACCATGGGGCGAAACTGCTGGATGTCGTAGTTCAGTTCCTTGATCAACTTCTTGATCAGGGTATTTCGATCGGAGGTGTCGTAGATCGAAAAATCTCGGGTGTAACCCTCGAGGGCATGGATTTCCCGCCGCAAGATCCGTGCACACATGGAGTGGAAAGTGCTGACCCATAGCCCTGATATGCCGGGCAACATGGCCTCCACGCGCTCGCGCATCTCCTTGGCCGCCTTGTTGGTGAAGGTGATCGCCAAGATCTCCCAGGGCTGAACGCCACGCTCGCAGATGAGGTGCGCGATGCGCCGCGTGATCACCCGCGTCTTCCCCGAACCGGGTCCGGCCAAGATCAGGAGCGGTCCCAGATCGTGCAGGCAGGCCTCAGCCTGCCCAGGGTTCAGCCCCTTGAGCAGATCAATCTGTGGCTTCGGACTGCCCGCAGCGGAGGCCTCCCCTGGAGCCAGGGCGGTGCCGGGATTCCCGCTCTCAAGTCCGAGCCAGGGGGCATCCATGGGAGGGCCCCCAAATGGATCTTCGCGCTCCTCCTGCTCTGTGTGATTGGCCTCCTGCACGGATCCATTGTAGCGACCTCAGCGCCGTGATCGGCGCGGCCATGATCAAGTCTGGTGATCCCTAATCACAAGTAGCCGCATCTCGGTCTGTTCCTGCATGGCGAATCGCAATCCCTCGCGTCCCAGACCCGAATCCTTTACCCCCCCATAGGGCATGTGGTCCACGCGCCAGGAGGGGACGTCCCCCACGACCACCGACCCGACCTCCAGCTCATCCCAGGCCCGGTTCGCCTTGTGGATATCCCGAGTAAACAGGCCCGCCTGCAGCCCGT
>JAPKBO010000084.1 GCA_028823395.1 Planctomycetota bacterium | reverse complement strand
CCGCATTGCGCATGGACTCGGGCCGGTCATCCAAGAGGAGGCGGTCTTGCACGAGGCGGTCGCCCAGCCAGACGGTCACCCGCTCTTCCTGGTCCTCACCTTTCCAGTACGAGACATCCAGGGACTGCCACCGATCTCGTACGGCGTCGATTTCCACAAGCGCCGGTGCGAATCCCGCGATCGCGCCAGGGCGCTCGTCTTCAGAATCCAGCACGACCTCCCAACGTCCATCGAGGAGAACGCCAGCGTTGACGCCATCGCCATCGACTTTGAATTCCAGATGTAGGTGGTAGTCCTCTTGTCCAAGGGCACTGGTGAGGTCTTTCCCCTCAGGGAGCCAGAGGACGGGGGCTACATTCTGCGGGAGTGGAAGTAGGAGGGCGGTTAGGAGGTGGGTGTACATTGCGCCCGATTCTACGTGCCCCGAGCGTGATCTAGGAGCGTTGGGTGCCTGGAGCTTCCTGCTCAGTGGGCCACGTGCGGACCAGAAAGAAATGGAGGCGGCCGGTCCGAAGACCAGCCGCCTCACACCGCGCCAAGCGCGGAACTGCGTAACCTGCCGTCCGAGGACGGCGTGGGGATGGGGTCGGTTATCACAGCCCTGCGCGCAACCCGCCGCCCGGGGTAGGGGAGGTGGGCCACTCGTATCCCCATCACCTCCGGGGTCGGGCGGAGGAGGCGGGGAACAGCGGTTTCAAAGTGCTCGGCGTGCGGGATGCGAAACTCACGGGGGCGCCGGAGTTCCGCGCCGAACGACGATGGGCACACCATATAGAGCCCCATCGTGTCGAGTCAACACAAAATACAGTGGTATTCCTGAAAATGGGACAGCTTCGCCCAATCATCAATAAGCCCGTGGCGCCCGTCTTTGGACACCGTGCTAGGCTCGCTTCAGACCCTCGGATCGTTCAAGAGAACCCAAGCCCACGCGCCCTATGCGATTAGTCGCTGCCCTAGTACTCATCCTTACCCCTGCAGGTCTGGCCCAGACTGTCGGGGGCCTCCATGCTCAAGCGGCCAGTATTTTTGGCTCGGCAGAGCATGAGTTCGTGCAACTGGCCTTGCCGTCCGATGGGCCGCGGGACCTGACCCTGGAACTCACCTATCAGGGTCGTCGGCGCACCCTTTCGCTGGTGCGTACACCTGTCCGGGCGGCGTCGTTTCAGGTTCTTGCCTACCAGGCGGATGGCTCTCTGCAGTCGGTCACCCCTGAGCCCGAGCTGTGCTACAGCGGCATCATCGTTGGGGATCCGGACAGTGCGGTCTCGGCTTCCCTCGACAGCCAGGGGATGACGGCCATCGTCATTGAGCGCGGATCCATCTGGCGCATCTTGCCCCTGCGGCGCTTAGATCCCAGGGCCTCGCGGCGAGCTCACATGGTGGGAGGAGAGAGGGACGATCTTGCTGGAGTACCTAAGTGTGGCATGGGCTTGATCGGAGATCCCGGTAACGGGCCCACGGTCGGGCCACCGCGCCTAGGGATTACACCAGGGGACGCGTTCAAGGTGCGTTGCGTTACTCAGGCGGATATCGCCTTCGATTGCGACTACGAGTATTTCATTGCACAGGGTGGGACGGTGGATGCAACGGTTTCCATTGTTCAGGCCTATGTGGGCCTCAACAACACGATGTACGCCCGGGACTTGAACATTCGCCACAGGCTGACGGCCGTTGTGGTGCGCACGGCACCCTTCTACCTCCCTGTGGACGGCGGGGATCTGCTCAACCTGTTCCGCCAAGAGTGGAATTCCACGCAATGGGGCATCGATCGTGATCTTGCGCACCTCATGACCGGCAAACCCGGCAGCCTCATTCAGTATGGGGGTCTGGCTTGGGTGGGAGTGGTCTGCAACAAGGGCCTCGCGTACGCATGGTCCATGGACAGCGTGGGGATTGTGGCTCACGAGACCGGGCACAACTGGGGGTCTGGCCATTGCCACGACGTTTCCCCCTGCAACAACATGTGTGGCTCCTGTCTGTGGGTGGGGCCCAACACGCGGGACATCATTCTCGCCTACCGGGATGGGGTCAACTGCTTCTGGCAGGGCGGGAGCTTCGAAGAGCCCGTTCCGCCTTACGTCTACCCTCAGAGTCGCACTTTAGAGAAGACCCAGATGGTCCAGCAGCCCGCGGCCTTTGATGTGCTGAATAAGGCTGAGGACGGAAACTGCGAGGACATAAGCCTGCAAGCCTTCGACTCCACGAGTGTCTTGGGCGTGCCCGTGGTTCATTCCGCTGGAACAGGTCCCGATGGTCGTGATGAACTCATTTACAGCCCCGTTTTTCCTGTCCTCGGCCTGGATTCCTTTACCTTCACCGCTGGTGATACGTCGGGTCTCACCAGCGTCGGAACCGTCAGTCTGACCATCCCCGAGCGGCCTCTCGAAGGCTACTGGCCGCTGACCGAAGGTTCGGGAGAGAGCGTGGGGGATGCAACCGGTCATGGCCATACGGCCCAGGTTGTGGGAGGAGCTACGTGGAGCAGCGGCCCCTACGGCGGCGCCCTGACTTTCGACGGCGTGGATGACCAGGTAGACATTCCCTCTGTCGGCGTCCACGGGGACGAAGTCACCCTGAGTGCTTGGATTCAGAGTAACGGTCCACAGACGGCATGGGCCGGATTGATCCACACGGGAGCCAATGGTGAGGATGCCGGGCTACTGATCGGGCCGGACGGTGAACTCCGCTACATCTGGGCGGGGGATTCGGCGACGACGGCCTGGGCGTCCGGCCTGAAGCCACCAGTGGGTCAGTGGGTTTTTGTGGCCCTCGTCGTGAGCGACGACAAGGCCACCGTCCACATGTACGACGGCGTGACTCACAAAAAGGCCGTGCACAAGTACCCCCATTCCTCCCAGACTTTCGCCGGCATGACCCACCTGGGCTGGAATTCCGCCGATGAGACCTATCGCTTCTCGGGCGCCATGGCTGACGTGCGGGTGTATGGGCGAATCTTGGGCCAGAGCGCGATTCAGGATCTGATCCTATTGGGCGGAAGGGCCGAGGCCCCCGATCCCCGCGATGGGGGATCCGTCGGCGCGCCCCTCCTGAGGTGGACCAGCGGCGTCGGCACATTCGCACACCACGTTTACTTTGGGTCCGACTACGACGCTGTGCGCCAGGCGGATCAGACCGCGCCCGAGTACAAGGGCAGCGTCTCCTCACCGAGCTTCCAGTCCTCTGGCATGGTTCCCAATACGACCTACTACTGGCGGGTGGATGAGGAGATTTGGGGGCAAGTAGTGAAGGGGCGGACATGGATCATGAAGACTCCCCGTTCTCACTATTGGCCTCTTGATGAACTGAGTGGAACTGTGGCGGTAGATCTCGGCGAGGGGTTGGACGGTGGCTACAAGGGCGGATACGTCTTGGGCCTCCCTGGGGCAACACCCAACACCGGTAGTGCGGCGCTCTTCAATGGGATAAATGGCCGTGTCCGTCTGCCGCCCCTCAACCTGAACGATAATCACATGACCATCGCTGCCTGGGTGCAGCGTAACGGCGATCAACCTACGTGGGCTGGGGTCGTGTTCTGCCGCGGAGGCAATACGGCCGCCGGGTTATGCATCGGATGGTCCAATGAGCTGCGTTTCTTATGGAACGACAGCGGTAACGCCTGGGACTCGAAATTGGTCCTGCCGGACAACCAGTGGACTTTCGTGGCCATGGTGGTGGAGCCCTCACAGACGATCCTCTACATGGGGGACACCGCTGGGAACCTCACCAGTGCCATTCGTGGCACCGCGAGCTCTCCCGAGGAGTTCGATGCCGTCACCTTGGTGGGCCGCGATGGGACGGGCTCACGCGTGTTCAAGGGACTTGTCGACGACGTCCGGATCTTGCGTAGCTCCCTGACGCCTTCTCAAGTAAAGGCACTCTACGAGGGCACGCTGTAGACGAGTGAGCTTCCGGGTTTAGCCCGGGTATTCCCCGCCGATGTAGTCTTCCAGTTCATGGATGGCCTTGTCCTGGGTGGACATGATCCAGCCCACCAGGTCGCCTAAGGACACCACGGCCACGACCTTGTCGCCATCCATTACCGGCAGGTGTCGACAGCGCCTGTTCGTCATGTGCTGCATGCACTCCGAGACGGTGCTTTCCTTTGTCACGGTGACGACGTCAATGGTCATGATCTCCTTGACCTTCATCTCTCGTGAGGAGCGTCCGGCCAAAACCACCCGTCGAGCGTAGTCCCGTTCGGAGAATATTCCGCTTAGCTTGTCCCCATCTCTTACCACCAGCGCGCCAATCCTCTTCTCGGCCATGAGGGTCAACGCGTCAAAGATGAACCGTTCCGATGAGATGGAAAACACCTGACCGCCCTTCTTGGCGATGATGGGTTCGATTGAGCCGTCGAGGTTCATAGGCACACTCCCTGGTAACAGTTGAGATGCAAGTGGCACATGTGGATTTGCGCCTGCATCTAACTAGCCTCCACCCCTCGATTCTTCCACACATCCCCTTAGCCTGCAAGCTTTTCAAAGTTGGGCACCCGGACGGGCCCGTCTACCGTGTCGCTCAGTTGCAAGATGCTGAGTTAGAAGTGAACTCGAACCCGCTCGTGGGATTTGGATGAGATCTTCTTACTTTGGATGGGTTGTCCTTGGATGGCCCATTCCACTACCAGCTCGCCCGGAGGGACCGGAATCTCTGCTAGCGCACCACATCCGAGAGACCCGCTTCCGACGATGACCTTGCCCCGCACCACCTGGTAGTAAGCCCCGTGGGCACTGCCGAGGTGCTCGAGTAGTAACCAGCCCACCGGCTTGAGCACGGCATGAGCTTCAGCGGGACCTACTGTCTTCCTGGTGTCCAGCTGCTCCATTACGCCCACGCGACCATCTGCGGAATAGAGCACCGCTCCATAGATGCCTCCCGCGAGTTCGTGCAATTCCATGGCATTGCCGCGCAGTTCAGTCGAGGCCTTTTGCTGGACCTGAGAATCATGCTCCGGCGTAAGAAGCAGAGATGTTTTGAGGTCCAGGGCAAGGGAAGGGGACGGGTCTAGTTTGGTGAGCAAGCCACGCGTGATACGGGGCGCCTGTCCTTCACCGGGTGCAACGGCGCGAACAATAATCCAGGATCCGTCATAGACGGTGAAACGCATGGGGTCCGAACCGGCGCGGACTGTCCGGGGAACGCTGCCTCGGTGACTATGATTTTCGGTGGGAGCGACCCAGACGTCGTAAAGCCCAGGCATGAGAGGTCCTGCCCTGAACTGACCTTGCGCATCTGTTTGCTGCTCGCCAACTTCCGTATCGAGCGCCCCACGGAACCGGAAGGATGCGCTGGAGATGGGTTTTCCTGCTGCATCCTGCACGCTTCCCTCTAAGTACACTCCCGGGTGCGCCGTCAGATCCAAATCCAATCGCGACAGGCCTTCGGGCAGATGAACCCAGCGGGCCATGGGAAGGCTGAGTGCAGAACCCGAAGCCAAAGTTGTGCCCGGTGCAGGTCCCACCCACCAATCGCCCGGCTCGGGATCGTTGAATTCGTAGCGCCCTCCCGCGTCGGTTACCGCCCGCACGGGCTGGTCATCCCCAATTCCTGGAGCCGTGAGTAGTCCCGGTGCACGGTGCTTGGCCGGCACCAGCCACACTTCGCTGTTGCTAAGGGGCTTCCCCGCCTCGTCGCGTACGACTCCGGTGAGCACTGTCGTGTTACCTGCGTTCAGTCCGAATACCCGCCGCTCACTTGGGGCTAGGGTGACTGGGGAGGTGGACGTATGGATCTGTGTCTCGCCCTCCCAGACCTGCACGTTGAGGGCAATATGCGGGGGGATGCCCAGGATCTGGGCTATGCCTTCTGAGTTCACTCTCGCGGACCAACTCAGGGGGCCGGTGAGCGTTGGAGAGGGGCTCGGTTCTCTAATGGAGCTCTCCGCCGTAGACAGGGTGAGCCTGAGATCGGAAGAAGGGCTGCTGTGGCTGAATTGCAACTCGAAGGCCGCGCTGCGTTGAAGGCGAATGGGGGCGGCTGTCTCAAGCGAGCCCAACTGCTTGTTGAGCTCGAAGAACATGGGCCCATATCCCAGGGCATATACGCCTGCGAAATAAGCATCGTCCGTAGACCAGTGCAGGACGAAGCGACCCTCATCGTCGCTCCAGGCATCCGGCCGGCCTGAGTGCTCAAGTAATCGGGCCGTAGAGTGTGACCCTCTTCTGGAGAAGAGGCGCACCTCAGCTCCTTCGATGGGAGTCTCATCGGACGCGTCAAGGAAGCGGCCCGCCCATGAGCCCTTCTGCACATGTCCCAGCTGAATCGTCAGATTGCGTTGCTCGCCTTCATGGAACGCCGGCAATTCCACGGACGAGTTCTCCAGCCCGACGGACTCTCCGCGCACGGACAGCCGAAGAGGTTTCCCCGGCGGTAGGCTGAAATTGGCCTGCCCGTTCGGGCGGGTTATCTGTGACCAACGACCTGCCGTGACTTCCGTGCCTGTGGTGCCGCTCGGGTCGTAGACCACCAAGCGTGCGTGGGGCACTGGGTTCTGGTCGTTACCTGCCAGGAGCGTCACCGCCAGGGCGCCTTCGCCGGAGCGCGGGGCGGGAGCGAGAAGGGTATCCGGCTCGGTGTAAGTTGTCCGGTCGGGGATGGCGAGGCTCGGTGACGGCTCGTTCAGGCTCTCGGAGGGACGGACCCGGAGCGAAGGGGCTGGCCTCGTTATATACGTCGGTACGGGATCTCCACCGTTGGTACTGGAAACGCCCCAGAGGAGCAGGGCAACGGCTGTTGCCAAGAGGGGAAGGATCGGGACTTTCATTGTGGGATCTGGGGGCTACTTTCCCGATCGAAGGGAGCTATCTCAAGTACAACTTCGATCCGTTGGACCTCAGAGCCACATAGGAAATGGAAAGGGTGCCCTGGGATGTGCCCAAAACCGCCTGCGGAGAGTTCTTTGGGCATCTGCGGGGCCGGGCAATTACCCTATGCCGAATGCGCTTCCATCTTCTTGCTGCTGTTCTCCTCTTTGGAATCAACCCGGCCTGTGTCAATCCGGGCGGTTCAGCCCCGGGCCGGCTCACTCCCGACGAACTCTTGAGGCGTGCGGACGCGGCTTTTGATGCGCGGCGCTATGCCCAGGCACTCGAGTCCTACCGGCTGGCTGCCGCCGCAGCGCAGGCTGAAGATGCCCCAGGGATCTTTGTAGAGGGCGCGGCCCAGGCGGCTCACGTGTACCTCCTTAAGGGCCAGCCGGAAGAGGGCAAGGTGTGGCTGGAGAATGCTGTGGCCCAGAGTCAGGACGGGGACGTGCGCGGCCGGGCACGCATCCTCCTCACCCAGGCGGCGTACCAGCATCATGCGGGCGAGACCTCAGAGGCTCTCGAGACCTGCACGAAGGCCCATGCCCTCTCCCGCGCAAGCGGCCAGCACATCCGTGCCGTTCAGGTGGCTCACATGGCAGCAGTGATGAGTGGTGGTGAGGATCAGTTGCGCTGGTGCAGGCGCGCCATTGACGACGCGACGCGCACGGACGACGCGCTGCTCTTGGGCGCACTGTGGCGTCAACTCGGTTGGTTACTGGAAGAACGAGGCCTCCACGATCAGGCGCTGGAGTCTTTCATCCAGTGTCGCGAGGTGGTGAGCGAGAGCGGGAATTCCCACGAACAGATGGTGGCCGACTGGCAGGTGGGGCATGGCTTGCGCCTTGTCGGTCGCATCACGGAAGCTCGAACCATGATGGAGGAAATCGCCCGTCGCACCCGAGCGCGTTACCGGACCCAGCGCGGGACAAACCAGGCTGAGTGGTTGGGTCAAGCGTTGCGCGAGTTGGGAGAATTGGATCTAGCCCAGGGAAACCCCGAGCGGGGCATGCAGCATCTGAGGGATGCACGCGAGTATTTCGTCCTGGCTGGCGCATCAGACCTGGCGCCGGAGTTGCTTGCGCAGCTCGATCGGCGATTGGCTCAGGCGCGCACTTTGCAAGGCAGCGGGCGCTAGTCGTTCAGGGCAGATCCTTGACCCAGGCCGGTTCCGGCCCTGGGATGAGTTGCACCGTCAATACTCCGGGCCTTGGCTTGGCGTTCTTGTCCTGATACCAGGAGATCACCTCAATGGATCTCTCGGGCCAGCGCAGTTCGCACCAGGCTTGCAGGCTGTAGTCGAAGGCCGAGTAGAGGCTGCGCACGCCGGTGCCATCGCTCGCGGGGGAAAGCATCGGGTGCCAAGGGTTGAGGCGTAGGAAGGCTCCCTCGGGCGTGGACAGCACTCCTTCTTCCAGTCGCTCCAAGTCCTGTTGTGCCAGGATGCTCATAGCGTGCAACCTTGGTGTGGGCTCAAGGGGCCATCCGCGTAAGACGATGACCAGAGCTACCATCGGGAAAATCGCAAGCCAGGGCCCGGACGTGCGCCATTGAGACCTGTCCGCAGTTAGCCCGCGCGCGATGGCCAGCACGACTGGCGCGGACAGGAGCAGCGCGTACCAATCGCGAACCTGGTCAGCGAAGCTGGTGATGCCAAAGACTGCGAGGCTCCACAGGCCGAGAAAGGCGACCACCGACTCCGCATCGGGGGCCTGCCTATCCTCTGGCTCGCCAGCTTGAGGGGCGCGTGAGAGTCGAATGGCGCCGGCAACGAGCCATCCGGCGGCGACTAGGGGCAAATAGACTGAGCTCCATCCCCAAAAGGGTATGGGCAGCACGGTCCGCTCGATCAAGTTGCTAAAAAGCTCGATGCGGCCGACGGGTTCAAGCTCCGCTATGGGCAACGGGCCTCCCAAGCCTCCCAGTACGAGAGTACGTACGGCGAGGAGGACGCCTACTCCGATCAGGACCGGGACAGTCAGGCGTGCTCCACGGCGCAGGCGCTCTGGGAGGGTACAGGGGCCTTGCACGAAGCACGTGTGCCAGGCGAACGCCACGGGGAGCACCACCACGCCAGTCTCTTTGGAGCCCACGGCCAGAAACGCAAATAGGGCCCCCATCCATCGGCCTCGGGCCCCTGTGTCTCGGCTGGGCAACGATTGACTCAAAAGGCACGCCAGCGTGAACAACAGGCAGAGCATGTCCGCCCGTCGCGGCGGTGCCGTTATCAGCTCCATGTGGATGGGGTGCAGGCAGAACAAGACGCCCGCCACGGCTGCAATCCGTAGGCCATGGCGTCCACGGAACAGACGCGCTGCCAGACCAGCCATCAGCAAGGTGTTGGCCAAGTGAATGAGCCAGTCCGTGCGATGGTAGGTCCTCGGATCAAGGCCTCCCAACGCGTGGTCCAGGGCGAAGAAGAGGTTGGTTACCGGCCGGTAGTACTCCCCGTGCGGGTAGCGGCCATCCATCATGGATTCGCTTACACAGCCCCAGAGGTCGCTCCAGCTTTGCACGCGCGCCGTCAGGATCATGGGCCAGGTGTCCCAGCCCAGGAGAGCTAGATCGAATATGGGCCAGTAGACCCACAGAGCCAGAGCGCTTAGGCCCAAGCCAAGGAGCCAGCGCCCGTGACTAGTCATCGCTGTCATCGGCGTAGCCTAAGGCCTTGAGTTGGTCGATCTGTGCCTGACGCTGTTCATTCGTCAGTTCCTTCCAGGCTTCGGCGCTGGGGCGGTAGGTTGGGTCGTCGGCACGCGCAATCCGTTCGACGGGCTGGGGGTTCGACAAGAGTTCGGCATGAGCCTCGCCACTCATCTCTTCGTAGATGCTGTGGCCCATGAGGTGCAGAGCCGTGGGGGCGAGGTCGAAAACACTCCAGCGTGCGCGCTCCGCTACCGTGGCAATGTTCGGCCCCGCCGCTGCAAAGATGCCGTCCAGACGGTGGTTGGGTCGTGGAACCTGATGCTGAGTGAGGGCCGGCCCCGCCGCCGAGGCCACAACCTGCCAGTCCGTGCGGGTCTCGAAAATGAGGTCGGGTACACGGTTATTGGCCGGTCCCGGATACAGCTGCGACCCGCGCCAGATCTGGGTCACAAGCGGACCACCTGGAACCTCAATGGCACGCAGGGCAGCTTCCACCTCGGTGAGCAGGGCTTCGGCTTGGTCCACGGGAACCACTCCACTGGGCTCGCGACCTTGGAGGTTCAGCCTCAAGCTGCCGAAATTACCCTCACACTCCGTATTTGTGGCCAGCACTTGGGTCTGGGCGAGGTCGAGGCGCTTCAGGCGCAGCCGCTCCGTTTCGGCTTCGAAGACGATGAGCGGTGCGGCGGCGGGCTGGGTTGGCGGACCTTTGCCTTGCTCCACAGCAAGACCCGCGCTGACCAGCCAAGGGTAGAGATTGAACGTGAAGGGGAACATGCCGAACCCGTGGTCGCTCATGACGATGACGTCCGTTTGTGGACCAGCTTCCTTGATCAGGTTGCCCAGTATGCGGTCCAGATCTTCAAGCAGATCCGCGATCACCCCTTGCGTCTTCCCGTCGTAGCGTTGGTGGGAGATCACGTCGAGGCTCTTGAAGACAACCATGGACATGTCCCAGTCGTTGCGAGTCAAGAGGTCTAGGGACACCTGCTCCTTGATGAGCAACTGCTTGTGGATGCGCTCTAGCATCTGGTCCGGCGCGAGGCTGCGCATTTGGGTCCAGACACCGACGTCAGGTAGCAGCCCCTGCTCGCGCAGTTCACTGGTGTACTCCGGCGGCCAAGCCCAATCCTCAGCGGGTGGTGAGAGCATCCCTGCTGCCAGGTGACCACGGACAGGTTCGGGTGGCCAGGTGATGGGAACGCCCAGGACGTTTACCGTTGCTCCGCGCCCGGAGAGAATGCGCCAGAGTGGCGGACAGAGATTGGTCCGCGCATCGATGACCTCTACTTCATAGCTGCCCTCTACGCGCTGAAAGAAGTCATAGACTCCGGTTTCACCGGGGTGCTGCCCGCTGCATGCACCGACCCAGGCTGCCGATGAAATCGGAACCCGGGAAGATTCGAGCCAGGCGTGTTGGCCACGCTGAATCAGATTCGCCAGGACGGGCATGCGACCCTCCCGTATGAGCGGGTCGATCAGATCAAAAGTCGCACCGTCCCAGCCCACGATGAGAACGCGCCTGGAGGGAGTTTCGGAGCTGCACGCTCCCAGGCCGGCTACCAGGCAGGCACACCACAGCACCCACTGAGGCAATGAGCTGGCGATTGGGGAGCGGGAGTGGGTCACGGTGGGGGTACGTAGGCGGGGCACGGGGGGTTGGATTTGTCTGCCGACACGCGTGCCCATGATGGCGGGTTGAGCTCCCATCTCCAACGACCAGGTTTGGGCTCCGTAGAGGGTGAGGCGTTATACTGCCTCCCTATGAGACCCCTGTTCCTACTCCTGCCTCTCGGACTCAGTGCCTGCGGTTCGATGGGAGAGACCCCGCCCCACGTCCTGATTCTGTGCGTGGACACCCTGCGCGCCGATCGATTGGGGTGCTACGGGGGGACGGGAAACCTGACGCCCAACCTGGATGCGCTGGCGGCCCAGGCCACGCGCTGGGAGAGATGTTCCGCAAGCTCTCCTTGGACGGTTCCCAGTCACGCGTCCATGTTTACGGGCAAGCACCCCAGTTCCCACGGTGCCTACTCCTTCGAGGTGGAGGACATGAGTGTGGACAACTGCTTTGTTCTCGAAGAAGAGCAGTGGACCCTCGCTGAGGCTCTAAGGGGGAAGGGCTACGCCACAGCAGGGATCGTAGCCAACGCCGTCTATCTGAAGGGCGAGTTCGGCCTATCCCAGGGGTTTGATCACTGGAGCATCAGTCGCGAGCGCGCGCCGCGTCTTTGCAGCAACGTCTTGGGTTGGATTGACGGCCGCGAGCAGCAGAGAGATTCCGATCAGCCGTGGACCATGTTTGTGAATTTCATGGACACCCATCGGCCCTACAACGTTGAACCTCTACCCGGAGAGCGCGAGTACGACCAAGCCACTGAGTACTCGTCCGACCTTCTCAACCGCTTGTATCAGCAAGTGATTGTGCGGGGTGAGGAGGCTGGCGACCTCGGTCTGACCCTTCAGGATCAATACAATCGTGCGGTCCGTAATCTGGATTTGGCACTGGGCGAGTTCTTCGAGGAACTCAAGCAGCGCGGCCTGTGGGATGATCTCTTGCTGGTCGTCGTATCCGATCATGGGGAGTACTTCGGCGAGCACGGCCTCGTCGAGCATTCCAAGGACGTCTATGAGCCGGCTCTCTCCGTGCCGCTGCTCATCAAGTACCCGGGGCAGACGGTCGGGGAAGTGCGCTCCGAGCGGGCGGGTAGTGCACACCTGCCGGCCCTGATCTTGGACGGCCTGACAAGTGAAGTTTCGGACCAGCTGGGTCCGGATTTCCCCCAGCGGCCAGGCGGGGGCTTCGTTGTGTCCGAGAATCACTACAGCCGCCTGCCTGACATCTTGCATCCAACGGTTGGCGAGCGCTTCAGGCGTGTGCGGACCGTGGTCTACGACGGGCCGTTCAAGCTGATCCAGTCATCGGATGGAAATCACGAGCTCTATAACCTGGGGGAGGATCCCGGGGAGATGGTCTTACGCAACGATCTCGATTTCTTTCAGATGCACAGCATGCTGGATGCCTTGAGTGAGGAGCTGAAGGGCACGGAATCGGCACGCGAGCGGGAGACCGTGCGCGTGGACGGGGAGCGCCTAAATGACCTCAGGGCCATGGGTTACGCCGGTGGGCCGGAGGGGGACTAGCGAGCTCCCACGGCTGTGGAACGGCTCAATTTGCGAGTTTAGGGACAAGAATTGGAGCAAGATGGAACCTTTTCCACCCTGGGGGCCTACTAAGGGTGTGTGCTTGGTCTCTCGGCCTCTCGGTCTCCAAGGCTCCCTCTCTCAATGACTCTCACCCGAAGTTCAAATATGTCTTTCAACTCGCCCCCCCGCGCTAAATCCGTCCTGTCCGCCTTCGCCCTCTGCGCGGCGACAATGCTGCCCTCTTCGGCTGCTGCCCAAGATCCCGCCACGCCGGATTTTGTTGAGGTTATCGGCAATATGGAATTCACGGGCCGCATGATCGCGCGCCCTCTACAGGTGCAGCACGCCCGCAAATACGGGATGACGCGTGCTGAGGTCCGGCGTCGGGGCCGGAACGCGGATGCTGCCCTCGCGGCCTACCCTCTCGCGGACTACGCGATGCCGACCGATGAGTACATCATTGAGGTGGGTTTGGGTAACGAGAACCTCGTAGCCAAGGAGCTGATGGCCCAAGGGAACTTCGAGTACGTGGAACCTGACTGGCGCGTGTTCCCTATCGGATGTCCTAATGATCCGGGTTTGGGTAGCCAGTGGCATCACAACGCGAACCGTATGAACTCCTGCAACGGATGGGACCTAGAGACGGGCTCAACCTCCGTCGTCGTGGCGATCTGCGACACGGGTGTGGAGCTCAACCACGAAGACCTCCAGGTGCACCGGGTGGAGGGCTATAACGCCGTGGACAAGGTCTGGGAATCTGCCGGTGGGCAGATCAATGACATCAATGGTCATGGCACGATGACCACCGGCTGTGCTGCGGCCAAGGGCAACAACAACAAGGGCGTCGTTGGAACGGGTTGGCGCCTTGCACCGCGCATGATGCGAGTATCCAACTCCAGCGGCGGCGGCAGTTCCATCTCAACTCTGACCCACGCAGCCCAAACGGCAGCCCTTGCGGGAGACCGCGTGGCAAGCGTGAGCTACAGCGGAGGCACCTCTAGTTCGGTGAGTACGACCGGTGATTACCTCCGCACCAAGGGCGCGTTGTTGATCTGGGCTGCAGATAACGCAGGCAACAAATACAAAGGCAACCGAGATGACGGCGCCATCATGGTGGGGGCAACCGATAGCGGCGACAACCGCTCTAGCTTCTCCAGCTATGGCAACTACATCGATCTGTTCGCACCGGGCAGTAGCATTTACACCACGACCACGGGCAACGGATATGGGTCTGCTTCGGGCACCAGTTTCGCGACGCCGCTGACTGCAGGCTTGGTAGGTTTGATTTTCTCCGCAGATCCCACTCTGACCCCCGATCAAGCCGAGTACATCCTGCGCTACGGCTGCGATGACTTGGGCGGTCTTGGCGAGGACAGCACCTTCGGGTACGGCCGCATTGATGTGAACCGAACGATGCAGTTGATCTACTCCTACGAGACCCTGTTTGCCGACGATTTCGAGAGCGGGGATTTTGTCGCCGGTGGATGGGTCTTGCCGACGGGCAAAGCCGTGGTGAAGGCCGTTGCATCGGATACGGGTGGCTTTGGCGCGCGTATCCGCAGCACCGGGAGCATTGAGCGTGCAGTCGACACCAGCACCTACGACCAGGTTGCCCTGCTTGTCAGTCGACGCTCCAAGAACTACGACTCGGGCGAGAG
>JAPKBO010000083.1 GCA_028823395.1 Planctomycetota bacterium | reverse complement strand
ACCCTGCTCAATCAGTTCCGGAGTGAATGGAACTCCAACCAGTCCGGCGTTCAGCGTGATGTTGCCCATCTCTTCACGGGTAAGAACATCGACGGCGGAGTCATTGGCATCGCTTGGCTAGGCGTGATCTGTAACTCAAGCTACGGATACGGGCTGGTTGAATCCGACTGCTGCGGATCTTTCGCGTGCACCACGGACCTCTCCGCCCATGAACTCGGCCACAACTGGAATGCGGGCCACTGCAGCTGCAGCGGCTGGACGATGAACCCCTACATCACCTGCGCCAACCGGTTCACGACCAATGCTTCGATACCCGCAATCGAAAATCACCGTGACAGCCGAAACTGCCTAGATCAGGGCACGAACGGGACCGTTCTCGCATCTGACGACTTCGAGAGTGGAAGCCTTGATTCACAGTGGAACTGCTCCGATGCAGCCCGGTGCGTACTCAAGAAAAAGGCCCAGAACAAGAACAGCAATGGGACCTGGGGCCTTCAATTGAAGAAGACCGTGGACATCGACCTGGCCGTCAGCACGGCCGGTTTCGCCACCATCGACATCTATATCTCTGAGCGCAGCCAGAACTATGAGTCCACCGAGTTCCTGAACCTGGACTGGTATGACGGCGCTTCGTGGAACACGGCCGACCAATGGCAACAGAAGGGATGGAAGGACCGCATGGTCACCCTGCCCGCTGCCGCTGGCAACAACGCCGCGTTCCAGATGCGCCTTAGCTGCAACGCCAAGGGCAAGCAGGAGCGATCCAAGGTGGACGACATCATGGTCGTCGGCAACTAAGCGTCGACCAGACTCCTCCCTGGTCCACACCGGGAAGGGGCATGGCAATCATTCGAGGCCCCAGGGCGCATTCGCGCGCTGGGGCCTCACTTCTTTGGGGCCACCAAGCGCTGGGGTTAGGGGGGACACTGCATCAGCGCGAGACACTTAGCCAAAGAGGCTCCAGAATGCGGGTCGCCGGAGCCGAATAGAGGAGTGGGCCAACTGGCCTATAAACCCCTAGAGAGATCCCCCCATGCCGACCCAGCCCCCCACCGACTCCTCGCAGCCCAAGACCGCCGCGAAGGCCCCTAAGCCCACCAAGGCCGACCAGATGACCCCGGAGTTGCTGGAGTTCATCCAAGCCGTGGATCAGTACAAGCGCATTCACGGCCGCCCGTTCCCCTCTTGGGGCGAAGTCCTCACCATCCTGAGTGAGTTGGGTTATGCCAAGTGGGATGGGGACGAGCCCATCCATTAGAGATCGTGGAGCCCCACTTGAGGGCTCGCATTAGCGCATCGCCTAGTAGATAGGAAGACGCCTGCAGACCTCAGCAACTTCCGCGCGTAGGCGGGCCCCCACGGCCTCATCATCGGGATGCTCGAGACGCTCAGCTATAGCGCCCGCTAGCCAGACCATATCGGCCTCGCCTAGGCCCCGGGTTGTTACCGCAGCGGTCCCGAGACGCACGCCAGAGGCCTCCATTGGAGGGCGCCCATCGAAAGGGATCAGGTTCTTGTTGCAGGTGATATCCACCGAATGCAGAGCATCCTCCGCTGCGGCCCCCGACAGACCCGCGGCATTGACGTCCACAAGTAGCAGGTGGTTATCCGTACCGCCGGACACCAGACGCAAGCCGTGGGATTTGAGGGCTTCCGCCAGGGTGCTCGCATTAGCCACCACGCTACGTTGATACTCACCAAAGCTCGGTGCGGCAGCTTCACGAAGAGCAATCGCCTTCGCAGCAATCACGTGCATCAAGGGGCCACCTTGGCCACCCGGAAAGATGGTGCTGTTCAGTTTTTTCAGCCAATCGAGGCTGTCTGTCAGGATCATCCCACCGCGCGGGCCCCTGAGGGTCTTGTGGGTCGTGAGAGTGACCACGTCCGCATGGGGTATCGGCGAGGGATGCACCCCGGCGGCGACCAAGCCTGCAATGTGGGCCATGTCTACGAGAAGACTCGCCCCGACCTCCTTGGCAATGGCAGCGAAACCGGCAAAGTCGATGGTGCGTGAATACGCCGACGCTCCGGCGAGAATGACCCGAGGTTCAAATTTCCGGGCCTGATCCGCAACCTGCTCAAGGTCAATGCGCTCGGTCTCTCTATCAACGCCGTAGCCCTCGAAGTTGTAGAAGACGCCCGAGAAGTTTTTGGGGTGGCCGTGGGAAAGATGCCCGCCATGATCCAGATCCATGGCAAGTACCCGATCCCCCGGGGAAAGCATGGCCATCAGGGCACCCATGTTGGCCTGCGTACCACTGTGCGGTTGGACATTTGCATAGCCCACGCTGAAGACCTGCTTGGCTCGAGCACGAGCCAAATTCTCGACATCATCGACGTGTTCGCAACCGCCGTAATAACGCCGGCCTGGGTAGCCTTCGGCGTACTTGTTAGTGAGAGCCGTCCCCATGGCCGAGATAACCTCGGGCGAGGCGTGGTTCTCAGAAGCGATCAACTCCAGCTGGTCCTCCTGGCGGGAGCACTCAGCGTCAATGGCGGCCCAAATGTCGGAATCTGTGCGCTGCCCAGACATGCCTGCGAATCCGGCGCTCATTGGGTTACCTCCTCGGTATTGGCTGCCAATTGGCTGGCACGGGTAAGGGCTACCTCACCCAACGGGGCTGACCGAACACCACCCACGTAGATACCAGCCACCTCTTGATCCAAGGTTCCGTCCTCCTTCCAGGCAAAGAACGCAGCAGTGCGTTGCCCCGCAATGAACTCCCCAAGCATTTTGCGAGAACCATTCTCATGCCACTGTTGCCCAAGCCCTTGCAGTTGACCGCTCACCATATTCGCGACCTCCCGCATGGAACCGTCCAGATGCCAGGTACGCACGGAGCCCTCGGGGTTACCCGCAACAAAGTTCGCTTCTCGTTTCTTCTTACCGTTGGGGTGCCACTCCAGCCACTCCCCCACCTGGGCATCAGCTTCAAATGACCCTTGGGACTGTAACTCGCCATTCGCGTACCAGCCAAAGGCCTCCCCCGCCTTCAGGCCGTCCACATACTCCAAAGTATTGAGCTTTGCCCCACCCTCGTGGAAGCGTGTCTCTGAACCATTCTTCAAGCCCTGGATAAAACTTGCCTCGGACAGCAGCTCCCCACTCTCGTAGTACTCCGACGTCTTCCCGTCAGCCTCTCCGTCCTTGAACTCCACTAGCGAGAACCGTTTACCGGAAGGCCAGAACACCTCAAGCCGAATTTTGGCGCCCCTATCAAAGGTGATTTGCTCCAGAACCTCACCCGACTCATGGTGGCTTAGCCACTCACCGTCGCGCTGTCCGGCCTTGTAGTTGCCGGCCAGGCGCAGCTGCCCATTGGAGAACCATTCCTTGTAGCCGCCCTGCATGTGCCCCGCGGCGTAAGACACTTCACTCAAGGCACGACCATCGGGATGCCATCCACGCCAAACGCCATTCTCCAGACCATCATCGGAGTAGGCGCCGCGCCGAGCAACCTGGCCATTGCGATGAAACTCCGAGTACTCCCCGACGAATTTCCCGTAGCGTGTGGTGCCCTGCACCTTTGGCATGGACTGAGCGTCATCCCAAAAGGTCTCCTCAGGCCGCAAGCCCGTCGTATCCGGCCCACCCTCACCAGAGCTACCGCAGCCCGCTGAGAGCCCCAGGAGAATCAGTGCTAGGAAAGGGTGCGAGCAGCGTGAGGGGCGAAGAACAGAATCCATGGGGCATTGTGGTGGAAAGGGGCCAAATCCTGGGCGACGGGTCGAGAGACATCTACGGCGCATGTCCCGCGCGGAGATCCTAACCCCTGAAATCTTCGGATGCTGCACTCAGCCCGACCCAGACCAACGACTTGACCGGCTTCCCGTACCAACCATGGCCCGCCCCCCCGGCTCTCGATAGGATTCACTCGTGATTGCCCCTCTCAGCCCCACCCCACTCTCGCTCCCTGCGCACCCCTTAGCCACGGTGGGCATCGCCTTTACGGCTCTGATAATGGCCTGTGGCTGCTCCCCAGGTCCCCAGTCGCCAAACGTACTCCTGATCACGCTGGATACCACGCGACCGGATTACCTCTCCTGCTACGGCGGCACCAACCGCACGCCGGGATTTGATGCCCTAGCCCGTTCGGGCGTTCGCTTTGAGTCCGCCCTAGCCACCTCCGCAGTCACCCCGGTCTCCCATGCCAGTATCCTCACAGGGCTGAACCCTTACGAACACGGGCTCAGGGTGCTCTCTGCCGACAGCGGATTCCGCCTACCGGCCTCATGCACCACACTCGCGGGCTACCTCAAGAGCGCGGGCTACGCCACCGGCGCTGTGCACTCCGCTTTCCCGGTGTCCGGATACTTTGGATTCAACCAGGACTTCGATCGCTTCGAGAGTTTCGGCGGAACCATGGACCTGTTGCCTGGAGCAGAAAAGACCACCTGGAATCTAGATGCTCTCCAGCGGCGCTCGGATGCGACAACGGCCTTGGCCCTGGAGGTCATCGAGGATCTACGATCCGCTGGTCGCCCCTTCTTCCTCTGGGTGCATTACTGGGATCCACACGACCCCACCTTGCTCCCGCCGCCAGAATGGCTGACGGGAATCACTTCCAGCGCAGGGGGCGGCGCCCAATCCGCACGGTACGAAGAGGTCTACGCAGCCGAAGTCCGATATATGGATCGCCAATTCCAGGGCCTAACGGACGCTCTCGAGGAATCGGGACTACGCGAAACAACCCTGATAGCCCTCACCGCCGATCACGGGCAAGGACTCAGCGACGGCTTCAGGCGCCACGGCTGGGCCGCCCACCGCATGACCTATCAGGAGCAGATCCACGTCCCGTTGATTTTCTCCGGACCTGGCATTCCCATCGCACAAACCTACACCGCACTGGCGAGCACCGTGGACATCGTGCCTACCCTGCTGGACCTGGTGGGAATCCCCGACCTAGATCCCAGTCAACTCACCCTGGGAGGCCGAAGCCTTCGGCCTTTAATGGAAGGTAAGGACCTGCCTCCAGCCATTGCCTATGCCGACCAGGTCAACGGCTACGACTTCAACGCCAGCATGACCGGCCCAAGGCCTGATGCGGCGTTCCTGTTCACCGTTTGCGATGGCACCTGGAAGCTCATTTGGCGACCCCACATGCCCGCGGCCTCCGAGCTGTTCCACCTTGGGCGTGACCCACTGGAGACAGTGAACGTCATAAAGGCTGAACGTGAGGTCTACCTACGACTGATGGCGGACCTCGCTCAACGGCGACCCTGGGTTCTCGCACCGTTCCAGAGCGACGGCAATCAAACCGAGGACGGCGTGGGCGAGGCTCTGCAAGCCCTGGGCTATAGCGGCGGCGACGGAGCCGAGGGGACGGGCTTGGTCTGGCAATGGACGTGCCCCGAACACCCCGAGTTCTTGATTCCTGACCCTCTACCTTCTGCTCTGGCTCATGCTCATGGGGAGAATGGCTGCAAGCGGCTGCTTGTACCGATTTCCGACTGGAGCGCTCTGACCCAAGAGGACTAGACCCAAAGCCTTCCATGAAATCCCGTCTGCTCAAGGGCCTCGCCATTGCGCTAATCTCCCTGCTTTGCCTGCTCGGGCTAGGTTTATCAATCGTGCCGGCCAAGGCCCGCACCCTCCTGCGGGAGTCCTCAGAGTCTGCCCTGGGAGTCCCCGCCACCCTCGGAGGTGTGGACACTTCCCTCAGTGGCTTGAACCTGGACCTGGGATTGGTGGACTTCGACATCCACAACCCGGTCGGCTTTGAAGGCGCACCACTACTTCACCTGGGCGGAGTCAGCTGCAATCTCCCCCTCCGCTCACTTCTGACGGGAAACATCACGGTTGAGCACTTGACGGTGGACAGCCTCCGCCTACGCATCGTCCAGGATGGTTCGCGGTCCAACCTGGCACCGATACTGAAGAAGGTAGCCCAGTCTCTACGCGACCAAACTCCAACTGAACCGGGCACCCAAAGCCCCCCGACGAATTCGAAGCCTGGGCCGCGATTGGCCCTGAAGAGCCTGACCCTGCGCGGCATCGGGATCGACTTTGAGTTGGCCGGACTGGGAAACCTAAACATCAAGGAGTCCGCCACACTCCCCGACTGGACACTTCCACTCGAAGAGTTGCGCGCCCCTGATGGTGGCGACCCGACCATGGATGACCTTCTGGCTCATCTATTGACACAACTACACACTCGCGCGTTGGTGGCCGCCGAGAAGCATGTCCCGAAGGAATGGCTCCCGCTCCTGCACGGCACTTCACCGAAGGAACTGATTCGCGGTGGCCTTGAGCGCGAGCTCTTAGACGCCCTCCCCGCCGAAGCACGGGACGGGCTCAAGGGCGCCAAGAACAAGCTAAGAGGCTTGCTGGGCGATCGCTGAGCGTCAGTCCCCAGAAGAATCCAACTCGCCGCTGTAACCCATGGCTCTCAAACGCTCGAGGGTCTCCTGCATCTGGCTGGAATCAAAACGCGCAGGGAGAGGCTCCCGCCCCTCCTGCCAAGTTGCCAGCTCGGCTCGAAGCGCACCCCGCGTGGCGAGGATCTGGGGCGAGGGGGTCCCCTCCAAGAGATTCCGCTGTTCGCCAGGGTCCACGTTGAGGTCGAATAGCTCCTCGATGCTGTTATACGGCGAGACCACGTACTTCCAGCGCCCAGAACGCACACAGCGCGCCTTACCTGCATTGGCCCAGACTCCGGGACGCTCAGCCACCCAGGGTTGCGTTGCCTCAGCAAAAACAGGACCTCGATTGAGAGTCCCACCTTCCAGCGCGGAAACCAGACTCATGCCCTCGCAACGCGTGGGTACCTCAAGGCCAAGGATCTCGCACAAGGTGGGCACCACGTCGATGGTGGACACCGGCGTAGAGATTCGATGACCAGCCTGCCGTCCATCGGGAAAACAGAAGATCAAGGGCACATGCACGGTGGTCTGATACACGGCGAGCCCGTGATTCCAGAGATCCGCATGCTCCCAGAAGGTCTCCCCATGATCAGCGATGACAACCACTAGGGTCTCATCCAGAATACCGCGCTGCCTTAGCCCCTCCAGAAGGTCGCCGAGAGCCTTGTCCATAAAGCTCATCTCCCCCGAATACAGATTCGCGAGATGAAGGTCTTCAGGGCCAGGCTGCCCCGACACGTTGCCTACCAAAGCCCGCAGTGGCCCCCGGAGGCCAGCATTGATCGCGCCCGCATGGCCGAACGCTTGACCTGTGGCGGCCTGCTGCTGCGCTCGCACCGCAGCATCGACGTCATGCATGTCGCTGGTGGAACTAGCGCCCGGAGCCAAGAAGGGCTTGGCAAAGGGTTCGGGCGGGGCGTAGGGCGCGTGCGTATCAAAATATTGCACGAACAAGAAAAGGCGATCCACGTCACCCAGCACCCTGTCCACGTGATCGAGTGCGGCGCGCGTCACGCGATCTCCCCGGCGTTGATTTTGGTCCGCACCCGAGACGCTCACCAGCTCGTCAAAATCTTCGTCGTAGTGGTCGAACCCTTGGTCAAACCGGAACCGACTCTCGAGGGCAAACGAGCCCAACACCCCGGCCGTGTGAAACCCCTTCTGACGAAAAGTCTCCGCCAGCATCTCGTTGTCCTCATGCACTACAAATCCATTGCGAGCCACTCCGTGCGTGTGAGGCCAACTGCCAGTCATTAGAGATGTGTGCGAAGCCAGAGTCGTGGGTGCGGCACTGGTTACAGAATCAAAACTCACGCCTCGGTCGCTGAGGCCATCCAAGATGGGCGTCCGAGCACTCGCATCACCAAAGGCGCCGATCCGGTCTGCTCGGGCTGTGTCTAAGCTGACCAGTAGAACGTGGCGCAGGGGGCCGGGATCGGCATCACCCCCACCACAGCCCCCGAGGAACGGCCCAACCAGCACCGTCAACAGCAATAGAAAGGGCAGAACACCGCCTCGACTGGTATGGAAGAGCCTCATTGGGGCCAAGGTCTCAGAACGGGAGAGGCAAAGCAACGGACCATAGGTCTGGATACTCGCCCCGCCGCCCAGAGTTGGCGGATCCTCCCTCACGCCGGAAATCCCCATCCTTTGGAACTTTGGTTGGCGGAAACCCCTCCCAGGAAGGACAATTGAGAAGGCCCTACCCTCACCCCGACCAGGGGCCCCTACCAGACATACAACGATGAGCACTTTCACCCGCCCCGCCCGACTGCTTCTTACGAGTCTCCTTATTGCTGCTCCCCTGGGCGCCCAAGTCCTCCGCACCGAACTGGTTGCCAGTGGCTTCTCACGCCCCATCCTGCTCACAGCGCCCCCAGGCGATGCCAACCGCATGTTCGTGGTTGAGCAGAACAGTGGCCTTATCCGGATCATCAAGAATGGCGCCACCCTCCCCACCCCCTTCCTCGATCTTGGGTCGAAAATTTCAAGTAGCGGAGAACGTGGACTGCTCGGCCTCGCCTTCCACCCCGACTACGCCACCAATGGCCGCTTCTTCGTCAACTTCACACAGAGTGGCGGCGATACGCGCATTCACGAATACGCCGTCTCTGCCAACCCAGACGTGGCGCTCAAGGCCAAAGTCGCGATCATCCAAGCCATCCCACAGCCCTTCTCCAACCACAACGGCGGCTGCATCGCCTTTGGTGGAGACGACATGCTCTATGTCGGAATGGGGGACGGTGGCTCGGGCAATGACCCCGGCAACCGCGCACAGGATCTCAGCGAGCGCTTGGGCAAAATACTGCGCCTTGATATCGATATCCCCCCGCCCTACGTCCCCGCTAGCAACCCCTTCGTGGGCCAAACCGGTGTGCGCGAGGAAATCTGGGCTTCTGGCATCCGGAACCCATGGCGCTTCTCTTTTGACAGCCTGACGGGCGACCTCTACATCGGTGACGTTGGCCAAAACGCCTGGGAGGAAATCGATTTCCAACCCGCAAGTAGTGTGGGTGGCGAAAACTACGGTTGGCGGTGTATGGAGGGCTTCAACTGCACAGGCAAGACAGGCTGCGTCTGCAACGACACGGCACTGACCCTGCCCATCCATGAGTACGGCCACAATAAGGGCTGCTCGGTCACGGGAGGCATCGTGTATCGCGGACCCATCAGTTCGCTGAGTGGTACCTATTTCTTTGGGGACTACTGCAGCGCCCGGATCTGGAGCTTCCGATACGACGGCGCCAACATGACCGAGTTCCAAGAACGCACCACCGAATTGGACCCACCCGGAAGCGACATCATTAACGACATCAGCTCCTTCGGTGAAGACGGAGTAGGCAACCTCTACATCGTGGATTACGCGGACGGTCAGATCTTCAAAATCACGTCCGACTGTGACGTGGCTAACTACTGCGGCACCACCCCCAACTCCGTCGGCCCGGGAGCCGTCATGGGCTCGTTTGGCAGCCTAGGCCTCACAGACAACAGTTTCGGCCTTTCATCCGCGGGAGGGGTTCCGGGCCAATTTGGCTACTTCATCTACGGTGACCAGTCGGTCTCAGTGCCAACCGCCGATGGCGTGCGCTGTGTGGGAGGCAACATCTTCCGACTTCTGCCCCCCCAGGTCATTGATGGAACGGGGGACGTTTCCGTCCCCTTGGACTTTAGCGCTCCGCCCTTCAACGGAGCGGGCCAGGTATTCGCCGGCACCACTTACTACTTCCAGCACTGGTACCGGGACGGTTCGGGCGGGCCTGCGGGCTCGAACTTCTCTGACGGCCTGCAAGTCACCTTCTGCCTCTAACCCTCCACGGCGAGACTTCGATCAGATGGCCCGTCGGCGGCGCGTTTCGGCCTGAAGTTCAAGGTTGGCCTCAAAGATCGACAGAAGCACGGCACCACGGGGTCCCGTTTCTGCAGAAACAGGGGCGAGGTCGCGCCTATCGCTGTGAGTGTTCCTCTGATGCCTCACGGGCTCGATAGGTCTTCGACTTGGGTCGGAGAGCGATCCCGGATTCATCCGCAAGGCCTTCGGGGCCAAAGCCTTCGGCCTGGGCTGCGCAGGGCGGAACGGACTAGCGGCCACTCCGTCGTCCTGTAGTGCATAGAAGGCAGCAGATTGCAGGTCGTGCAGGCTCTCCATGCCGGACTCCTCATTGCTGGCAATACCGACGCGGACGTTCACTCGGACGTTGACCTCACCGTTGCTGAAGTCCCAGCCATCGACCTCGGAGCGCACACGTCGAGCCATTCCCTCCGCAGCCTGTCGGCCGGTATGAGGTAAAAGCATCCAAAGTAGGTTGCCCTCTGGATAGCCAAGCAGATCGCCCGAACGCGAGTTCTGCTCAAGCAATCCGGCAACTCTTGCGCGCATTTCCTCACAGGAAGCATGGCCGTGAATCGCGCCAAGTTGATCCAGTCGCTCCAACTCGACCAGGAAACAAGTCAGAGGCACCCCATGACGCTGACAGCGGTCGAACTCCACCTTCATGAGTCCCTCGACCTCGGTGCGACCGAACAGTCCACCACCGAAGGGCTCGGAGCGCCGGCGACGGGGTTCGGAATCGAAATCGCGGTTGTTGGAATGATGCTGCATGAGTGGCCTTGGGAGCCTGCAATCGGCATTCCGTCGGCCCCACTTGAGCCCGAACGGGCTCCCGCGCATCAATCCCCCCCCCCTCGCCGCCGCGCGGCTACTCCACGCAGGAAGCCAGAAAGGCTATCAGGTCCCTCAATTCTTCCTGGCTGAGAGCGTGGGAGACGTCCTCGGGCATCGAGGACGGACCTCGCTTGCGGCCCACAATTGCTGCGTCTTCCACCTCGACCGTCTCTTTCTGAGGCGTCTCGATCGTCAACCAGCCCTCTTCCTCCACGAGGATCCGGCCCACGAGGGTCTCACCGTCCTCGAGCTTCAAGAGCCAGTCCTCGAAGCCCTCAGCAATCTCCGCCCCGGGCTGGCGCACGGAGCGCAGCAAATCCAGAGCACTCAATCGAGAACCCACATGGGTCAGATCGGGCCCAACTTCAGAGCCCCCCTGGTCTTGAAACGCATGGCAACGCAGGCATTCCGTCTCGGTCTTCCCAATGAATATCTCGCGCCCGACACCCTGATCGCCTCCCTCCAGAGCCCATAACCAATCGGCCAGCGCACGATCAGTCGTTGCCCGGGTCTGCCGCAGCCGATCCAAGGCTAGATCCAGTGTCGGCGAGCTAAGCCGGACCGCGGCTCGTTCTAACTCCAGAGCCACCGGGCCCACGCCCCCTTGACCGCAAAGCTCTTCGAGCCACTCAAGCAAGTACCCCTCAGTCCCTGACACTTGGGATTCACTCAAGACCTCAAGAGCCAAGCGCGCGTCTGCGAAATCCCCCGCCGACAGCGCCGAGCTGTAAGCCTTAACCAGCAAAGGCAAGGCCCGCTCCGGATCACTACCCGCCAAGGCGCGCATAGCCACGATACGTACTCCACGGATTGGGGAATCAGAGCAGTCCCAGAGGATCCCATCGAGATCCTGATGGCCGTTATCCAGAGCACACTGGAGAGCCGCCTGTTGAACGGAACCTGCGTTGCCCGCCTGACCGCGAGCGAGCGCAGCCAGAACGCCGCTTGCGCCCGCGCCTTCCGCCCTGACGAGATTCAACCAAACGCTCCACCTCGCACGCGCCCACTGCCCGCGCTCTAGACCCGCATTGCCTAACTTCTCAACCCAGTCCACGGAAAGGGAAGCCCCATCAGCCGCTACAGGTCTCCACTCCCCCATAACGGGGTCAATCGAATTGGGGTTCGTCCAGTTCTCGAGGAGCCCAAGGGCCTCCGCACCGAGGCTCTCCGAAGGACAAGCTAGCCCCCAGTCCGCCAAGGCCCTGGCTGATCCCACACCGTGAACCCGCCAGTGGGCGGCCATGGCTCTCCGCGCAAGGGCCGGATCAGAATCATCGAGTCCGGGAAGCAAGTGGGCCAGGTCCTCCATCGCGCCGGCGATGGGCCGGTCGTAGATTGCGCGGGCAGCCTCAGCCACCAGTGCATGATCCGGATCAGCGAGATAGCGTGCGATCCGAGCATCGCCCTGGGTGCGCAGAGCAACAATCGCGCCCAAGCGTACGGATGTCCGTGGGTCCGAATGCAGCCCTTCAAGCTGCTGACCATCGGCCTGGAACGCTAAAGCTCTAACCGCTGCGTGCCGCAGCCATGGATCGTTACTACCTTCGCTCTCGATCAAATCTAGCAGGGTAGAAACCACTCCCGGATCCCCGTAGCCCTCCCGTCCAAGGTTGGCCAAGCATTGGGCTGCGAAGAATCGCACCCGCGGCTCGGGATCCCCGAGCCCACGCTGGGCAGAGGCCTGTGCGTACGGCGATGGAACCTGGGCAAGGACCTTGAACCACTGGGCGCGCACCCTGGCGTCCGCGTCCCTGTGCAAGGGCGACAACGTCGCCCACACTTGCCGCGCGCCCGCGCCGCCCCCGCGCAACACCTGGCCAGAACCCCAAATGCCGTGGAGTCGGGCAAACTCACCAGGGAGCTCACCAAGGGCCGCACCCAGAAGGAGTTCGAGGCACTCACTGCCGGAGCCTGGTGCAGATTGGGCGCGATCGGCCAACTCCCATTGAGCCTCTAAACGTACGGTCTGATGCCCGTGACTGAGGAGGCTAGCCAACTCTCGGCTGCCTCGCTGAGCCATACCTTCCCCGAGCAAAGCGCGCACCGCATCCCGTTCCTGCGCATGGTCTTCGCCGACCGGGTGCACCCCATAGATACGCCCCTTACCCGTCTTGTCCCAACCGTGGACCCAATCGCTGTAATACATCGAGCCGTCACTACCGATCTGGACGTCCGTGGGCAGACAGTTCCACAGGAACTTCTCGGCACCCACAAGGGCGAACCCCGCTCCACGCTCCTCCATTTGGAACCGGTGGATCCCGCTGTAGCTCGCGTCCCCCCGGAAGTCGCACAGGAAGAAGGAGCCCTTGTACTCAGGCCCCCATCCCGTGCCGGGGTAGTAGGTGATCCCTGATGGGCCGTCCGCAAAATTGGCCACGGGCGGGGTTATGTAAGCGGGTTGCCCCTCATGGTGAGGTTCCCAAAGCAATTCAGCGTTCCACGGCCCTCGGCTCACCGGTTCACGCACAAATTGAAAAGCCTGACGCCACCCACTCTCGCCCCCTTCCACGACATACACCCAGCGGGCCCGATCTCCACCATCCGAGTTGTTGTCCCCGGTGAAGAGATTGCCGTAGTCGTCAAACACAAGATCTTGTGGATTGCGAAGGCCCGTTGCGAAAATCTCGAGGCCTGAACCATCGAGCTCAGAGCGCAGGACAGCCCCGGCGTGATGGTGAGCGAAGACCTCCCCATCATGCTCAACGTGAAAGCCCCGATCCCCGATGGACCAATAGAGGCGGCCATCGGGTCCACGCACGAGGCCATGCATGTCGTGCCCCGCAAGTGCAGTATGCACGCCCCAACCGGTGTGCTGCCGCTCGCGCCCGTCCGCCCGACCATCCCCGTCTTGATCCGACAGGCGCCACATATCAGGAATGCATGCGAAGTAGAGATCGTCGCCCAATGGCAGGATACCTGCCGCAACACCCGCTGCGGGATCCGCGAAGCCTCCGGCGTAGACGGTGGCCGAATCCGCCTGCCCATCCCCATTCGAATCGACAAGCCGCGTCACCCGCTCCTGCTCCACCAGATAACCGGCGGAGAATTTGTCACCCTCGTGGCGTCGCATGTAGTCCACCCGGTCCGCCACGGTGCGCGCGGCAAGCTCATCAGGCAGCCAGTTCATGTGCTCGCGCATGTCCGTCACGCCCGAGTTCAAGCGAAACGTCTCTGCAACGAAAAATCGCATCTGCCCGTCGATGGCGAAAGCCACGGGGTTGGCCAGCAGCGG
The DNA here is from genome assembly GCA_028823395.1 of Planctomycetota bacterium. Lineage (GTDB taxonomy): Bacteria > Planctomycetota > UBA1135 > UBA1135. The sequence continues at coordinate 502 of JAPKBO010000083.1, read as the reverse complement.
CTCGGCGGCAAAGAGGGTTAGCTCAAAACCCTCTGGGAGTACCACCCCGGACATGAGGTCTCTGGCCTCAGTCGTGGCGGGTGCAACAGGAGGCGTATAAGCCTCATCTTGGCCGTACGAGGGCCCCGCCAGGAAAGCGAGAGTGAAACAATACTTGAGAGTGGGAGCCTTCATCGATGCAGTCTAGCCACTGAGAGCAACCGGCGCAGCTAAGGCTTCCTCGCCAATCGTTGCGCCAGGAGCAGGTCCACCATGCGCCCATAGCTGCGAACTCCGGCCGCCTGGCCCTGACTCTTCAGGTAGGCATCGTTGGCACGGGAGGACCACTCCCACAACACCGTCTCCTTACTGCGCCAAAAGCGGTACTGCTGCTGGAGATCCTTGAGAACCCCGGGATCGAGCTGGGCAGTCGTTCCCTTGAGTAGATCTCTATCCAACCGCCCGAGCGCACCACGAGCATGACTGAGAGCCTGCAGGGAACCCGAATATCTGATACCGGGCT
>JAPKBO010000298.1 GCA_028823395.1 Planctomycetota bacterium | reverse complement strand
CTGTGGTCGTGGGACTTCTTGTCCTATCCGCATTTTCCCTGGGCCTGCGCTGGGCCGGGATCGGGCACCTGCTGCCCCACAAGAATGAGCCCGATGGGCAGATCGTCCACCTGAGTCAGGATCATCCCGAGGGACCCTTCAGGGGCAAGTACCCTTTCCTGCCGATCGTCCTGAACGATGTGGTGGCAGGCGGGCCGGTGGATGATCTGGCGCGTGACGTGGCTCTTGAAGCGCACCTTGAGAATGCGGCCCTGCCCTTCTTACGCGCGCGCAAGTTTTTGGCTCTGCTGGCCTGGCTGTTGATACCGGGCACCTTCCTGCTCGCGCGACGCTTCTTCAGTTCAGGATGGTCTCTGTTCGCCGCAGCTACCATGGGGTTGTGCCCGCTGCTGCTCTGCTATTCCGTCCAGGCCCGCCCTCATGCGCTTGTGGCTGTGGCCGGTGTCGCAGCCATGCTCGCGTCCATGCGGTTAGTGCGCAATCCAGGATGGGGTACGCAGCTGCTCGCAGGCCTGGCCACCGGAGCGTGCATGTCATGCATGCATACCGGACTCGCAGCACTCGCGCCTTATGTGGTGGCGGCCTTGATCGCCGCTCGTAAGTTCGGCCGCGTGAGCTTGCTGCGATCGCTTGTGGTCTTGGTCCTGATAGCGATCACGTCTGTTTGGGCTTACTGGCCAGCCGAAGCCGATCCGCTGCGCGAGGGGGGGAGGCAGGCCGAGGTCATGGAGGCCTTGGATCTGGGCGAGGATTGGCGCGGTGCCGGCGTGCGCGGTGGGTTGCGGTTGCGTGATCCGAACTCCCGCCCCGAAGGCCATGAGGGGGGTGTGAGCAAGCACAGTCCATCCATCCAGGTCGGATCGCACCGCATCTACTTGAATTACTTTCAGGGCGGGGGCTTTGTCAGGCTCTGGCAGGCTTTGCGCTCCTACGATCCGGCTCTGCTTGCTCTGTCTCTGTTGGGGGGACTTCTACTCGCCATGCGCGTCACGGCGATCAAGCGTGGTCGGGTGAGCTTGTCCAACGAGGTACGGGATGACCTGTTGGTTGTTGTGGCCCACGGACTTCCCGTTCTGGTTGTGCTCGGCATGTATTTTGGCAGCAAGGAGCGTTTTTTCCTGCCACTTCTGCCGCACTTCGCTTTGCTTGCCACTGCCGCAGGCGCTTACCTTGCGGGCCGGGCTAATCGCTTCCTAGGAGTGCGCATGGCAACGGGAGGCGTGGTGATTCTCTCCTTGGCGCTGCCTCTTATGACCTCGGTCCGCATGGCTGAACTGCGCACGCGACCTGATACCTACTCACAGGTGGCGTCCTGGCTTACGGAGACAGTTCCTGCGGGAGGGGTCACGGTGGTCATGGCCAATATGACCGACATACCGGTTCGCCAGAGCAACCTCTACGGCGTCTGGGCCAGGCGGGCGGCTATCTCCTGGCGCAACTATCAGCGCAAGGTCTGGCCGCCTGGCGCAAAGGGCCCGTCGATCCCGACCTATAAGCTGCACTACCCGAACAAGAAGAACGTGTACGACGTGCTGAGCGAGCACCCCGCCGCGGGGTACACCCAGCTGCTGAACAAGTGGGATCCCGACTACGTCTTTCTCGCTCCGGTTGGCGTCGCCGTGCCGGGATACGTGGACGGCGTCCTACCCGAGATTGCTCGGGAGGCGATTCTGGCCCACGGGGGCAAGTTGGTGGCAAGCTTCTCACCCTTCGGAGACCCTGAACTCAAGCACCTGGGGCTGGAGCACTACTTCGGGAAGGACGCTAAGCGCCGACTTTGGGAGCTGGAGGCGCTGGGCCCCCTGATCGAAGTGTATTCCATGCGTTAGGGATTTCCTGTCGCGCACACGCGGACCAGCTTTCGAGGGGGAGAATATCCTCAGGCTTCGATGGCGACCCCAAGTTCCGAAGCTACTGCGGCCACGTGCACGCCCTCGTGAGGGGATCTTCGCGATCAGGGAAATCCCATCTCAAGGGCCCGTATAAGTACGTGGAATTCCAACAGGTGATAACTGTGGCTAACCCGTGGATTCAACGGCTTGAGATACGCTTGAGTGTCGATCGTCCCAACGGGTAAGATAGTTGAAAGGAGAATTTCATGCCGTGGTACTTCTGGATTTTGCTGGCGTATGCATTGCTGTATGTGGCCAAACAACGCGACGACGACGATGGCGCGCGTCCTGAATTCGACGCGGCGGCCTACGACTATCAACCATCCGAGGAGGTCCTCGCGCTTCTTCAGGGGGAGGACTGGGTTGCGGTTGTCACCGTCATTCGAGATGAAACCGGTCTTAACCTCGGGGAGGGAATTGACCTCTATGAGTTCCTTCTCAAGAATCATGCGTAGCCTAGCGCGGAATCCTAACAAGTGCATGAAAGCGGATCGGGGTGTGCGCGCCGTTAAGCGCTCGAAGAATTAGCCACAGTAGGCAACTGCATCAAGCTAGGTTGCGCTGGCATTGATGAGCTTGCCATTGGATTCGGCTCCAGTTTCTACTGGCCTGACACGCAGCCCTTTTGTGCTTGTGTCGTAGTTGGCATCGTGACCTCTGCCTCTTCGCCGGAGTCGCTCAAGCAGTGGCGACTCTTCGGAGCCTATGGAGGGACGCGGAGGAGAGTTCTTCATCCGTGCGCTTGATCGCGCGGGCGATCCACTTAGGTGTATGCCTTGACGGGTTTGGTCTATTCTGAATCGTTGCTCTCAAATTCAGCGGTGAGGGCAGGTTGTTCCGGGGAAGAGGCAGGCTCTGAAGCCTTGGTGTGACCTCGCGAACACGACCGGAATCCAACCGGAATCCAACCCGAATCCAACAGGGATTAGGCCGACCTGATTGCCGTGAAATTGCTCCTCGTTGGTCTGTCCGCCTGTGACGTTATTCCGGACCTTCCAATTGATCTGGTGGACCTTCAAGGGCTTGGTGCTGGCGAGCATGATC
>JAPKBO010000082.1 GCA_028823395.1 Planctomycetota bacterium | reverse complement strand
CTCCAACCTGCGTGGCCATGGCCATGGCCCACGCCGGTCACTCCGTCTCACCCACCGATGTTGCACACCTTGTCTTCGATGCAGAACACAACATCTACGGCAACTGGGTGCGCTCCGTGCAGGGCGCCTTCGCAATGGGCGTGCCCGGGGTCCTCGTGCGTCTCTCCTCTTGGGACGCAGTGGAGCACTTCCTGCGCCAGGGCATGCCCCTGATCGTCAGTGTCAAGGTGAGGTTGGGGGAGCTGACCGGCGCCCCCTATGGCAACACGCCGGGACACCTACTGATGATCACGGGGCTGGACGGAGACGGGGGGGTCCTGGTCAATGACCCGGCTGCTTCCACTGTGGAGGACGTTCCCCGCATCTACCGGCTCGATGAGCTGGAGCGCGTCTGGATGGCCCGCGGCGGAGTGGCTTATCTGATCGGACGCTGAGGATTAGCGACGGGATCGGACCAGAGGCTCCAGTCTTTTCGATGGGTCACATGAAGGCCATCACCCTCTGCCAGCTTCCCTAGGACCCCTGGTCCGCACCAACGGCGGGCTCATCCCCCGAGTCCAAGAATAACGCCCACAGGAATGTCACGAGCGTGCCCAAGGGGATGTACCAGGGCCAGGGCAGGGACTTACCTCCGGGAAGAGCGCCGTAGCGACACAAGCACTCCACCAGGGCAAACCCCAGCAAGAGGGCCAGGGTTCCGCGTAGGTCCACACCACTCCTGATCGAGCCTACAACCCAGACCAGCCCCATCAATCCGAAGCCACCATGGACCACGTCCATGGCCCAGGGCTCGTGCCAGGCCAGGGCGAAGACGGCAAGCACGGATAGGGGTGCTGACCACACGAGTCCTCGGCCCCGGGCGCGTATGGGAAGAAACGCCAGGAAGAAGGCTCCCAACAGAGCGCCTCCGGTGTAGCCCGCCATAGCCAGAGCCAGATCGAGGAGCGAGTCGTAGCGATCAGCCACCCGATCCACCCCCACGGCAGCAGCACACAGAACCACCCCCCAACCCAAGACCAGGGCACGGGACACACGCAAGGTGCGCTGAGCCTCCGCCTCGTCCTCTTCGTCCCTTAGCATCCCGCGCCGCGTCAACTCCCGTTGCCTGCGCGGCAAGTACACCGTCGCCAAAGTGGTCTGGGACAGCGCGGCCAGGATTGAGTCCAGGCTCGAGATGGCTGCTGCCAGGGCACCGACTATCACGAGTCCTTTCAAGCCGGGGCCCACGACCTCCATGACGAAGATGGGGAAGATGCGGTCGGTGCGCTCGAGGACGAGAGCCTCGCTCGCCGCTGAAAGGGGGAACTCCTTGTAGTAGGCCCAGAGAGCCACGCCCACCAGGGCCACGGCGGCGATGATACCCACGGCGGCGATGGAGGCCACGATGGCCTTGCGCGCTTCTTTCGGCCCACGGCAACAGAACAGGCGTTGGGCCATGAGTTGATCGCAACCGTAGGGACCAATCTGCCCAAAGGAGGCGACGAACAGGGCCACCCACAGGGTGTAGGGCTGGGAGAGGTCAGTGCTCGTATTGATCACCTCGAATTTGCCCGCACGCCAGCCTTCGACCAGGGCCTCTGGCAGTCCGCTCCCCACTCCCGCCAACGCGTTATGGACGGTCCACAGGCTTACCGCGATGCCCACAATGAACAGGAAGAAGAGGACCACGTCCGTCCATATCACCGTGGCGATGCCGCCGATCCAGGTCCACAGGACGGCCACTACTCCGATCAGAGCCACGGCGCACGTGAGAGGCGCACACCCTGTCCACCCTCCGAGAATCGCGAGCTCTTCGGCCAGGAGAATCTCGAGCACCAACGCGGTCAGGTACACCCGCGCACTCTGGCCCAGGATTCCCCCTAGGGTGAACAGCGCCGTAGTCATCCCTCTTGCGCGCTCTCCCAGTCGCCGCGCCACATAGTCGTACGGACTGTAAATTTCGCGCTCGTAGTAGGCCGGCACAAGCACGTAGCCCACGAACAGACGCGCCAGCAGGGAGCCGATCAGCACGATCTGCAGGTAGTGCATGTTCCCCCCATCGCGGTACACCACCGAAGGCAGCGAGATATAAGTTACTGCGCTGATCTCAGTGGCCACGATGGAAGCCGCCACCGCAAACCAGGGCAGGCTACGTCCGCCCAAGAAGAAATCCCGCACGCTTCTCTGGCGGCCGGCCAGTCGCTCGCCGAGCACGGTGGTGCCCACAAGGATCGCGACCACGACGGACCAATCCAGCGCCGTGAAGGATGATCCCATGCTCAAGCGCTGGCCGATCCATCAAGCGCGCGCGCCGCCATGCCAAGTGCAGGCGCCGCGCGCAGGACGGAGGCACACAAGAAACCGGGCCTGAGGGATCCGGCGGTGAGGGCATGCATGACCATGGAAGTATCCTGTCGCGCGAGCAGTCCGGCCTGCAAGATCTCTCGCAGAGGATCGCCATACCATGCCGCAGCCATTGAGTCCGCCAGGAGCTGTCCTGAGCGTTGGCCGACGACGATGCGCTGCAGAACCTTGTCCTCCCAGGCCTCCAGGGCCTCCATGCGCATGAGGAGCCAGCGTCCCAAAGCACACGCCCCAGAGTGCAGGATCTCCCGGGCCCGCACATCTCCGGCCTGAGCAGCCTGATCCACCCACCCATCCCCACTGCGCTCCCACAGAAGTTGCATTCCTCCGAAGGACGCCTCGTCCTCCCAAGACTTACCGCTCGGGCCGCGGCCAGCCCAAGCCGCAGGCAGATGCTGGCGCAGGCGCGTGAGGTCCAGGTGAACGTCAGCCACCTTCAATCCCTCGGCCAGTCCGGTTCCCGCGCCGATGTAGTAAGCGTTGGGCACACCCGCCAGCTGCCCGCCACTAGCCACCTCTTCCCCCCAGGCCGCCGCGCGGCCATCGCTCTCCAGAGCTGGTGGTGAGACGGCCAGGTTCAAGCCCCTTCTCGCGCACTCCTTTTCCAACTTATCCAGCAGTTGGGGCGAGCGTGGACCGTGACGGCATATGGCTATCCCCCTTCCACTGGCCGTGCGCAATCCGGGCATGCAAAGACCCAGCCGGAACGCCTCGCCCTGATCCTCGCACAGGAACTCGATGGCCTTCCCCAAAACGCGCACCTGCTGCTCAGCCGCTTCAAGCTCCATATTGCCCAGGGGCAGAGCCTCCCCGCCCGGCGAGTTCTTGGCCTCATCCATTTGCCGATCGATTGGCGTCGGCGAGAAGGCGTCAGAATAATCCCAGGATCCCTCCGCGCTGCGCCCCGGCTCACAGATGAAACCCTGGGCCGCACGCTCAACTCCGTAAGCTCTAAACCCACTGCCCCCACCGTCCACACCGATCAGGCGATTTTCAGGAGTGAGGAGCAAGGTCAGCCTAAGGGGCGAGCCCTAGCGCACCCATGCCCCATCGGGCAGTTGGGTCAAATCAAGTTGCGAGGCCGCCGCCCGATCTATCCAGACCTCGAGGTCCGGGTGATCGCGAATGAGAGATGCAGGGACGGTATCGTCTACGGGCCCGATCAGCATGGCATGGACAGCCGCAGCCTTGCGCTCCCCGAAGGCCAGTAGACGCAGGCGTCGAGCGCCGCAAATCGTGGCAATGCCTGCCGTAAAGGCCCGACTCGGTACCTGCTCCAAGCCACCAAACTCGGCAGCAGCAACACGCCTCGTCTCTTGCGCCAAATCAACGACCCGTGCACGACTGTCCACAGCGCTGCCCGGCTCATTGAAGGCAATGTGACCATTCTCCCCTAAGCCAAGCAACTGCAGGTCCATGCCACCTGCCGCCTCAATCGCAGCCTCCCAGGCGGCGCCGTAAACAACGGGCTCAGCCTGCGCCAGATCGGCGTCCGGAACCAGAGAGCGCGCCGCATCCAACGCCACTGGAGCAAACAAATGCTCTTGCATGAATGCATGGAACGAGCTCGCGTGTCCAGGAGGCAGACCGAGGTACTCGTCCAGATTGAAGGTGCGCACGCCGTCGAAGGACAGGTCCCCGTCCCTGTGCAATCGCACGCATTCGGCCAGGAGTCCTGTCATGGATCCGCCCGTCGCTAAGCCGAGGACAGCCGGCGTCCCTTCTTTACGGCAGGTCTCAATGCAATCCCGCACCTGCTCAGCGACCTCCTGCTCAGCCCTCTCCCGCGATTCGACGATACGAACGCATCCCAAGTCCGTCGGGGGAGGAGTCTTCGATGTACTGCAATCGCTCATGCCCCGATCCTACCTGAACCCACAATCCCAGATCACCTCAGACCCTCAAGCAACTCCCGAATGCGGGACCCATCCGTCACCACAAGCTCTCCCTCCGGTGGCAGACTGTCCGCACCCAGATGGCACACGTGATCTGGCTGCCACGCCATGCTGACCTGCGTACGGCCCGCTGACAGATGAAGGTCTCGAGCTCCGGTGACCTCCAGAATCCTGCGACCATTCTCGGGCCCGATGCCCGCCGCCGGGACAACCCGCAGACGCTCACCCGCCTGCTCGACCAGAACCCTCAAGCGCTCAAGACCATCCACTGCACGCGCCTCGGCACCGGACGAGAGCACTCGCTCCACCCCGAGACTCGCCAGCACTTCAAGAGCCTCTTCCTGATCGCGCACGTGATCAAACGCCCGATGAAAGGTGACCTCGAGCGGACGCGCCAACTCCAGCAGGCGCGCCGTGCGTTCCCGATCCACGCACCCGTCCCGGGTCAAGCACCCCAGGGCCACCCCTTGGGCCCCATTCTCCCGTGCGTAAGCCACATCCATTTCAAGGGCCTGCAATTCCCCGGCCGCATAGCAGAAGTCCCCGCGCCGAGGCCGCAGCAGAATCGTCAGAGGAATCTCGACCGCCCGTCTGACGGCCTGCCAAATACCTGGCCCCGGAGTCACCCCGCCCACCGCTAGCGCCGAGCAGACCTCGAGCCGACTCGCCCCTGCTTGTTCTGCCGCGCAAGCCCCCTCGGGGCCTTCCACGCAAACCTCGACCTCGATCTCCGCGATCCCTTGGGCGTCCTCCATGCGGGTCACATTAGCGCGGACGTGGGCGAGGATCGAGTGCCGACCTCCTCCCGCACGCTTTTTGGGCACTGGTTCAGTGAACCTGAAGGAACCCCGATTCTCGCCGGATCGTCCCATGAGAGGACCCGTGCCTTGGCACGGATGGGCAATTTGTATGGATTCGGTAATGCGGTAACAACGCAAAATAGCGCCCATAGGCCTGCCCGACCAGCACCTTGTCGCGCATGCTCGAGATCAGTACGAAGACATGAATCACCCCATTCTGCTTGGAATGCTCTTGGCCTTTATTGGATTGCGGGCTGCTGGGTGTAGTACCAGCATCCCGGAAGTGATCGCCGCGGTAAATCCGACGCTGCGGTCAGGCTCGGCTGATGAGATCCAGGCACTTCTAGATCTGATGCCAGCGGATGCGGACCTCAATCAATTGAGCGATTCCGGGCAGAGCGCGCTGATGACAGTCGCCTGGCACAACCCCAGCCCGCTGAGTCTGGATTTGCTTATCAGCCATGGCGCGGACCTACACACCAGGGACCCCTACGGCTGGACGCCCCTGATGTACGCCGCTCGCTTCAATAACTCAGAAGTCGTTGAAGTCCTGACCCGGGCCGGCGCCGACCTTGAGGTCGAAGGCCGTCGGGGACACACCCCTCTCATGTTGGCCGCCTCGAACAATTCCGCCCCGGTTGTGGCCACCCTTCTTGACGAGGGGGCTGACCCCCACGCCAAGGCCAGGAATGGAATGAACGTCCTCTCAGTCGCGGCCCGCAGCGCCTGCTCAGTCGCCATCCTGGAATCCCTGCTGAACTCGGGTGCCAAGGTCAATTCCGCCGACTCCAAAGGCCACACCCCGCTCACCTTGGCTGCTCGCCACTGCAGCGCAGAAGCCGTAGATTTACTACTTCGAGCCGGTGCATCCGTTGAAGCTGCTACCCGAGATGGCGTCACGGCCCTCATGCAAGCAGCCCGCCACAATTCTTCGGCGGACGTCGTGGCGTTGCTCTTACAAGCAGGTGCAAACCTGGAAGCCAAATCCACCGACGCCTTCACTGTCCTTCTGGCTCAGACCCCTCTGGGTATGGCAGCCGAGAGCAACCCATCCCCCGAAGTCCTCGCCACTCTGTTGGCCGCAGGCGCGGAGGTTGATGCTCCTGGTAGATCCGGTTGGACTCCGCTCATGCTTGCCGCAAGGTTCAATTCGGACCCCAGGTTGGTACAGGCCCTGCTTGAAGCAGGGGCCGATCCGCTCAGGACCAACGATGCCGAGCAGCGAGCTGCCGACTTCTACTAGGCAACGACTCTCACCCGGCAAGAGATCGAGCAGGTGCGCCCCAGGCGGGCCCTCTCAACCCGCACCCACTCGTAACCTCAGGCGTGCCGCCCGCATTCCGGTGTACACCGCGAACAGGTGAACGCTCAGGTTCAGCCGGTGGAGGGCAAGGCACAAGAAGGCCCAAGCGCCCCCCCCTGACGACACCGGACGAGCATGCGGCGTCTGTGGTCATCGCAACTCGCCTCCGTGAGTGTCGGCGGTGATCCGTGCCGCGCTTCGAGTCATTGGCGCATCAACCAGACCGGCTTTCCACCCGACCATGATCATATAAAGCGCTCTGGAGGGAATTCCCAAAGCTTTGCCGGTCCGCGGTACCTCATGCCCATACAAAAGTGGATTCCCTGGCCCCCAGGTCGGTTGCGCAAGGACCTCCCCGGGGGCGTATAATTCCTAGTGGACACCATGAGCACCCATTGTCACCAAGAGCGAAAAGTCCGCAGCGGCCTTGAATGGCGCGCAGCGTTGTTGGCGCTTGCGGCATGCGTGGGCCTCATCCTGGTACAGGTTCCTGGTTCGCTGCATCTGATCCTCGCAAGCCATTGCGTCGACCATGAGGTGGGCGCGTGCGGAGAGTGGCACGGGTCGGAACACAGTGACCACGCAGAAGACACCCATCCCGCCCTGGTCCACCAGCACCCCGCGCAATCGGGGCCTGCGACAACCGACGGTGCTCACTGCCCGTACACACTTACGGACCACCCCGGGCAGGCAAACGCCAAGGCACCCCTGGGCTCCCAAAATGCCCTGCTCAGCGGGCAGCCTCCACAGGCCTTCTGCCTGCACGTCCCCGGCCTGCCAGCCCTATCAGGCTCGCAACACCCCGGTCTCGGTCCATTGCGCACACTCCTGCAGAGTGCAGCCGCCCCGCGCGGGCCTCCTTGCATCGTCTGAATGATTCAGAACTGATGTACGCGCTGGCTGGGTAGATCCCACCGGTGCTCCGCTCGGCACCCACGTGACTGAGCATCCACAAGGAACGGCAAGGCAGAAGAACCGACGTGCAAGGACGTCGAATGGGAATGATTCACGACCAAGTAGCGGCTGCACACGAACTGCAGACAGGGGAGAAGGTCTATGCGAGGGGAACCGCACACGGGCGTGGGTTCCGAACCGCACTGACAGCGGCTCTCGCCGTGCTCACGAGCTGTGCAAGTTACGAGCCCCGCCCCCTCGACGGCCCGGCCCACATCCAAGAGTGGCTCGATCGTCGCCTCCAGGCTGAGACCCTCCAAGCTCGATTGCAGCGCATGGACCTGGAGTGGCAGGACGGCGCCGTCCAATTCGACGCACACGACGGGCTCCAGCTGGCGGAAGCACAATGGGTCGCACTGGCCTTCAATCCCGGGCTGCGCTTAGAGCGCTTGCGACTGACCCAGGCCGCTGTCGCGGCCCAGGAATCGGCCCGTTGGCCCGACCCGCGATTCACCCTCAGCGCCCTCGAATTACGCGAAGAGACGCCCGATCCCTGGGTGATAACCCAAGGACTTGAATTCAGCCTGCCTCTCAGCGGTCGGGCAGGCGCCTACAGGGATCTCAAGCAGGCTCAGGAGCAAGTAGCCATGCGCACCGTTCGCGAGGCAGAGTGGGGTGTGCTCCATGGATTGGCTCTGACATGGGTGCAGTGGTCCGCGTCTCAACTGCGCATCGAACAAACCGAGCGGCACTTAGAGAGCCTTGCCCCCATCATCGAGACCACCATCGGGTTGGCGCTCTCCGGTGAAATCCTGCCTACCGAAGCCAGCCTTGTCGCGCTGGAGCATGCCATGCAGGAGAGCCGGCTTGAGGGGCTCCGCGGCCAAGCCACGGTGTATCGACAGCAACTGCTGGCCCGTATGGGATTGCCCCCCGGCCACCAGGTGCTCCTGCTGCCCAACCTCACTGCTGACGGAAACGGAGGGCCCGCATCCCAAGCGCATGAATCCGCACTGGCCGCCAGGAATCCGGGTCTAGCCCGACTGCGCGAAGAGTATCAGGCACAAGAACACGCCCTACGCATGGAGGTCGCAAAGCAGTGGCCCGACCTGGGCCTCGGGCCGGCGTTCGAGTCCGATGAAGGTCGTGCAAAGCTGGGCTTGATCGGCGGGCTAACTCTGCCCCTCTGGAACGCCAACGGCGAGAGCATCGCCAGCGCTCGAGTGGAACGCGAATGGGCACGCGCAGCACTTGAAGCGGAGCACGAAGCGTTGCTCGGACGACTGGCGGCGAGCACCCTGCGGACGGCATCCCTCGAACGCCAACGCGCACACATGGAACAGACCTTGGTGCCCCTCCTCGATCAACAGGTTCATGATGCCATCCGGCTCGTGCACCTGGGAGAGGGCTCCACGCTCGTGTTAGTGGAGAGTCTCACCCGCGCCCATCAAGTCCAGTTGGACTGGATCAGCATGCGCGCTAGCCTGGCCGAGACCTCACACGAACACGTCTTCCTGATCGGCCCCTCACAACGCGCCCCCGAGTCAGTAACCGAAGAACCTATCCAATGAAGCCTTATACCCTTCCCCTTTTCCTGGCCGCCGTCGTCGCTATCACGAGCTGTGCGCCCAACGCGAACAAAGACACTGCGGCTAAAGAGCAGGCAGCCGCCGAGCCTGCCGGCCCCGGCATCGAACTGTCGGCCACCATACGGCGCAACCTGGGCGTCACCTTCGCCAAGGTCGAAGCACGCCGCGTCGCAAACACCACGCGTATTCCCGGCACGTTTGAGTTCACACCACGGGCAAGGCGCGAATACCGCCTACCCCTGGCGGGCCGCGTCGAGTTACTTGTCAACGAGAACGACAAAGTAGAATCGGGCCAACTGCTGTTCCGCTTCCAGTCCCCCACCTGGCCACAGCTACTGCACGAGATCATCCTGGGGGAACAGGAGATGGCGCGGGCAGAAGTACAGATCCAGGTGGATGAAGCCAAGCTCGCGGAAGCCCGCTCCAACGGGGACACCGTCCGCTCCCGCATCCATGCGCTGGCCGACCTCGACCTTTCGCAAGCCGAGCTCGTAGCGGATGCAGCCACGATTGAAGCCAGCCTTCCTCGTCTGGAGGCGCAACTGCAGATGGCCCGCATCGGTCTCGACAACGCTCGCCGCACCCAACAACACGCCCTGCACCGAGCTGCGGCAGCGGCGGGCATCTCCGAGGCTCAGCTGCTCACCCCCGTCGATGGCCCCGACGGAACGCCTATCCCCGGATACCTGGGCATCGATTGGATTGGGGTACACGCCGACCGCGCGGGGGTTATTGAGTCACTCGACCTCACCGACGGCACTTTCGCCCAGGCTCCGGCCCGAGTTCTCACCACGGTGGACCCTCTGGCCCTACGCCTGCGCGCCATGGCCTTGCAGGCCGATATTGCTCTGCTCTCCGGACTCACGGAAGCCACCATCGTGCCCCCACGATCCGCTGGCATCGCCCTAGAGTCGCGCATCCCTGCGTCACTGCAGTTGAGCCTCGAAGCCCACCCCGCGGAGCGTATCCTAGTCGTGTTGGCTGAACCCTCAGAGCACCCCCCGTGGGTCCGCAACGGAGTATCCGCGTTCCTCGAAGTCGTCACAGGGGGCGGCGACGCCATGGCCCTAGCCATTCCCGAGTCCGCCATCGTCCGAGACGGGCTTGAGCACGTGTACTTCCGGCGGGATCCATCCAATCCCAACCGGGTGCTGCGCGTCGTTGCCGACATGGGGGTCTCAGACGGACGCTGGACCGTCCTTCACAGTGGAGTGCAACGCGGAGACGAGATCGTGTTGGCCGGTGCCTATGAGATCAATCTTGCCGCTAGCGGGCAGGACAAGCATTCCACGGGCGGCCACGTCCATGCCGACGGCACCACCCACGCGGCTCACTAGGGAGAATCGATCGTGCTCAAGAATCTGATCCGCTTCTCCATCGACAACGCCGCAATGGTGTTGATCGGTGCTCTGCTGCTCCTGGGATGGGCCGCCTACCGTCTGCCCGACGCGTCCGTGGACGTGTTCCCCGATCTCAACTCCCCCACCGTGGTGGTGATGACGGAGGCACCCGGATTGGCTGCCGACGAGGTGGAGCAGTACGTCACCTTCCCCGTCGAAGCTGCCGCGCGTGGTGTACCCGGCGTCCAGCGCGTGCGCTCCAGTAGCGCCAGCGGCCTCTCTATCGCCTACATCGAGTTCGACTGGGGCATGGACATCTATCGCGCGCGCCAACTAGTGGCTGAGCGGCTCGATGCCGTGCGCGAGGACCTGCCAGCCGGCAGCCACGCAGAGATGACCCCCATATCCTCCATCACCGGCGAGATCATGCTGCTGGCCCTCTCCTCCCCGGATGGCTCCACCAGCGATATGGACTTGCGCGCCTTTGGAGAGTTCGAGTTGCGCAACCGACTACTCGCCATCCCCGGCGTGGCTCAGATTTCGGTCATCGGCGGTGAACTCCCCGAGTATCAGGTCCTGGTGAACCAGGAATCTCTGCGCCTCTATGGCCTGACGGTGCGCGACGTGGCGGCGGCCGCAGGGGCCTCCCATAGCACCCTGAGCGCGGGATATCTGCCCGACGCCAACCACCTAGAAGTCCCCATCCGCCAGAGCGGGCGCGTGCGGTCCGTGCAGGACATCGCCGGGGCACTCGTGAAGATCCATGAAGGCGCGCCACTGACGATCGGTCAGGTGGCCGAGGTCCGAATGGGTCCAGCACCCGCGCGCGGAAGCGGAGCAGATGGTGGTCGCCCCGCCGTGATCTTGACCCTGAAGAAAGCCACAGGCACCAACACCCTCACGCTCACGGCCGCGGTCGATGAACTACTCGATGGCATGGCGGGCGCCCTGCCCGCTGGAATCGAGATCAACCGCCAGGTCTTCCGACAAGCAGACTTCATTCAGGTCGCGATCCACAACGTGATCGTGGCCCTGCGGGATGCGGCCCTGATCGTCTCGGCCATCCTGCTGCTTTTCCTCCTCAATCTGCGCACGACGCTGGTAACGCTGACAGCCCTGCCCCTATCTCTCGCCGCTGGCCTGCTGGTCTTACAAGCTCTAGGTGAGACCATCAACGTCATGACCCTGGGCGGCCTGGCCATCGCCGTGGGCAGCCTGGTGGACGATGCCATCATTGACGTAGAAAACGTCTTTCGGCGCCTCAAACAGAACGCACTCCTGCCAGCCGATTCACGGCGCTCGACGAGCAGAGTGATCTTCAAGGCCAGCAACGAGATCCGGCCCGCCATGGTCTTCGCGACCCTCCTGATCGGTTTGGTCTTCATGCCGTTGATGTTCCTGGATGGCATCGAGGGGCGTTTCTTTCGGCCTCTGGGCATCGCCTTCGTGGTCTCCCTGGCCGCCTCTCTGCTGGTCGCCCTGACCGTCACCCCCGCCCTCTGCCGTTTACTCCTGGGCGGCGAGCATTCGGAAGCCCACGAGCGTGAGAGTTTCCTGGTGCGCGCGCTAAAACGTTGGTACGAGCCCATGCTGCACGGGGCCTTGGAGCGTAAAGGCCTTCTCATGAGCGGCGCGGCCCTGGCCACGGCCGCAACTCTTTGGCTGGGATCGACCTTCGGGTCCTCCTTCCTCCCGGAATTCAACGAGGGGACCTTTACGGTGGGCCTCTTCGCTCCTCCCGGCACCTCGCTACGCGCCAGCGACCGTATGGCCTCCTCTGTAGGCGCACAGTTCCTGGAATTGGAGGGGGTGCGCAGCGTGACGCGCCGCACGGGTCGCGCTGAACGGGACGAGCACGCAGAACCGGTCAGCACCTCGGAATTGGACGTCACGATCGAACCGGGCCACTCCATGGAGGCGGTGCGCGAGCGTATGTCCGCCGTGCTTCAGCAAGTTCCCGGCATCACGGCGAACGTCGGTCAGCCCATCGGCCATCGCTTGAGCCACATCCTCTCGGGCACGCCGGCGGCTATCGCCATCAATGTCTATGGAGACAATCTGGACACCCTAAGGCAGATCGCCAAGGAGATCGAAGCGGAGCTCCAATCCCTGCCCGGCGCGCGCGATATCGCGGCCAATCGGGAGCTGATGATCCAGTCCCTGCCCATCACCTATCGGCCCGCCGACCTGGCGGCCTACGGCCTGACGCCCGCGGACGCCGCGGGCCAGGTGCGCGATGCGATCTTCGGGGTGAAGGTGGCGCAAGTAAATGAGGGCGTGCGCCGCTACGATCTAGCCGTGCGCCTCGCCCCGGGCAATCGCGATGACGAGGGAGACCTTGAGAGGCTGGTCCTGCGCGGAGCGGGCGGCGCCCTGGTGCACCTAGCGGAGGTGGCGGACCTGGGTCCGGAAATGACCTCTAACCTGATCGCCCGCGAGGATTCCCAGCGCAAGGCTGTCATCTCGTTGAACGTGGCCGAGGGTTCCAACCTGGGCCATCTGGTGCAGGCCGTGCGCGAACGCGTGGATCCCATCGTCGCGCGGTCCGGCTACCGCGTGAAGTACGGTGGCCAGTTCGAAGCCCAGCAATCCGCCACGCGCACCATCCTCTGGTCGAGCCTGGCCGTCCTCGCAGTGATGCTGGTGATCTTGCAGTTGGCCATCGGCTCGATCCCGGACTCCATTCTAGTCATGGTCAACCTGCCCTTGGCCCTGATCGGCGGTGTGCTCGCCCTGTTCCTGGTGGAATCCCCCAGCATCACCCAGAACCTAAGCGCCCTGTTCGGCTCGGGCACGTACGTCGCGCCGGTCCTGTCCATAGCGAGTCTCGTGGGGTTCATCACCCTCTTCGGCATTGCCGTGCGCAACGGCATATTGCTGGTCAACCACTACGCCTATCTCATGAAGAACGAGGGGCACTCGGTCTACAGCGCCATCATCCAGGGATCCCTGGAGCGTGTGGTCCCCATCCTCATGACCGCCCTCACCGCCGCCCTGGCTCTCATGCCCCTCGTGCTGCAAGGGGACCAGCCTGGAAATGAGATCCTGGCGCCCCTGTCAGTCGTTATCCTCGGAGGGCTACTCACCTCTACTTTCCTGAACCTAATCCTCGTGCCCGCGGGTTACGCTCTGATCCACGGCGCGCGCCGAAGCGGTTCATCCAACTGACCGGCACCTCGACCTCCCCATCCCCTACCCCATCCCATGCAACGACTCCCGGCCCTGACCTCCCTACTGCTCACGCCCCTGATCCTCCTTGCGCTGCCCGCCTGCGGCGATGACCATGGACACGAGCATTCGGCCGACGCTTCCTCGTCCGACGACAGCCACGGTGACGAAGATGCAGCCCACGCTACCGACGGCCATGAGCACAACGAGGTGTCCCTGGGCACAAGCACTGCCGGCGACATGACCGTCGAGCTGGCTCAAGGTCACGGCCACGTGGTGCCCGGTGGCGAGTCCCAGCTGGTCGTCAAGCTGCCTCACAACGACCAAGGTGCAACCGCCGTGCGTGCCTGGCTGGGCACCGAAGATCGCACGCTGTCCCTGGTGGGCCTGGGCGAATACGCCCCCTCTCACGACGACTACGACATCCACGTGACGGCTCCCGACCCGCTGCCCTCGCCCCTGATGTGGTGGTTCGAGATCGAAACACCGGATGGCACCAAGGTGCTCGGATCCGCTGCTCCCCTAGTGAAGTAGAAAGACAAAGCTCCACTCCCAAACCCTGAGCATTGGAATGGATAACCCAATCATGGTCTGGATTGGCGTGGGAATCGCCTGTGCCGTGGGCGTCGCTTGCAGCGTCACTGGCACGTACCGGTCGATTTCTCGTGCGCAGACTCCCGACGCCAAGAAGGCGATAGTTCGACTCAGCGTCTACGCTTGGGTCGGCATCTCTGTGTTCTTGGCCCTCATGTTTGCCCTTCCGTCTCCCTACAGCTTCCTTCTTTGCCTACCCTATGGACTCGGCCTCGGTCTCTTCATCCGCCATGCCAACAGGCAAGTGGCGTGTTCTGGCAAGGATGAAAGGGGGGAGATCTAACAAGCCGATGTAGACGGAGACAAGCGCCTTGATCAATGCCGCTATTTCCCCACGGAACGGACTCCCGTTCTCGTCTCTCATCTTGAACCCCTTATCCCCCGAGATCGTCGCGCACCTGGGGCTGGAAAGCACCGTGCCGGTTCCCATGCCGGCG
>JAPKBO010000297.1 GCA_028823395.1 Planctomycetota bacterium | reverse complement strand
GGTCGGGGGTGCAGAGGCCTCCGTGCTTGAACTGAGTTCTTGGCCTTTCGACAATGAGGGCGGCATGCCGTCCACTAGAACCCAGATCAGCGCTTGGATGGGGGCGGTCTATTCGATCCTGGCGGTGGCCGGCGGCTACTTCGTGGCCTTGTGGGATGCGAGAGGGATGCAGGCAGCCATGGCTCCCTCCCGGCTTGGCTCTCTTCCCGCCATGTGGGCCTTCCTTGCGGGCGTTCCGGGTGCCATCCTGGGTCTCCGCTTCGGTGCTCCGAACCCAGCTCCCATCCGTACTTCATCATGATCGACGCCAACGAAGCTCTGCAGCGACTCCAAGAGGGCAACGAGCGCTACCTCGCTGGCGAAGGAGGCGCGGCGAGTAGGCAGGACATCGCTGCCCTTGCGGCGGGTCAGTCGCCGGCTGTGATTCTCCTCGGGTGCAGTGATTCGCGTGTGGTGCCCGAGATCCTTTTTGATCAGCATCTTGGCGAGCTGTTTGTCGTGCGAGTTGCGGGCAACGTGGCCTCACCTGAGGTGATGGCCAGCATTGAGTTTGCTGTCCTGCGGTTTGGCTCTCCATTGCTTGTTGTGATGGGCCACACCGATTGCGGTGCCGTGTCGGCTGCTATCGCCGAGTTGAGTGAGCCGGCCTCTGACACCCCGCGCAACATCAAGGGCCTGTTGGGTCGAATGATCCCGGCGATCAAGAGTGTCCGGCCCCATCAGGATGAGGACGGCGCTTGGATGCGTCAGGCCGTGCGTGCGAACGTGGCCGCCAGCCTGCGACATCTTCTCCAGACCTCGGGGCCCATCAAGGAGGCCGTCGGGGCGCAGACTCTTACCGTCGTCGGGGCGGAGTACAACCTCTCCACCGGCGCCGTCGAATTTCTCGACTGACGGGCGACTGCGGGCGATCGACTCTCAGCTCTTGCGCGACCGATTCGTCGCAACAATGCCGAGGACGCCAAACAGGATCAGGGCCGAACCGGCCGAGCCACGGGTGGTGCCTCAGCAGCCGCCGGTGCAGCGCAGCCAGATGCCTGCAGCGGGGAGGGCCGCAAGCCCGATGATGGTGATGATGCGCTTCATGGTGAGAGCTTCATTGTAGCACCTTTTCGGCGGCGGCCTAGCTAGCGCCCGGAAAGGACTCGTATGCCCTGGGCCACCCGCTCGGCCAGCAACCTGGAACCCTCAGAGGTAAAGTGCACGTTTGCCGGATGTTGGATCTCCGCCAGACGGGGGAGGGCGAAGCCGTAGAGATCGTTGATCGGAATTCCCAAATCACTCATCACGCCCCAGGCGGCCGCGTTGTAGCGCACCACGTCTTCTGGGTCGCGGAAGGGTCTAAGATCTCCATCCGGAACGGGCGTGGTGGTGGCGAAGATCAGCTGCGCGCCCGAGGCCTGGAGCTCTTGAGTGATAGAGCGCAGTTGTGCGGTGTAGTTCCTCAGCTTCGCCTGATGCGGATGAATCGGATCGTTCGAGTTATTGCCCGTCTGTGGATTGATGTGCTTCAGGTCGTGCAGGCCAAAGTTGAAGTGGATCACATCGAATGCCCCGCCTTCCAGTTGGAGCCAGCGCTCGATCTGATCCTTGCCGTAGTTCGTCCCGGCGCAGTTCTCGGCCTTCCCTCCGTTGGCCACCATCGGCCGCACCACCGTGGCCGTGTCGGCGAGCATCTCGCGCACGAAGGGCGTGTACCCAATCGAAATCGAATCTCCCAGGATCAGAACCCGGTGAGGAGCGCTGGGGAGGCTGGCGGCTGGAGTGGGCCGACCGGAACAGCCCAGCAGGGCGAGGAGGGGCAAGAGGTAGGACAGTCTCATGCGGCTAACACAATAGCAGGTCGCGCCCGACATTCACCGCTGGATGCGGCTGTTGATAAGGCCAGGGCGCCTTCTATTAGGTTATTTCCCACTCGTGGGCCTGCTATTCTGGACAGAATGGAAGCCATCCCCCTCGCCCGCCATCTGCGTGCCCAATTCCAGCTTGACTGGATGGGCATCCACGGCGCCTCCCATTGGGCCCGGGTGCGAGCCATAGGTCTCTACATGGCGCGGGTCACCGGTGCTGATCCGCTGGTGGTTGAGTTGTTCGCTTGGTTGCACGACACCCAACGCCTCAACGACGGCCACGATCCGCTCCACGGCGACCGCTCGGCGAGGTACGCGCGCTCCCTCCAGGGTGAGTATTTTGATCTAACCGCTCGCCAGCTTGACCTTCTCCAGGAGGCCTGTCGCCACCACAGTGATGGCTTCACGGATGGGGATATCACGGTACGCACCTGCTGGGATGCGGACCGATTGGATCTGGGCCGCGTGGGAATCACTCCCGACCCGGAGCGCCTGTGCACGCCCATCGCGCAGGATGAGGCCACACGCGCACTCGCACAGGGCCGTGCGGTGCGGTGGGCCGGGACACTTTGGCGGTGAAGGGACTTCCGGGGCGATTTTCGGCCCTGACCGCTCATTCTTGCCATTCTCCACGGCTACCATGTAGGCGTGAATCCACTGCCGAAAATCATCCAAGGGGGCATGGGAGCGGGCGTCTCTGAGTGGCGCTTGGCCAATGCCGTGGCACGCTGCGGACAACTGGGAGTTGTCGCAGGCACCGCTCTCGACATCATTATGGCTCGCAGGCTTCAGCTGGGCGACCCGGGCGGCCACATGCGCCGTGCGCTGGCGGCCTTTCCGGTCCCCGGTGTGGCTCAGCGCATCCTGGACCGCTACTTCCTGGAAGGGGGCAAGGCAGCGGACGCGCCCTTCAGGAGCAAGCCCATGCCCAACGCCGTGCCGAGCCGGGCGCTGGATGAGCTGACCGTTGCGTCCAATTTCGTTGAGGTGTGGCTCGCCAAAGAGGGTCACTCGGGGATGGTGGGCGTCAATTACTTGGAGAAGATCCAGGTGCCGACCCTGCCCTGCCTGTTCGGCGCGATGTTGGCGGGCGTCAGCGCAGTATGCATGGGTGC
>JAPKBO010000081.1 GCA_028823395.1 Planctomycetota bacterium | reverse complement strand
CCCTCGTGTATTTCGGCGCGGTGGTTCAGTCTGGGGTCGCTCAAGACCTCTCCTAGGGAGGCGCAGGCCCCGAACTTGGGGTCGCGCACAGCCCAGACAACTCGCCCCACTCGAGCATGAGACAGGGCACCGGCGCACATGAAGCAGGGCTCTAATGTGGTGTACACCGTAGCGCCGGGCAGGCGAGGCTCCCCTCGCAGCTTCGTCGCTTGGGCCAGGGCCAACAGTTCGGCGTGGGCCATAGGGCTGCTCTGGGCCCGCACCTGATTATGGCCGCGTCCAATGACCTCGCCATCGAGGACAATCACGGCCCCTACCGGAACCTCGTCCTCAGCCTGAGCTAGGCGAGCTTCATCCAAAGCCAATTGCATGAAGCGCAGGTCGTGCTCGGAAGGGTCATCCATGGGGAAGGCTCCCCCATTCTGGTTTTCAAAGCCGGTCTTGAAGGCGAGACCCCTGGGGAGCCCCACACCGGAGTTGTCTTGGGAAGACGGTGTTGGGGGGACTGTGTTGGGGAGGCTGCGTGGGGGTCGGTAGCAGGATCTTGGGAGCGGAATTGCAGGCCACCCGGGCCCGGCAACACCTTGTCTGGTACACCCGACAGGATTCGAACCTGTAACCTCCTGATCCGTAGTCAGGTGCTCTATCCAGTTGAGCCACGGGTGCGCGGGCGGGTGGTTGTACTCGGCAGCCTGGGGCCTGTCAACTCGACCGGCCAGGGTCGGACAGAGGCCAAAACGAGCAATGGAAAGAGACGGCCCTGGCGCGTATTCTGAGTGGATGACCGGCAGCTCCCCCCCCCTCCATTTCATCCGCCTCCAGGACCTCACCGACCGCCAGATCGAGGACATCCTGGACCTCTCTCAACGGATGAAGCGCGGCGCCTCCCGTGCGGAATTGGCCAATCACACGATTGGCCTCCTGTTCTTCCGCGGCTCCCTGCGCACACGCACCTCCCTTGTGGCCGCGGTTCATGACCTAGGTGGGCACACGGTCAACCTCACTGCCTCCTCGGACTTCTGGGAACTCGAAGCACAGGACGGGACGATCATGGACGGCGCAGCGCCCGAACATATCCGGGACGCAGCCGCGGTCATGTCACAGTACGTCGCGGCCTTGGCAATCCGGCCCAAGCAGGCGGGTCAGTCCTGGGCGGTGGATCGCAAAGAGATGAGCATCCAGGCCTGGGCGACGCACTCCCAGGTACCCGTCATTAACATGGAGAGCTGCCTGTGGCACCCGTTGCAGGCTTTGGCGGATCTACTCACCCTGCGCGAATCCCTCGGCAACCTGGGGGGCAACAAGCTTGCCATCGTTTGGACACGATCGCCTCAACCCGCGAGTTCGTCGGTGGTCAACTCCATCCTGCATGGCGCATTGCGTTCAGGCATGAATGTCTCCATCGCTCACCCTCCCGGTTACGAACTGGACGCCAGCGTGCTCGAGACGGCGAGAAGCTCGGCCGCCGAGCGCGGGGTTGAGTTGGAGACCGGGCTGTCTATGGAGGACGCGACCGAAGGCGCGCACGTCGTCTACGCACGCTCCTGGCAGTCCTTGGAGACCTACGGGAATCCCACCCTTGCCGCCAGCCAACTGGCGCGCGCTGGAACCTGGACTGTTGGCGAGGCCATCATGGCCCGCGGTGAGCAGGCACGACTCATGCATGCCATGCCCGTTCGCCGAAATCTGGAGGTCACCGATGAGGTGCTCGATGGGCCGCGCAGCATGATCCTCGCCCAGGCGGAGAACCGACTGCACACCCAGAAGGGTCTGTTGTCGTTGCTCCTGCGACAGTAATCGAATCTATCTGAATCGTCACAAGCCTCACCGCCCTTCCCCCACCCTCACGCCATGGCCCGCCCGGATTTCGTCCACCTCCACGTCCATTCCGAGTACAGCTTGCTGGACGGGGCCAATCGCATCCCCAAGCTGGTCGATGCCTGTAAGGCCGACGGCCAAGGAGCCCTGGCCCTCACAGACCACGGCAACATGTTCGGTGCGGTCGAGCTTTACAAGACCTGTAAGGCCGGTGGCATCAAGCCCCTGATCGGCTGCGAGGTCTACATCGCTGACCGCTCCATGTACGAGGGGCACAACAAGCGCAAGGGCAACGGCTACAGCCACCTGACCCTGCTGGCTCGGAACCAAGAGGGCTACCGGAACCTGCTCAAGCTCGCATCGGCCGCCTACATCGACGGCCTACACACACGGCCGCGCATTGATTGGGCGTTGCTCGACAAGCACGCGGCAGGCATCAACTGTCTGTCGGGATGTCTCGGGGGGCGCATCAACCAACTGTTCCTGAAGGGCAAGGAATCCGAGGCCGAGCAGTTGGCCTCTCACCTGTCAGACCTTTTCGGTCGGGACCACTTCTGGTTGGAGCTGCAACGCAATGGCATCAACGATCAGAACACGGTCAACGAAGCGCTCGTGCGACTCAATGACCGGCTCCGGATCCCCTTGGTTGCCACCAACGACATTCACTACCTGCGCCACGAGGACTGCGTGGCACAGGACATCCTGCTGTGCATCAACACGGGGGCCAAGCGGGACGACAAGGAGCGCTTCCGATTCGATACGGATTCGCTCTTCTTCCGATCAAGGGAGGAGATGGCCCACCTATTCCGTGACCTACCAGAAACCGTGACGGCCACAATGGATGTAGCCGATCAGGTGGACGTGGAATTGGAACTGGGCAAGTACCACGTACCCGAGTTCCAGACGGGGACGGACGAGCCCACCGAGGCGCTCTTCGATCGCCTACTTGAGGAACGCCTGGAAGCCGTCTACGGCAATACCCATCAGGCAGCTCGCGAGCGCTTGGAGCATGAGAAGAAGGTCATTCGTGATCTGGGCTTTGTCTCCTACTTCCTCATCGTCTGGGACCTGGTGCGCTGGGCGCGAGAACATGACATCCCCGTTGGCCCGGGGCGGGGCTCTGCGGCCGGTTCAATCGTCTCCTACCTGCTCGACATCACACGCCTCGACCCGCTGGAATACGACCTGCTCTTCGAGCGCTTCCTGAACTCGAGCCGTGTGTCCATGCCGGACATCGACATCGACTTCTGCAAAGAGGGTCGCGAGAGGGTCATTCAGTACACGCGAGACAAGTACGGGAAGGACAACGTCACACAGATCGTGACCTTCGGGACCATGGCATCTCGGACGGTGGTGCGAGACGTAGCCCGGGTCCTCGACATCCCCTTACGCGACGTGGACCGCGTGGCGAAGAAAATCCCCTCTGGCCCCGGGGCTCCCCCGCTCAAAGAGGCCGTGGAAAACGATCCGGAACTGCGAGCTCAGCGCGATTCGAACGAGCTATGGACGGACCTGTTCAAGTATTGCATCGAGCTCGAGGGCTCGGTGAGGCATGTCTCCACCCATGCGGCGGGCGTGGTAATCACCCCGCGCCCCACCGTGGAGTTTGTCCCCCTAGCCCGGAACGGAGATGACATCACCACCCAGTACGCGGCGCCCGAGCTAGAAGAGCTCGGTCTCCTGAAGATGGACTACCTAGGGCTACGCACCCTGACCATCATCAGCCGCTGCCTGAAAAACATCACGGCCATGGGCGGCGAAGCTCCGGACATCGAGAACTTGCCAGCGGGAGACGTGCCCACCTACAAGCTCTTGGTTGCCGGCGACACGCTCGGGGTCTTCCAGTTGGAATCGGAAGGCATGCGCAAGCTACTCGCGCGCCTGAAACCGGATTGCTTCGGAGACCTGATCGCCGTGCTGGCTTTGTACCGACCCGGCCCCTTGGAGTCGGGGATGGTTGACATGTTCTGTGACCGCAAGCACGGCAAAGAGGAGATCACCTACCCTCACGAGAGCCTTGAGAAAATCCTGTCCGGGACCTACGGCTGCATCGTCTATCAGGAACAGGTCATGCTGGCCTCCGTCGACCTTGGCGGCTTCTCGCTCAACGACGCGGACAACCTGCGCAAGGCGATGGGCAAGAAGAAGCCGGAAATCATGGAGAGGTTCTCCTCCCAATTCGTGGAAGGAGCCGTGAAGGCCGGATGCGATCGCCGCGCCGCGGAGGACACGTGGGAGACCATCGTCAAGTTCGGCGGCTACGGCTTCAATAAGTCGCACTCTGCCGCCTACGCATTGATCACCTATCAGACGGCCTTCCTGAAGGCGAACTTCCGCACCGCCTTCATGGCCGCCAACCTCTCCTGCGAGATGGGCGATTCGGACAAGGTGAAGAGTCTCATCGACGATTGTCAGCGGGCCTCCATCGAGATCACGCCCCCCGACATGAGTCAGTCTCTGTGGGAGTTCCGCCCCGAAGGCCCTCAGATCATCCGGTTCGGCTTGGGCGCCATCAAGGGTGTGGGCTCCAAGGCCGTAGTGGCCATGGTTAAAGGCCGCGAAACGTGGGAGAAGGAGAACCCTGATAGCCCCTCCTCCGAGATGGGACTGCACGAGCTGTGCACGATGGTCGACCCCTCAGGTGCGGGCAAGGTCGCCTGGGAGGCCGTGATCCGCGCCGGCGCCTTCGACTTCACAGGCTTCAATCGGGGAGCCATCGCCGCAGCCACGGAGGGCGCCCTTTCGGAAGCTGCAGGCGCTGCAGCCGACCGCAAATCAGGCCAGATGTCCATGCTGGACACCTTCGGGGACCCTGAAGAGAGTTCAACGGACTCCGACCGCAAGACCTGTATCGACGTCACCCAGAGCTGGGACCGTCACGACACCTTGGCGGCCGAGTTCGACGTCCTCGGCTTCTACCTCTCCGGCCATCCCCTGGAAGAACGCGCGGGGCTCGTCTCGCTGCTCTCAACATGCCCCTCAGTCAACCTGGACCGCTATGACGATGGCAGCCTTGTGATGTTGGCGGGTCTGGTCCTCCAGGCGGCCATCGTGACCATCAAGAACGGACGAATGGCAGGCAAGAAGATGGCCCGCTTCCGACTGGAAGACCTGAAAGGCAGTGTGGGCGTGACGGCTTTCCCCAGCACGCTGGAGAAGTACAAGGATCTTGTAGTCGACGGCGCCACCGTGCTGGCCAAAGCGAAAATCGAGACGCGCGGTGACGAACCCTCCCTGATCCTTGAGGAGCTCATCCCCATTGAGGACGCTCTGACCCGCTTCCAGGGGAGCCTACAGATATCCCTGAACCCTGAAGATTCTGGATTGCTGAACCGCCTGCGGGCGTGTTTGGGGGCTCACTCCGGCACCGTCCCCGTGCAGTTTCAGGTGCAAGGTGATGACGGCAGCCTCCGCCGCGTCAGGCTACCCAGCGAGTCCGCCGTGGCCCTCGACCAAGACCTCGTGTTGAGCTTGCAGGAAATCCTAGGCCACGAGCGCTTAGCTCTCGTCAAGTCCTAGAAAGCCGGGGCGGGCAGCCCCCGCTAACCCGGCTCCAGCGAGCAAACTACTCGGAAGGGGTCGCCGACTCAGAAGGCGTCCGCACGACGAATTCTAGAATGGCACGCTCGCCGCCATCGCCGAGGCGACGCTTGGCAAGCTTCAGAATTCGACAGTAGCCGCCCGGACGCTCCAGGAAACGCGGACCAAGCACATCGAACAGCTTGCCTGTCGCATCCTTGTCACGCAATTTGGAGAAGGCCCGCCGCCGGTTGTGTTGGCTGGGGTCTTTGGCCAGGGTGATCAACTTCTCGATGAAGGGCTTGACCGCCTTGGCTTTTGGAAGAGTGGTAATGATGCGCTCGTGCTCAATCACCGAGACAGCCATATTCCGGGTCATGGCAATACGGTGGCTGGTGGTCCGGCCGAGCTTGAATCCTGCTACGCGATGTCGCATCGAACTATTCTGGGAGGGTGCTGTCCCAGTACCTCGTCGGTACTGGGCGGGGATTTAGTTGAATTTAGAGTTATTCGACCACGGCCATGCCGAGGCGCAGGCCACGATCCGCCAACTTGGTCCGAATTTCCTGAAGGCTCGTTTTGCCGAGATTCTTCAGGGTCATGACGTCAGCTTCCGACATGGAGACGAGGTCCCGCATGGTGTGCATATTAGCACTGTCCAAGCAGTTTCGTGCCCTTACGGAAAGCTCCAGATCGGAGAGAGGTGCGGCCAAGATGCCGGACATCTCGTCGGTCTCGCGGTTGACCTCGTTGAATCCCGACTCTGCGGGAGACTCCAAGAGAGGGTCATCGTCTGAACTGGCAGACTCGAGCACAAACGGGTTGAGGTGCTTGCGATAGATCTTGGCGCTTTCCGTCAGAGCCATCTCAGGACTGACCGTCCCGTCCGTCCAGACTTCGAGCACAAGCCGCTCATAGTTAGTGAACTTGCCCACACGGGTAGCCTCAATCGAGTAACGCACACGTTGGACGGGCGAATAGATCGCATCCACCGGTATCGTTCCAAGATCATGCTCTTCCTTGTGGTTCTCTTCGGATGGCACGTAGCCGCGTCCTTTAGAAACGTCCAACTCCACCTCGAAGTCCCGGTCCATCGTCAGGGTGCAAATGTGCAAGTCGGGGTTGGCCACTTCGCCATCGCCCTCGACCTCCACGTCGGCGCCAGTCACGGCACCCTCCACACCCTTGTTGATGCGACAGATAATCGGACCATCACCCTCGAAGTTAACCCGAAGGCGCTTGATGTTCAGGATGATCTCAGCCACGTCCTCGTAGATACCCTCAAGGGAGTCGTACTCGTGGGACGCGCCATCGATACGCACAGCGGTTACCGCTGCACCCTCGATAGAGGAAAGCAGCACACGCCGCAAACCGTTACCAATAGTGTGTCCGAACCCTCGTTCGAAGGGTTCAATTACAAAGCGGCCGTGTTCACCGGTCAGGGTGTCCGCGTCCGGCTGCACATTGTTGGGCAGCTCAAAATTACGCCAGCGAATTCTCATGACTAGTACTCCTCTTATTGCCTACTTGGAGCAGAGCTCGACGATGAGCTGTTCTTGAATGGGGAACTGAAAATCGGTTCTGTTCGGAAGTGCATTCACCGTGATCGACATGGTGTCCGCGGTTACGTCCATCCAGCCAGGGACTACGCCCCCACTGGTTACATTAATGGCCTCGGAAACAAACTTCTTGGTGTTCTCCTTAGCTCGCGGGGCGACCACGTCGCCCGGCTTGACCTGATACGAGGGGATCGTGCAGCGCTTGCCATTGACCAGGTAGTGGCCGTGGTTGACCATCTGCCGCGCCTGGGGCAGGGTCAAAGCGAAGCCTCCAGATAGCACAACGTTATCCAAGCGACGTGTGAGAATCTGCAGCAGGTTCTCACCGGTGTTGCCCTTACGGCGATCCGCTTCACGGAAGTACAGCATGAACTGGCGCTCGAAGACGCCAAAGATGCGCTTGAGCTTTTGCTTCTCGCGAAGACGCACTCCGTACTCGGTGATCTTCCGGCGACTTTGAGCGTGCACTCCGGGCGGGTAATCCCGACGCTGGAGAATAGCGACCTTGCCGCTGGATGTATTCTGCCCCAGGAAGAAGAGGTTCATCCCCTCCCTGCGACATTGTTTGACCTTGGGGCCTGTATAGCGTGCCATCTGTTGGTATCCGTGGAGTATGTGTGGTCAGGCTTGGATTAGACGCGGCGCCGCTTCTTGGCGCGACAGCCGTTGTGAGGCAGCGGTGTGACGTCTTCAATCAGGGTGATTCGAAGGCCAGAGTTGGCCAGAGCACGCACCGCCGATTCACGGCCAGATCCAGCGCCCTTGACGCGCACCTCGATCTCCTTCAAGCCGTGACGCTGGGCTTCCTGGGAAGCTCGGTCCGCAGCTCGCTGGGCGGCGAAGGGCGTACTCTTACGAGTGCCCTTGAAGCCACAGGCCCCTGCCGTCCCCCAGGCAATGGTGTCCCCGCCCATCGATGTGAGGGTGACGTGGGTGTTATTGAACGTCGCGCGAATGTGGGCGATGCCCTTGACGATGTTGTTCTTCTCTTTGCGCTTGTTTGACTTAGCCATATTACTTCA
Organism: Planctomycetota bacterium; assembly: GCA_028823395.1. Taxonomy (GTDB): domain Bacteria; phylum Planctomycetota; class UBA1135; order UBA1135. Next base: position 6,691 of record JAPKBO010000081.1, on the reverse strand, counting down.
TCCCCTTGACCGACTTCTTGCCGGCAACGGTCTTCTTGGCACCCTTTCGGGTACGGGCATTGGTACGAGTTCGTTGCCCACGGACGGGAAGACTGCGGCGGTGGCGCAGGCCCCGGTAGCAGTTGATGTCCCGCAGGCGTGAGATGGCGGCTGCAGACTCGCGTCGCAGTTGGCCCTCAACGGAGTATTCCTTCTGGAGGTGCCTGGCGAGGGTGGTCACCTGCTCCTCGGTAAGGTCGCTGGCCTTCAGGGCCGGGTCCAGCCCAAGGTCCTTGCATACCTTAGTGGCTGTATTGCGACCCACACCAAAGATGTAGGTCAGCGCAATATCCATGCGCTTGTTGTTCGGGATGTCTACTCCAACTACACGTGCCATACTTTGAATTCTCCGGTGGGGGCTTGCTTGCCTTCCCTTTACTTGCCTTGTCGTTGCTTGTGTCGGGGATCGGCTTTACAGATAACGCGCACAACACCTCGTCGCTTGACGATTTTGCATTGGGCGCACATGCGTCTCACGCTACTACGAACCTTCATTACCTTCTCCGTCTCCGGCGTCCGCCGGTTCGTTTGCGCCGCTCGCCGCGGCAAGTGATACGCCCTTTGGTTAGGTCATAGGGCGACATTTCGACCGTGATCTTGTCTCCGGGGAGGATACGAATGTAGTGCATACGCATCTTCCCGCTGACGTGGGCCAGGATTTCGTGACCCGATTCCAACTTAGCCCGAAAGCGAGCGTTGGGCAGGGCTTCCGTCACAACCGCTTCCACGGTGATCGGTTCTTCCTTTGCCATCACGCCTCCACCTCCAAACTCGCTAGGCAACCGGCGAACACGTCGTCGGGAGCCCGGTTTCCATCCACACTGAGGCACGAGCCCTGCTCGCCGTAATGGCCAACCAGGGGTTCAGTCTGAGTGTGGTACACACTGAGGCGTTCCTGAACTACCTCCGGGTGATCGTCCTTACGCTGATAGAGCTCTCCACTACAGGCATCGCAAACACCGTCTTGCGCGGGCGGTGAAAAACTCTTGTGCTGAATATTTCCGCACTCGCGGCAGAGCAGTCGACCAGCGGACCGCTCGACGATGATGTCGTCAGGCACTTCGATGTTGAGCACCGTAAGCGGGGCATCGCTACCAAGCCGCTCCCCTAACGCAACGGCCTGAGGCACGGTGCGGGGAAAACCGTCGAGCATGTAGCCATCCGCACAATCGGGACGCGAGGTGCGATCGAAGAGCATGTCCACGGTCAGGTCATCGGGCACCAGCTGCCCGGCCTCCATGTAGGTCTTGGCGCGCTCGCCAAGTGCCGTACCCTGGGAGAGATTCTCGCGGAACATGTCCCCAGTGGAGACATGCGGAAGCCCAAGAGCTTGGGACAGGCGCGCAGCCTGGGTCCCTTTGCCCGCACCCGGTGCGCCGAGGAGAATAATGACACGCATCATGTGTCAGTTGCCCTCCTTGGACGTCCAAGAGGTGCTGCGACCACCGGACTTGCCACCGGATGAGTCCTCTGAATCGCCCTCGTATTGGCGCATGACCAACTGAGCATTGAGCTTGTCCACCAACTCCAGGGCCACACCTACCACAATGAGCACCGAGGTACCGCCCAGGAAATAGCGCATCTGGGTGGTCATGCCCTGGCCTTCGGTGACGAAGTTGGGCAATACGGCAACGGCGGCCAGGAAGGCAGCGCCGGCAAGGGTGACGCGGGTGAGCACGTTTGAGAGATACTCGGCTGTCTTGACGCCGGGTCGGATACCCGGGATGAATGAACCGCTCTCACGCAGGTTGTTGGCGATCTCCTCAGGCTGGAACATCAGTCGGTTCCAGAAAAAGGAGAAGGAGAAGATTAGGCCCGCATAGATGGTGACGTAGATGAAGCCCGTCTGGTCCTGGAAGACCCGCTCCATGCGACCCCATCCCAACCACTGAAAGATAATGCCCGGGATCACGAACAGAACCGAGGCGAAGATGATGGGCATCACGCCGGCCATGTTGACCTTAAGCGGCAGATAGTGGCGCTGGCCGCCATAGACGCGGCGACCTCGAGTCAGCCTGGCGTACTGAATGGGGACACGACGCGCCCCCTTGTGCATGAACACCACAACGAAAATCGTGACGACCCAGATGGCGATCATGGTCATCAGGGTCTGCCAGAAATCCGGGTTGTTGGCGATGGTCGCAAAACTGGACGGCAGATTTACAATGATGCCAGCCATGATGATCAGGGAGGCGCCATTACCCACACCGTACTCCGTGATCAGCTCGCCAATCCACATGACGAGCAGCGCCCCGCCCATCAGTCCGGCGATGACAACGAAGGCCAGCCGAGTTGAGTGTCCCTGCATGGAGGGATCCACCATCTGGTCGGCGTAGTTCAGGAACACGCCGGTGTAGATGAAAATAGCCTGCACGAGGGCGATGGGGACAACACACAGGCGTGTCCACTGGTTGATCTTCTTCTGCCCAGCCGCCCCTTCCTTAGCCACGGCTTCCAGGGTCGGGGAGACCTTGGTCAGCATGGAGAAAATGATGGATGCCGAGATGTAGGGCATGATGCCCAGAGCGAAGATCGTCGTCTGGCCGATGGCACCACCAGAGAGCGCAGACAGGAGCCCAAAGATCCCGGTATCCGAGCTGCGCTGGATGAAATCGATGCTCATTCCCGGCAGGGGTACCTGGAAGCCCACGCGATAGCAGATCAACAGGCCCAAGGTCCTGAAGATCTTCTCCCGTGTCTCAGGGACACGGAATAGTTTGAGGAGGCTGTTCTCCACTCCCTAGGCCTCATCCTCCCCTTTCGGGGCATCGCTGGATTCTTCGGACTTGGATTCCGCCTTGGCCCTGGCCCTTGCCTTGGCCTTCGCCTTCTTGTTGGGCTTAGCGTCCGCCTCATCAGCCTCGGTGACTTCCTTGCCGCGGGCGTTGATGGTGACGATCTCGCCACCTGCCGCGAGGATCTTCTCAACCGCGCTGCCGGTGCATTTCTGGGCACGCACGGTCAATTTACGTTCCAGCTTGCCGTCCCCGAGAATCTTCAGAAGGTCGGAGGTACGGCTGACAAGCCCGCGCCCAAGGATGGCTTCGAGATCCACCACATCGCCATCCGCAAAGACGTTGAGTGCCTCCACGTTGATAGTGGTGTACACCTTGCGGAAGCGTGCGTTGGTGAAGCCGCGCTTGGGTATGCGCCGATAGATGGGCATCTGGCCACCCTCGTAGCCCGGCCGGCGACTGGCGCCGGAGCGCGCACCGCGCCCCTTGTGGCCACGACCACTAGTCTTTCCGGAACCCGATCCGGGTCCGCGGCCCACCCGATGGCGAGCCTTATATTTGGTGCCTTTGGCACATACTGTTCGGAGGTCCATGGGTCAGTTCCAGCAGGTTTAGAGCTCGACGCCCCGGAGTTTGGCGACTGTCTCGGGAGTGCGCAGCTTGGAGAGAGCCTCCAAGGTGGCCTTGACGAGGTTGATCGGATTGGTCGAGCCGTGGGACTTGGAGAGCAGGTTCTTGATGCCCGCCATTTCCGCCACGGCGCGCACGGAAGCGCCAGCAATAATGCCCGTTCCATCGGAGGCCGGGACCAGGATGATACGTGCCCCGCAGAACTCCCCATGGACCTCGTGCGGAATTGAGCCCCAAGCCGTCATGGGCACCGCCACGAGGTGCTTGCGCCCGTCTTTGTTGGCTTTATCGATGCAGCCAGGCACCTGACGCGCCTTGCCAAATCCGTGGCCCACGTGACCTTCGCGATCCCCCACCACTACCAGGGCAGAGAAGGAGAAACGACGGCCACCCTTGACGACAGCGGCGCAGCGGTTGACCGTGATCAACTGCTCGGCGAGGTTTGTGATCTGGTCGACTTCGACGTGATCGAGGTATTCGATAGTGTGCTTCATGGTCTTTGAGCCCCGCCTAGAATTGCAAGCCGCCCTCGCGGGCCGCCTCGGCGAGCGCCTTCACGCGCCCGTGGTACTTGGAATAACCGCGGTCAAAGGCGACGGTTTTTACACCCGCCTCCTTGGCCAGTCGTGCAATCTCAGCTCCGATCACAGTGGCGCGTTCGGTCTTGGTCTTGCCGTTGAGAGAGTCAGCCAGGGCCTTGGACGTAGAAGAGACGGCCGCAAGTGTGCGCCCCTCCCCATCGTCGATGACCTGTGCCGATATGTGCTTGAGGGTTCGGTGTACTGAAAGCCTGAGGCGATCGGTACCCAAGCGCTGACGCGAACGACCGCCGAGTGTGCGGCGCTTGCGGCGCTTGGCCTTCAGGTTTGAATTTGCCTTAGTCATGATTAGCTACCGAAACTCTTGCCAGCCTTACGACGGACATATTCACCGGAGTAACGAATACCCTTGCCCTTGTAGGGCTCGGGCGGGCGAACAGCGCGTACCACGGCGGCCAATTGGCCCACCTGCTGGCGGTCGGAACCGCTGATGGTCATCGCCGTTGCCGTAGAGCACTCAACCTCAATCCCATCCGGGATGGGAACGTCGACTTGGTGACAGAAGCCGATGTTCAACACGATGTTCTTGCCCTGCTTCTTGCAGTTCCAGCCCACGCCGTGAATCTCAAGACTCTTCTTAAAACCGACGCTGACGCCGACGACCATATTGTTGATCAAAGCCCGAGTCAGACCGTGGAAAGCGCGCGCTTCCCGGGGGATACCGGTTCCAGTCAGCGTCACGAGCGCTTCGTTGCCCTCGACAGCCACGGCAACTTCAGGGCGAAAGGGCATGCTAAGAGTCCCTTTGGGACCTTTAACGCTGACCTCTTCACCCTTCACGTCAATGTTGACGCCTGCGGGGATAGGGATGGGTGCCTTGCCGATGCGGGACATAGTTGAAATCTCGAGTGGTGACGTGTTGCGGGTCTAGTAGACCTGCGCGAGGACTTCCCCACCGACGCGCATTTCGCGGGCCTTGCGGTCCGAGAGCACACCTTTGGGAGTGGATATAACGTGGATGCCCTGGCCGCGCAGAACGGGCTTGAGGTCCTCCACGCCGGCGTAAACACGGCAGCCGGGCTTACTGATACGTTCAATGTGGCGAATTACCTTCTCACCCTCGATCCCGTACTTGAGCTGAATCGTGAGGGTGCTCCCGGGCGTTCCGGGTTCCACTTTATAGCTCGCCACGAAGCCTTCTTCAGTGAGGACCTGAGCGATGGACACGCGGAGCTTGCTCGCCGGCATGCTCACCTGAGGCTGACAGATGGAGTTACTATTGCGGATGCGAGTAAGCATGTCCGCGATGGGGTCGGTCATCATGGCTGTAAATTCCTACCAGGAGGCCTTTTGCATACCGGGAATCTCGCCCAAGTGGGCGCGTTCACGGAGACAGATGCGGCAGATGCCGAATTTCTTATAGACGGCACGGGGGCGGCCGCAGAAATTGCAGCGTGTGTATGCCCGGGTCGAGAACTTGGGGGGCCGAGCGCTCTTGGCGATCAGAGATTTCTTTGCCATGGATCTACTCCTTGCCCTTGTTGGCGTTTCGGTTCTTGAAGGGCATGCCGAGGTTTTTCAGCAAAGCGTAGGCTAGCTCGTCCGTCGCGGCAGTGGTCACGAACGTGATGTCCATGCCCTGTTGGAAATCAATGCGGTCGAAGTCGATCTCGGGGAACACACTCTGCTCAGAAAGGCCCATGGAGAAGTTGCCGCGGCCATCGAGCTTGTCCTTGACGCCGCGAAAGTCACGAATACGGGGCATAACGACCGAGATGAGGCGGTCCGCAAACTCCCACATGCGATCGCCACGCAGGGTAACGGCACAGCCGATGGGCACTCCCTCGCGCAACTTGAAGCCGGCGATGGCGCGCTTGGAGAGGCGTACGGTCGGCTTCTGCCCGCTGATTGTGGCCATCTGGCCCGCAGCGGTCTCAACCTTGGCTTTGGACTCAACGGCCCCACTGACGCCCATGTTGATAACGATCTTCTCGATCGTCGGCACAGCGTGCTCGTTCGTGATGCCAAAGCTCTCCTTGAGCTTCAACCGCACGTCCGATTGGTACTTCGCTTTCAGCCTAGGGATAGTCTTAGTTGTAGAAGTCATGGCTTACTAGTCCTTCTTGGGGCGCTTGCGCGTCCCCTTGCCCGTCTCGGGGTCAAGCAACATGACGTTGCTAGCGTGGAACGCGCATTCCTGCTGGATCCGGTCCCCCTTAGGGTTCTGCTGGGTAGGTTTCTGGTGCTTGGTGCGCATGTTGATGCCCTCGACCACAACCCGATTCCTCTCTCGTAGAACCTCAAGGACAGTGCCTGTGCGACCCTTGTCATTGCCGGCGATCACAATCACCTGCTCTCCGGTGTTGACGTGCATCAGATGACCTCCTGAGCCAGTGATACGATTTTCATGTAGTTCTGTTCACGCAGTTCACGAGCCACAGCACCAAAAATACGTGTCCCTCGCGGGTTGCCGTCCTGGTCGATGATCACCAAAGCGTTCCGGTCGAAACGCACGTAGGATCCATCTCCGCGCCTGGTGTTCTTCCTCACACGGACGATAACGCCCTTGATGATGGTGCCCGTCTTCAACTCAGAGCCAGCGATGGACTTCTGAACAGAGGCCACGATCACGTCGCCCAGACTGGCATAGCGCCGGTTCGTACCGCCCAAGACCTTGATGCATCGCACGAGCTTAGCACCCGTGTTGTCTGCAACATCCAGCGTCGTTTGCATCTGAATCATGCTTCG
>JAPKBO010000080.1 GCA_028823395.1 Planctomycetota bacterium | reverse complement strand
AACTGGGCCCGCAACTGGGCCCGCCGCTGGGCCGGATTCCTCTGCACTTTTACCTCAGGGCATTGGACGCAGCCCCCGGGGAGGCCTATAAAGCATTTCGTCGATTTCAGGAAAACCTGAACTTCATGGCGAACCCCCGCCTCCCGCCACCAACGCATGCCCCCCGAAGCACAATCCGCAGAGGCCGCCGAGGCCGCAGAGCAGCCCGAAATCGAGGCCGCCCTCCCCGTTCCCGTCCTCGACGCCGAACTGCGCGCGGAATTGCCCACCTTCGAAGTCTTCTTTAAAACCTTCGGGTTCAGGCGCATCCTGGGCCGGGTCTGGGGCCTGCTAGTCCTCAGCGACCGCCCCCTGAGCAGCAAAGAGATCGCCGTGGAACTGGCCATCTCCCAAGGTGCTACGAGCACGGCCGTCAACGAGTTGTCCGAGTGGGGAGCCATCACCTCAGCCTTCGATAGCACGCGCCACTGTCACCTACACCGCGCCGTCGGCAACACCATGAGTATCGTGGCTACGGTTCTCCGCCGGCGTGAGCAGGTGGTCTTCGAACAGTTCAAGGCGGGCGCCGAACGCATCCTCACCCATGTGGAGAAGCGCTACGGCAAGGCCGACCCGCGCGTAGTCACCCTGCGCTCCATCATTTCCTCTTGCGAGATCGGCGAGGCGATGATGCAGTTGATCCTGAACGCCGTGGGGACCGCCCTAGGAGATGAGGCTAGCCTCCTATCCAAAGCCGTCAACCGCGCCCTGAGAGTGGGCATGTCCGTGCCGGCCAAAATCCTCTCCAAGAAGGAAACGGGCCCGCAAGAAATCGAAGCCGGCGAGGAGAGCACCCATGGTTGACCTCCCTCGCGTTGTCATCACGGGTGTGGGGCTCACCAGCCCGAACGGAAATTCCCTCAACGAGTACCGGCAGAATCTGCTGGCCGGTGTGTCGGGAGTAGAGGCCTACGAGATCCGACACTTCGGACCCACCGTAGCCGGAGTCTGCCACTTCGACACGGGACGCCACCAGACTCGCAAGTCCCTACGCCGCGGCACGCGCGCGGGCTCCATCGCCGTTTACTGCGCCCAAGAATCCCTGCAAGATGCCGGGCTCTCCATGGAAACCATCGAACCCTCCCGGGTGGGCGTTTACGTGGGCACCACCGAACACGGGAACGTGGAGACGGAGCAACAAATCCATGAGGTTGCCCAGTACGGCTTCGACCTCACTTTCTGGTCACACCACCACAACCCACGGACAGTGGCCAACAACCCCGCCGGAGAGGTCACCCTCAACCTGGGCATCACGGGCCCCCACTACTGCGTGGGCGGAGCCTGCGCCGGGGGCAACCTGGGTCTGATCCAGGGCATGCAGATGCTACAGCTGGGCGAGGTGGACCAGGCCCTGGCCGGGGGCGTGTCCGAGAGCATCCATACCTTTGGCATCTTCGCCAGCTTCAAGGCCCAGGGTGCCCTAGGCTCCCATGCCGATCCGACCCGCGTCTCGCGCCCCTTCGACAAGGATCGCAATGGCATCGTCGTCAGCGAGGGCGGTTGCCTGTTCACCATGGAACGCCTGGAGGACGCCCAACGCCGAGGTGCGCGGATCTACGCGGAGGTCGTCGGGCACCACGTGAACTCCGACGCAACGGACTTTGTCCTGCCGCTACCTGAACGCCAGAACCAGTGCATGCGAGCCGCCGTAGCCAAGGCTGGGCTGGAACCTGGGGAGATCGACCTGGTCAACACCCACGCCACCTCCACCCCCCAGGGCGACGTGCAGGAATGTGAGGCCGTACGGGCAGTCTTCGGCGACTCGCCGAACACGCTGGTCAACAACACCAAGAGCTACATCGGACACACGATGGGCGCAGCCGGCGCCCTGGAACTCGCTGGCAATCTGCCCTCCCTCACGGATGGCATCGTGCACCCTTCCATCAACGTGGATCACCTCGATCCTGACTGCGAGCTTCGCGGCCTTGTCCTGGGCAAGCCGCGTGAGACTCAAGGCATTAACACCATTCTGAACCTGTCGTTCGGGATGCTCGGTATCAACTCCGCCGTGCTCGTGAAGGGCATGGCCTGATCTTCTATTCCCCGCGCAAGAGCGCACCCCAAACCATGACCCACGAAGAAATCGTCCAGGCCGTCAAGGACATCATCCATACCATCGCCCCCGACGAAGAGATCGGCGGGTTGAATCTGACGGACCCCCTGCGGGATCAGATTGAACTGGATTCGATGGACTTCCTCGACATCGTCATGGAGCTCCGCAAGCGTTACGGCGTGCAGGTTCCCGAGGATGACTACAAGGAGCTGGCCACTCTCCAAGGCTGCGCGGACTACCTAGCGCCTCATCTAGCCGACCACGAACTGGTCACCAACGCCTGAGGCCCTTCGGCCCCACTTCCTCGGGGTCTTGCCACCGTCCTGCGATGACCGCCTCCACGCCTTACGACACGATCCTGATCGGGGCGGGCATGAGCGGCCTCGCGGCGGGCATCCGCCTCGCCCAGTTCGACCAGCGCGTCCTGGTCCTGGATCGCCACTATCTTTGGGGCGGACTGAATTCCTACTACAAGCACAAGGGAAGACGCTTTGACGTGGGATTGCACGCCCTGACGAACTTCGTCCCCAAGGGCACCCGCGGCCGCCCACTGACACGCGTCCTGAGGCAACTGCGCATACCGTACGACTCCCTCCGACTTGGGGAACAGCGCGGCTCCCGGAGCGTGGTGGGCGATACCGACCTCCACTTCAGCAATGACTTTGAACTGCTACGCAGCGAAGTGGCCCGCCAGTTTCCATCCCAGGCGGCGGCCTTCGACGCCATGGCGCACGAATTGGAAACCCTGCCCTTCGACGTGCCGGAGGGCCAAGAGAGTGCGCGGGCCTACCTGACCCGGCACCTCGGGGAGGCACGCCTCGTGGATCTGCTGCTCCTGCCGATTCTCTTCTACGGGTCGCCGACGCCCAGTGACGTCGACTTCCCCTCCTTTCTCGTGCTCTGGAAGAGTCTCTATGAGGAGGGTTTTGCGCGACCGGCAGGAGGCATCCGGCCCCTGCTCGATGCCCTACGGGCGCGCTACCTCGAGCTGGGAGGCGAACTGCGCATGAAAGCAGGCGTTGCCGAAATCCTGCATGAGAACGGCCGGACCCAAGGGGTTCGCCTCGACGACGGGACCGAGATCCTATCGGAGCGCGTGATCTCATCCGCCGGCAGAGTCGAGACTCTATCCCTGTGCGGAGAGACTCTTGCATCTACATATGGTCCCGAACACGCGGGGCGCATGACCTTCGTGGAGAGCACGACGCTACTCGACCAACCGGCGCCGGACCTTGGCTGGACCGACACGATCGTCTTCTTTAGCCAAGGCGAGCACGCGATTTACGAGGAGCCGCAAGAGGCCGTCTCCTTTGCCAGCGGCGTCATCTGCTGCCCAGAAAATTACGCAGATCAAGTGCCCGAATCCGAGGGCGTCCTACGTCTGACCCTTATGGCCAACGCAGAGCGCTGGAAGGCCATGACGGATGAGGAGTACGTGGCCGCCAAGGAGCAGGCCTGGGCCAAGGGGCTTGAAACGGTCTCCCTGTACGGCCCCGATGTTCGCGAGCAGGTAGTGGCCAAGGACGCCTTCACGCCACGCACGATCGAGCATTTCACGGGACACCTCAACGGCGCAGTCTACGGCTGCCCACATAAGGACAAGAGCGGCACCACCCCCCTTGAGGGGCTATTCCTGTGCGGCACGGACCAAGGCTACCTAGGTATCATCGGCGCCATGCTCTCTGGCGTTGCCATGGCCAATCGTCACGCTCTGCTGCCCGCCTAGAATCATGAGCCGCTCCACCCACTACTTCACCGGCAGCCGCGACGGCAAGCGGCCTTCCTCCGGTGACGCCCTCGACAAGGCCAAGGATCATTATGACGTGGTTGTCGTCGGATCGGGGCTGGCGGGGCTGACGGCAGCCAACATTCTGGGCCGCGCCGGGCACTCCGTCTGCGTCCTCGAGCAGCACTACAATTTCGGTGGCATGGCGACCTGGTTCAAGCGACGCGGCGGACACGTGTTCGATATCTCCTTGCACGGATTCCCCATCGGCATGAAGAAAACCTGTCGCAAGTATTGGGGCACATCGATCTCGGATCGCATCGTGCAACTCGAGGGCGTGCGCTTCGACAATCCGCAGTTCCAATTCAACACCACGTTCACGCGCGAGGATTTCACCCACAAGCTCGTCGATGTCTTCGGCTGCGCCTCAAGGACGGTTGAAGCCTTCTACGAAACGCTGCGCGCCATGAACTACTACGACGACGACGGCCGCACCACGGCCGAGTTGTTCGAGGAGTTCTTCCCCGGCCGAAACGACGTGCACCGCCTGCTAATGGAGCCCATCAGCTATGCCAATGGCTCCACCCTCGAAGACCCAGCCATCACCTACGGGATCGTCTTCTCAAACTTCATGTCCAAGGGGGTCTACACCTTCACAGGCGGCACGGACCTGTTGATCCGCGAGATGCGCGCCATCCTGGCCCGCAACGGAGTGGATGTATTCGGTCGCAGCCAAGTGGATGAGATCACCGTGGAGCACGGCCGAGTGCGGGGAGTGCGAGTGGGAACCCGCGAGATCCGGGCCGAGACGGTAGTCTCGAATGCGGGGCTCAAGGCGACGATCGAACGACTCGTGGCCCCCGATCACTTCGACGACGCCTGGCTCGACGCAGCCAAGCAGACGAAACTCAACTGCTCCTCAACCCAGGTCTACATGGGGCTGGGACCCGGGGAAGATCTGCCTTGGATCGCGGATCTATTCTTCACGAGCACCCGTCCCGAGTTCGATTCAGCGAGCCTGGCGGACCTGCACGGGCAAAGCCGCACATTCAGCTTCTACTACCCCAAGGTGCGCCCGGGCACCGGCCGGCACACGGTGGTGAGTTCGATGAACGCCAACTGGTCGGATTGGGCGGATCTTTCCGAGTCGGACTACGCCGCAGCCAAGGCGCGGCTTGAAGAGGACACCCTCAAGGCCCTCGAAGTCCACGTGCCCGACATCCGCTCGAAGGTCACCCACCTGGAGTCTTCGACCCCGCGCAGCTTCGCCTTCTACACCCAGCACACCGGCGGTGCCTCTTTTGGCACCAAGTTCGAGGGCCTGCGCTATTCCATGGAGTTGCCGCAGCAGATCGAGGGACTCTATCACTCCGGCTCCGTTGGCATCATTATGTCCGGCTGGCTGGGAGCCGCCAACTACGGGGCCATCACGGCCAACAAAGTCGACGCGCGCATCGCGTCCCTGGCCGCCGATGCGGCCCCTTCTTCATAGGTACCCATGAGATTCGAAGACCAACATGCCGTAATCACAGGTGGCACTCGCGGACTGGGGCGCGCCATGAGCTTGGCCTTCCTGGCCGAGGGCGCCCACGTGCACGCTACATATTTCGGTAACGACGAGGCGGCCGAGGCCCTGCGCGAGGCTGCAGGCGATAGAGCGGAGCGTCTGCACCTGTCCAAGTTCGACGTGGCCGACCACGCGGCCTGTGCCGGATTCTGGAAGGAACTCGAGGATACGGAGGTCTCCATCCTCGTGGCCAACTCCGGGATCCGACGGGACGGGATCGTCGCCAGCATGTCCCCCGAGGACTGGCAAGCCGTGATCGATACAAACCTCACGGGAGGTTTCAATATGTCCAAATTCGCCGTGCTCAACATGATGCGCCAACGCTACGGCCGCATAGTCTTCATCACTTCACCCGCCGGCCGTTTCGGCTTCGAAGGCCAGGGCAATTATGGCGCTTCCAAGGCGGGGCAGGTGGGCTTGATGCGCTCGCTCTGCAAGGAGGTGGCCAAGCGCAAGATCACGGTCAACTGCGTCTCCCCCGGATTCATCGCCACGGAACTCCTCGACGACCTACCCGAGGAGCTCGCCGCTGCCCACAAGAAGAGTGTGCCCATGAAGCGCTTCGGCGAGCCCGAAGAGGTCGCTGACGCAGTGCTCTATCTGTCCTCGAAAGGCGCCTCCTACATCACCGGTAGCGTTCTGGAGGTCAGCGGTGGCCTCTAGTACCGAACGCGCAGCCATTGAAGCCCTGCTGCCCCACCGGGATCCTTTCCTGTTCGTGGACCGCATCGCAGACCGGGGAGACGACTGGATCGAGACCGAGTGGCACGTGGCCGAGGATCTGGACGTCTTCCGAGGGCATTACCCGGGCAACCCGGTCCTGCCCGGAGTCCTCATCAGCGAACACTGCTTCCAGAGCGCGGCCCTGCTGGTCGGCAATCTTACGGGTGAGGATGCCGCCTCCGGCGTGCCGGTCCTGACCCGCATCGAAGACGCGCGCTTCCGCCGCATGGTGCGTCCGGGACACAACCTGCACACCCGAGTGGAGCAGACCGATCGGCTGGCCAACGCCTGCTGGTTCACCGCCCAAGTAACCAGCGAGGAAGGCAAGGTCGCGCGCCTCGCCTTTGTCCTGGCCATGGCCGAAGGAGACAACCGATGAGCGATCCCCTGCAATTGGCTGGCAAGACCGTACTGGTCACGGGCGTGGCCAATAAGAAGAGCGTGGCTCTACACATAGGCCGCGCACTCCAAGCAGCCGATGCCATCCCCGTCTGGGTGGTGCGCACAGAAGCGCGCCGTGAATCCGTGGCCGAGGTACTGGCCAAGGCCGCGCTCCTCGGCGACATCTACGTTTGCGATGTGCGCCACCAGGAGCAGATCGAAAATCTGGCAAAGGACCTGGCCAGGGATCACCCGCGCCTTGACGGCTTCGTGCACTCCATCGCCTTCGCCGATTACTCGGACGGTTGGAAGCCCTTCCACGAATCTCCGAAGGCAGCCTTCCTCGAGGCCGTGGACGTCTCGGCCTTCTCGCTCGTCAATCTCTCCAACGCACTCAAGGATCTGTTTACCCCGGACGCCTCGGTTGTGACGATCTCCATCTCGACGACAACCATGGCCGCCGAGAATTACGGCTTCATGGCTCCGGCGAAGGCGGCCCTCGACTCAGCCGTCATCTTCCTGGCCAAGTCCTTTTCCGCCTTCTCCAACGTGCGCTTCAACGGCGTGCGCGCAGGTCTGCTCAAGACTTCGTCTTCCGCCGGCATCCCCGGTTACGCCGACTCCTATCTGCACGCTGAAAAGGCCACGCTGCGTGGCCGGGGCCTGGAAACCCGCGAGGTCGCAGACACCGCCCTATTCTTGCTCTCTCCGCTCTCAAGCGGAATCAACGCTCAAGGCCTCGTCGTCGACGCAGGCATGAGCGTGAATCACTTCGACGAGAGAATCGTGAATGGCTGAGGTGCGTTGGCGCCTCAGCAGAGACTCAGTGCGCGATGGCCGGTGGACTGTAGGGCTGAAGTACGGCGCACAAGACCGTTAGGGTCTCGGTGTACTCGCCATCCTTTAGTTCGAACCCATCCGGCACGTCCTGGATCTCCTCTATGAAGGCGGGATCCTCGAAGTAGTAGTCCCGGAACGGTCCGCGACTGGTGGCCAGAGCGCGCACGGCATAGCCGTTCTCTTCCAACCGCCGGATGCTCTTGGCCGTGTCCGCCATGGACGACTGAACGAAGACCAGGGTCCCGCCGGGATTCAGACGCTTGTAGGAATCGAGAATGAGCGAGTCGATGAAGTAGCGCCTGTTTTGCTTCCCGCTAACCATGAAGGGCGGATTGGTGACGAGTACGTCGAAACGACCCTCAGTGGCAAGCCAATCGGCAGCCCGGTATTCAATGTTGGGTTCCGGCCAAGGCGATTCCATATTGCGCTCCACGTTGGAACGCGTTGTTTCCAAGCGCTCCGTGGTGATCTCCGTGGCCACCATGGAGGCGGCCTCCTGACGGAGCAGCAAAATGGTGTGGTTCCCCACGCCGGCACCCAGTTCCAGAACACTCTTGCCGCGCACGAGGTTGTTCTCTGCCAGAGCTAGGGCCAGGAGCTGGCCGTGGGGCGTGGGTGACCAGTCGTTGTCGCCGCCCGACAGGTCCATTTTCAAAATCTCGTTCGGATGGGAATCATTCATTCTGCGCCGCAGTCTAACAGGCCGTGGCCAAGCCACCTATCCAGGCAGGTAAAGTCCTCGCTACCTCAGCCTCTCAGGCCAGTACCGGCCAGGGCACCCTGCCATGCACATCGGTCAGGCGGAATTCACGACCCTGGTAGGGGTATACCAGGCGCTCATGGTCTATCCCCATCAGATGCAGGATCAAGGCCTGGAAGTCGTGCACGTGAACGCCGTCCCGTGCAACGTTGTAACCCAGGTCGTCCGTCTCGCCAAAGGAGAGGCCGGGCCGCATGCCTCCTCCCGCCATCCAGGTGGTGAAGCAACGCGGGTGATGGTCACGACCAAAATTGTTGGCGGTCAGCTTCCCCTGGGAGTAGCTCGTGCGACCGAACTCACCGCCCCAGATCACTAGGGTGTCCTCCAGCAAGCCGCGGCGCTTGAGATCCGTCACCAGGGCGGCAGAAGCCTGATCGGTCTCCTTGCACTGGGTGCGGATGGCCCCCGGCAGATTCCCATGCTGGTCCCAGCCCTGATGAAACAGCTGCACGCAGCGCACGTCGCGCTCCAGGAGGCGACGCGCCAGAAGGCAGTTGGCTGCGTAGGTGCCCGGATTCCGAGCCTCTTGGCCATACAGGTCAAAGACCTCGTCGGGTTCATCGGAGAGGTCCGTGGCTTCGGGTACGGAGGCCTGCATGGCGTAGGCCAGTTCATGCTGAGCCATGCGCGATGCAATTTCAGGATCTCCTTCCCGCTCTCCCTGCAAACGGTAGAGCTGACCCAAAGTGTCAAGCATGCGTCTGCGCGTACCACGATCCACACCGGGAGGATTGCTCAGGTAGAGGACCGGGTCTCCCGAGGAACGAAATTGAACGCCCTGATGTTGAGAGGGCAGGAAACCCGAACCCCAGAGCCTTGCGTAGAGAGGCTGCCCCCCCTTGTTCTTGGTGATAAGAATGCAAGAGGCTGGCAGATCCGGATTGCTACTACCGAGGCCGTAAGAGATCCAGGCGGGCAGAGAGGGCCGGCCGGACAACTCTGAGCCGGTCTGCACAAAGGTCACCGCCGGGTCGTGGTTGATGGCGCTGGTGTTCATCCCCTTCAAGAACGTCAGATCATCGGCGATGCCCGCTGTGTGCGGCAGGAGCGAGCTGATCCAAGCGCCGCTCTGACCGTGCTGAGCAAACTCAAATGGTGAACCAGCGAGGGGTAGGCTCGACTGATTACCACTCATGCCCGTCAGGCGCTGGCCCTTGCGTACGCTCTCGGGAAGCTCCTCTCCGTTACGCCGCACCAGCTCAGGCTTGGGATCGAAGAGGTCCAGATGGCTGGGGCCGCCGCTTTGAAAAAGGAAGACGATGCGCCTCGCCCGAGGAGCGTGGTGCAAAACGAACGGAGACCGGGTCGCGTCGGGCACGCGGGCCCCCCCCAAAGCCAGAGAGCCCCCACCCAGTCCGGCGGCGGCGAGCATTTCCCGGCGTGTCAGTCCCGTGGAACTCATCGCAATGTCACCGCCTCATCCAGACTCATAAGCGTGTGCGCCACGATGGTCCAGGAAACAACTGCGGAGGCATCAAGCTCCGGCCGAAAGGGCTTGGCCCCCACCGCCAGCAAGGCCTGCATGCCCTCGGGGTCGGCGGCATAACGCGCGCCCATATCTTCGAGCAGGTCATCCATCCATTCAATCTCCTCCTCAAGAGGTGAACGGTTCAGGACAATCCGGAACAGTCGCTCCATGCGTCTAGACACATCCCCCCCCTCGCCAACAATCCGCTCGGAGAGGACTCTCGCCGCCTCCACGAACTGAGGGTCGTTGAGCATCACCAGCGACTGCAACGGTGTGTTGGTCGGCCGGCGCCGCGCGACACACACATCTCCTTTGGCCGCGTCCAAGATCATCATGTAGGGCGGCGGCGAGGTGCGCTTCCAGATGGTGTAGAGGCTGCGACGGTAGAGCCCGTCCCCCGTGTCCGGGTGATAGGCCGATCCCGATTTCTCCTGCCACAGACCGGCTGGCTGATAGGGCTTCACGCTAGGTCCGCCGAGCTTCTCCACCAAGAGGCCCGCCCGGAACAGTGCGCTATCCCGCAGAGTCTCGGCGTCCATGCGCTGTGAGGGGAAACGCGACAGCAGCGCGCCCTCTGGATCGGTGGACCGCACATGATCCGTGGTGCGTGAGGACTGTCGATAGGTGGACGAAAGGACGATTCGCTTCTGGAGAGCCTGCACATCCCAGCCCGAGTCGATGAACTCCAGGGCTAAAGCGTCGAGCAATTCAGGGTGGCTGGGGAGCGCGCCCTGAGTTCCAAAGTCCTCCGGCGTGGCAACAATCCCACGCCCGAAGAGACCCTGCCAGAGGCGATTGACCGCCACCCGTGCCGTAAGCGGATGCTCGGGGTGTGTGAGCCAGCGGGCGAGGGTCAAGCGATTGAGGGGTGCCGAGGGGGGTAACTTGGGTCCGATGGCTGTGGGAACCCCACGGGTCACAACTTCGCGAGGACGCTCGTAGCTGCCCCGGTCGAGGCGGTGCACCACCCGCTCTTGCGCCATGTCCTCCATGGTCATGATCTGACGCACGCCGTCACGCAGCCCATCTCTGTGCTGACGCGCGCTGCGCAAAGCCTCGCGCTGCTGCGGGGAGAACTGCAAGGCAGGTGCCGCAGCGACTCCTTGGTCGCCGCCGCACAGATGCGCCACTTCCATAGGTGCTAAGGCGCGGCCCACCACCACCAGCTCGTCCACTCCACCGCCGGCGAAACCTCGATCCCGAAAGCGCTCTCCGAGGGTCAAGTTCCCCTCACTGCTACCCACGATGCTGCGCGTCAGGCAATCCCGAATCACCTCCACCTCCACGGCCCTACCGTTTACGTACAGGTGCATGCCCGCTGCGCGCGAGGACCCATCGTAGGTCATGGCCAGGTGTACCCATTCCCCTAGGGGCAGAGCTTCCTTGGTGCGCACGCGCAAACCATCCCCCGGCCAGAAGTGAATCAAGGACGCGGAGAATAAACCCTCCTCCACAAGCCACTGATAGCCGCGGCTTCCCGAGTCATGCCAAGCCTTGGATCGATGCAGGATAATCGCCCGTGGATAGGTTTCCGGCAGGCGCACTCGAAGGGCGATGCTGAATGCATCCCAGCGCCGGAAGTGGCCTACGCCCGGAAAGGTGACCGGATCGTCCCCGGTGAGCTCAAGCCCGCCACCCGCGTGCCCCGCGATGCGCTGGCTGGAGCCGTGCATCGTCCCCGCCGTGGCCGTAATGCTCACTGGAAGAACTCCTAGGCTGGTCTCATCCTCGAAGAGTTCGATCCGTGCACCATCGAATCGCGACTCAAGGGTTGGACGATTCCAAATCGTGATGACCTCGATGGCACGCGACCGATCCATGCGAACTTCGATCCACGGTTCCGCCTCAAATGCCGTGTGGCTGAAGTTACCGCGGTTGCCATCCACCAGATTCGAGATCGGATAGGCACCAGAGTTGTATTCGGATGACTGCGCGAGGATGGCCTGACCAGCAACGTTCTCACCCTCGGATGTGATCTCCAATTCGGAGAGATTGATCACGCGGTTTGTGCCGGGAAGGGTCATGCGGATCGAACTGACGCGACCCTCGGCAAGCGCGGGGTGTGCAATCCGAATCTCACGACCGCCGCCCTGAACCGTGACGTACTCACTGGACTGAAGCACCTGTAGATCGTTGGCGAGAGCCGCACCCTCCTCCTCATCCATGGACCAGATGCCCTGTAGGTCAAGGAGGTCCAGCGGATCCGTCTGAGCGTCGGCGGCGGCCAGCGAGGGCTGAATCTCCTCAAGCACACGTACCCGCTCCTGAGCTTCTGACAGATTCCGCTCCTGGTCGGCGGTGGGCAACTCAAGAGTTGGTGTCGGTACGGCATTGGTGAAATGCGAGTACAAGCCGCTCTCGTCGATAGAGGCGAAGAACGAGGCCAAGGAGTAGTAATCCCCGTGCCCGATTGGATCAAACTTGTGGTCGTGGCAACGGGCACACGCAATGGTCAGGCCCATGAAGGTCGTGCCGAGGGTGTCCACACGATCGGCCACATATTCCTGGCGGTACTCTTCTTCGGTGGAGCCCCCTTCGTTCGTCTGACGGTGCAGGCGATTGAAACCGGTCGCAAGCCGTTGCTCACGTGTTGCGTCGGGAAGTAGGTCCCCCGCCACCTGCCAGGTCAGAAATTTGTCGTAGGGAAGGTTCTCATTGAAAGCACCGATGACCCAGTCCCTCCAAGGCCAAACTTCGCAGTACACGTCACTCTGATAACCGTAGGTGTCGGCATAGCGGGCCAGATCGAGCCAGTCGCTGGCCATGTGCTCACCGTAGCGCGGCGATTGGAGCAGGCGATCGACCACTCGCCCGTGAGCGCCGGTGCTCGAGTCGTCAAAGAATGCGTCCATCTCCTCGGGCGTGGGCGGCAGCCCTGTCAGACCCAGGGAGACGCGCCGCAACCAAGTCCCGCGCGGAGCGGGAGCGGCGGGCTCAAGGCCCCCTCGCTCCAGACGCTCGAGCACAAACGCATCCAAGTCATCCCGCGCCCAATCCTCTCGCACCACAGTTGGGAGGGGGGGGCGCTCGGGAGCATTGAAGGCCCAGTGCCTCCCATCGACCGCCGGCTCCTCCGTCGGCGGATCACCGCACGGATAGAAGAGCACAGACACAGCAAGGAGATACGGGGCGAACACCCACACAGCCTAAGGCAGGCGTACCAGGGACGCACTTGTCCAGTGACTTGGCGTATTCTGGGGCTCATGCCACCGGCCTTCATCGCCCTCCTCCCCACCCCGGATCAGGACCCCTCGCTCCCGGCTCGAGAGCGGGTGGCAGCACAGTCCGCAGGGGCTCGACACGCCCTGGCCCTGGCGGCCGATGCGGCGCAGTGTGCCGAGATGGTGTTCCACAAACACGATGACGTGCCTCAGCCCTGGAGGGGCTGGTACTGGTCGGTCTCCCACGACGACACCTGGGTGCTGGGCGCTCTGACCCGCGCCCCCCTTGGGGTGGACCTGGAGCGGGTCACCCTACGCAGGGCCGCCCTGCGTGCGGCGGTGCTCGACGAGAAAGAGCGGGCCCTCCTGGGCGAGGTGGACGCCCTGGGCTTCACGCGCCTTTGGACGGCGAAGGAGGCGGTTCTCAAGGCGGCGGGAGTCGGACTGACGCGTCTCTCCCATTGCCGGCTGACGGCCACACCGCACCCGAACCTGCCCCAAGCCGGGGAGCCAGCGGGACCAGCCCTGCAGATGGGCCTAGATGGAGAGCCCGCGCCCGTCCTGCAGTTCCGTTGGCACGAGCACCTGCTGGCCGTCCACGTCCAGGGCGGGGAAGAAGACCTCACCTGGATCCTTCCATCCGCCCAAGGCGTATCCTGTTCGGAACCCCAGGACCACACCGCTTGACCACCGTGACCGCATCCCTCTCCGCGCAGGACAAAAGCAACACCCCGAGCTGGGCGTCGCCCCTTCGCGAACAGTACCCATTCGACTCGCACTTCCTGGAAGTGGAAGCAGGACGTATGCACTTTGCGGACGAAGGGCCTACCGAGGCCCCGCCCATGCTCTGCGTCCACGGCAATCCATCCTGGTCCTTCCTGTTCCGACGACAGCTGCAGGGTTTCGCGGGTGAGATGCGCGTGATCGCCCCCGACCATTTGGGCTGCGGGCTCTCCGAGCAGCCCGAACAATGGTCCTACCGGCTGGCGGATCACGTCCAGAACCTGGTGCACCTGATCGACCACCTGGATCTTTCGGACGTCACCCTCCTCGTTCACGATTGGGGCGGAGCCATCGGCCTGGGCGCAGCCCTCCAAAGACCCGAACGCATCGGACGGCTGGTGATCACCAACACAGCAGCGTTCCCCTCGGATCTCATGCCTGGAAGAATTGGTCTGTGCCGTGTGCCGGGCCTCGGTCGCCTGGCGGTACAGGGTTGCAACGCTTTTGCCCGCGCGGCAACGTTCATGGCCGTGGAACGCCCCATGCCCCGTGCGGTGCGGCGTGCTTTCGTGAAGCCCTACGCTCACCCGCGCAGTGCACGTGCCACCTGGCACTTCGTAGACGACATCCCCATGAATGCGAGCCATCCCAGCTGGGAAACCCTGACGGCGATCGCTGCCGGGCTGCCCGTGTTCCAAGATCGTTCCAACCTAATCCTTTGGGGAGAGAAGGACTGGTGCTTCACACCAGCCTTCCGCGAGGAATGGGAGCGGCGTTTGCCCGGGGCCGAGAGCCATCCGATCGCCGATGCCGGTCACTACCTGTTCGAAGACGCACCCGAGGAGATCGAACGCCGCTTGCGCACCTTTCTGCGAGCGGAGGGTGTCCTGTGACGCGACCCAATCCCTTCAAAGCCATGGGTGAGATACCGAAGCGCACGAACACCGCCGGATTCCTCTCCCAAAGCGCCGAGGCCTGGCCCGACGTCGATGCCGTCATCGAGGCAAAGACAGACAGACGCATCACCTTTGCACAGCTTGAGGCGCGGGCCAGCCACATAGCCTCGGGCTTGCAAGATCTTGGCGTGGAGTTCGGCGACCGCGTGTGCCTGTTCGTACCGGCGAGCATCGACTTCGTGGCCTTGACCTTCGCCCTCTTCAAGCTGGGGGCCGTACCCGTCCTGGCCGACCCCGGCATGGGACGCAAACGACTTCTGGCCTGCGTCGCACGCATCCAACCGCGGGTCATGATCGGTGTCGCCAAGGCC